>DATJPN010000175.1:0-2566 GCA_035506335.1 Steroidobacteraceae bacterium | reverse complement strand
CCCGAATGCTGATAATGCGCGATCATCGGGTGGGCTCAGCGCCGTGTAGGTGAGATGCGTGGGCATCGTGATCAAGTACAGCAGCCGCGAGGTCGAGCTCGAAGCCCCGACGGAGTTGTTGCGGGAGTTATCGCTTGCGATTCGAGCAGCGGTCGGACTTCGGACATTCGCGCTGCCACCTTGCCCGCACCCGGCAGCCCCGTACCAGGGTTTTGCGAAATCACTGACGATCGAGCCCAGCGCCGGGGCGATCTGCGTGTCGCGGAATGGGGAAGACGTCGTTTTAAGCGGGTCGCGAGAAGATCTCCTGGTTCTTGCCAACAACATCGAATTCTTGGCAGCAAAACCGGCACTGAGCCCCACCCCGAAGATCCCCGATCATCTACATATCGAGTACTACCCGGGCAGCACGTACGTGAAGAAGGAATCGATCCCGCTGATCGTCACTAGGCGCGACTCCGTGGAATAGGCCGGCCCCGCCCGGCTGAACTGCCGGGTGCCAGCCGAAACGAATGCACATTCAGTTCGCGGGCGAGGGTGTGCGGGCGCGTCGATCTGGGCATACCTCACCTTCCGCTCAGCGGCCTCGCCGCCAACGCGAATTTACGCGAAATCCAGCAGAACGCGCCAATTCCCAACATCCCGCGCGCCACAGTTGTCCTTGCAGCATCGGCGCGTGAATACTCTTCCGTGGCGCCCCGCGGTCTCCCCGCGCGCTGCGCCATGATCTTTGACAATGGCATACGCATCCGCGTCCGTACTCGGCTTGGCCCACCGCAAAATCGCACCGAAAGTCGCATTTTGCGAACGTCCCGATATAGCGCACGGATAAAAACCGGCCCCACTCGCGGAGAATGAAAGGCGCTCATTTACGGATCATCCGGGAAAAGCGGGGTGAGATAGAAGGCAAGGCCGCCCTGCGCTATCTTGAGAGTTCTCAACGCTTTCAGGATAGGAGAGCGCCTTGCCGAGTGAGGACGTTATCGCCCTGCTGGGCGGCTGGGAAGGGTATCGGGTCGGAACGGTGGCGCGTTTCGCGGCGGGCGAATTGAGCCCGGGGAGCCCGACGCCGGAGGTACTGATCGAGCTGATTCGACAACCGGGGCCGCTGATCTGCTCGGGCTGCGGCCAGACCTGCGGCCACATTCACGACTGGGAGGAGCGCTGGGTGCGAGACCTGCCCCTCCTCGATGCGCAGACGCACTTGTGCCTGCAGCGCATCCGCGTGGCCTGTCCGACCTGCGGCCCGAAGCTGGAACGGCTGAGCTGGCTGCTGCCGTGGTCGCGGGTCACGCTGCGGCTGGCGGAGAGCGTGGCCCGGCTGTGTAAGGTCCTGCCGATCAAGCACGTGGCGGAGTTCTACGGCCTGGGCTGGGACGCGGTGAAGGGCATCGACAAGGAATGGCTGGAACGGACGCTGGGTGAGCCCGATCTGTCGAACCTGACCCAGTTGGCCCTGGACGAGTTTGCGATCCGCCGCGGCCAGCGCTACGCGACGATCTTTGTGGAGCCGAACCGCAAGCAGGTGTTGTGGGTTTGCCGTGGAAATGGCCGGGACGACATCCGGCCGTTCTTCGAGAAACTGGGTCCGACGGGCTGCCAGCGGCTGGAAGCGGTGGCGATGGACATGAGCGCGGCGTTTGAGGCCGAGGTGCAGGCCCAGTGCCCGCAGGCGCGGATCGTGTTCGACCAGTTCCACGTCGTGGCGAAGTACGGGCGCGAGGTGATCGACAAGGTGCGGACGGCGGAAGCGAAGCGGCAGACGGCCCGTGGCGAGCGGCAGGTGATCAAGGGTTCCCGCTGGCTGCTGCTGCGTAATGCGCCGGACCTCAAACGCCAGGACCGGGTGCGGCTACGGGAACTGCTGGCGGCCAATCGGCGGCTGGCGACGGTGTACGTGCTGAAGGACGACTTGAAAGCGCTGTGGGACTATCGCTTACCGAGCTATGCGATGCAGTTCTGGCGCGAGTGGTATGCGCGGGCCATTCGCAGTCGGCTCAAGCCGCTGAAGCGCTTCGCCCGGCAACTGGCGGCGAAGATCGACGGCGTGCTGGCGCACTGCTGGTATCCGCTGCACACGAGCCTGCTGGAAGGGATCAACAACAAGATCAAGGTCATCAAACGCATGGCGTACGGGTTCCGCGACGATGCCTACTTCTTCCTCAAAATCCGATCAGCATTCCCCGGAATTGCCGGATGATCCCAATTTGACGCGCTGGGCAGCCTCCCGGCCGTCAGTTACCTGATGCCCGTGTTCTTCCAATATGTCGGCCAGTTGCAGGCGGACACGGCCCACGGCGGACAGGCCGCGCGCATCCTCGGTACGTACGACCACGCCGGCGCGGCGCCGCCCATCAAGGCCCAGGCCGCGCCGTCCTCCTGGGAGATGCGCGTCGACGACTTTCTGCCGATGATCACGCGCATCGGCACGCCGGCGCGCAAGATCTTCGCCGCGGACGGCACCCGGTACGTCGATGCCAGCACGTTGCTGGATTACGACCCGACCCCGGTGCCGCAGTATTTCGGCTCGTTCACGAGCTCGGGCGCCTGGTGGGCCGGCGACACC
>DATJPN010000174.1:0-4062 GCA_035506335.1 Steroidobacteraceae bacterium | reverse complement strand
TGCGTCGATCGTGGGTCCGTCGCTGCTCGTGGGCATCTTCGGTGGCCTCGTGATGGCGCTCATCATTAGTTTCAAGCCGGCCATGGCGACGTACCTCGCCATCCCCTATGCGGGACTCGAGGGCCTTGCCATGGGCGCCATTTCCGCGACCCTCGAGCGTCGCTATCCGGGCATCGCGATCCAGGCGGTGGGGCTGACCTTCGCCGTGTTCGCGGCCATGCTGGTGGCCTACAGGACCGGGCTGATCCGGGTCACGGAGCGATTCCGGGCCGTCGTGATCGGCGCGACGCTGGGCATCGGCCTGCTGTACCTCGCGACCATCGTACTCGGCCTGTTCCACGTGAACGTGCCCATCCTCAACAGCGGCTCACCGCTCGGCATCGGCATCTCGCTGGTCATCATCGGCGTCGCGGCGCTGAACCTGGTCCTGGACTTCGACATCATGGAGTCCGGCGCGGCGCGCGGTGCGCCGAAGTACATGGAATGGTTCAGTGCGTTCGGCCTGCTCGTGACCCTCGTGTGGCTGTACATGGAGATCCTGCGGCTACTGGCCAACACCCGCCGCAACTGATCTGCGGCGCCAGGCGCCGACCGCGAGCGTCGCGACCGCCGCCAGGGCGATGATCGCCCACCAGCGCTGGCCCAGCCAGTCGAGCGCCCGACGCCAGGGCGCTGCCGGTGGCCGTACCCGTAATCCGAGTGCCTGGTAGACCTGCGCGTTGGCCGCGAGGTACGCGGGATAGTCGGCCGCGTCCACATGGTCCGACAGGCCGAGGTAGCTGTGGTCGATCCGCAGCACCCCGGAAGCAAGACTCACCTCGCGCTGGTAGCGGAAGGCTGCCGTCTCGATGAGGATCTTTCCCACCGGCACCCCGAACTGCGGCGGCAGGGCCGCTTCGATGTGTTCGGTGACCTTGAAGGGCCAGGGCAGTCCGAGCGGCGCTTGCCGCCTCGCCTCCTCGCGGGGCTGTACCGCGCCGGCGAGTGCCTCGGCGAAGAATCCGAATTGCGGATCCTCGGCATCGCCGAAGGGTCGCGGGATGCGAAAGTGCGCCGTGAGCTGCAGCGACTGTGCGCCCTGCAGGTCCTGCAGCTCAACCTCTCCCTGCGCCTCGGCCGTGGGGTAGTCCTGGGCAACGGCCTGGATCTGCGCGAGCTGGCGCTGTGCGGGACTCTGGGCGAGTAGCGTCGCGCGCTCGGCCTGCGCCCAGTTGCCTGCGAAGAGGGTCGTCACCGTCAAGGCGGCGGGTCGGGTGTTGCCGGCGCGCAGGTCGAACTGCTGCGTGACCGACTGTGAACTGGCATCCGGTGCCGGCTGCGGCAGGGCAAGGAGCGGATCCGCGTCGGGTCCGATGAGCAGTGCATGCCGCAGGTCCGCGGTATCGGTCCGGGCCAGCGCCGACGCGGGCCCGGGCGCGGCCGGCGCCAGCCAGTAATCGGTGCCACCCGCACGGGCCCGCACCAGTGCGGTATCCAGCATGAAGGGCGAGGGCAGCCGCGTCGGCAGCAACGCGCCATGACGGCTGTCGGCCAGCACGACGCGGGCATCGACCCCCAGAGCGCGCAACAGCGACACGAGCAGCCGCGCCAGGTCGCGGCTGTCGCCGAAGCCGCGCCGCAGCACCGTCTCGGGATCCGCCGGGGCATACGGTCCCTCGCCGGTGACATTGAGGGCCTGCACCTTGGCCTGCACCAGCCGCAGGGCATCGAGGATCTGCTCCGGTCCCGTGGCCAACGGGGCGCCGGTGTGCGCCGGCGGCTCGCCATACCGGGGCGCGAGCAGCGCGGCGACCTCGCGCCAGTCGGTGAAGTCGCTCAGCTGCACCGTGCTGCGGCTCTCGAACCAGCGCGGCAGGTCCGGATCCGACACCGGCGCCGGATCGCGCCATTCGACATCCACTTCGCCGGGTTGCGTGCGGACCTGCGGTGCGTGGCCCGCCGGTCCGCCGCTGATCCGGAATCGCATCGGGCGCCCGGCCGGCCAGCCGACACGCAGCCGCTCCCAGTTCACGGGCTGCCGGTCAGCGCTCGCCCATTGCGCGGCATAGTGGCCGGCAAAGAATCCCGCGGAACGGGCCGCACGCGAATGTACGGTGTACTCACACTCGAGCAGATCCCCGGCGCGCGCCCCGAGGACCTGCACACTGACCTGCAATCGCGGATCGAGCTCCCGCCGGTGCGGCTCGGCTTCGGCGCTCTGCGTGCGGACCTCGTCGCGTATCTGCGCCGCGGTGAATCGCGTGACGAGGTTCCCGCCGCGCGTGAGGCGCAGTGAGTGGATCACCAGATCCTGGTAGCGCGGATCGAGGCTGACCGTAATCGGTGCGGCCTGCTCGGCGGATGCCGCGCCGGCAAGCCGCTCGATGGTGTGTTCATACCGGTCATCACCTTCGGCGGTCACCCGGATCTGCCGGTCATGCAGCAGCGGGCCCGCAGCCGCTGGTGCATCCTGGATCCAGGCCTCCCGTGGCGCGACCCGCCACGGCGGCGCGGCCGCAGCCGCACCCGCCTGCCATGCCAGCGCGCCGATCAGGGGCCACACACCGCGTCGGATCACGGCCATACGGTATCATCCCGCATCGTGCGGCTGGGGAGTGTCGATGCGCGAGTGGCGGTGGATGGCGGCGGCTTGCTTGAGCGGCGTGGTGTCCCTGGCGGCGGCGCAGATCCGTCATGCACCGCCGCGGTCCGCGACCCCGGGTGGCCGGATCACGATCTTCGCGGCCGAACCCGGCGGGCGCACGACCGCGCCGGATGCCGTGCCGCTGCGGCGCCTGGATGCTTCGCTGCGGGGCATGGTCCGTGCGGGGGCGGCCGGCGGCACCGTGAGCCTCGAGGCGTTGCGCAACCTGAATCCCGCGGTGCACGTGCGGCTCGCGGCACCGTCCCTGACCCCCGAAGTGCTGGTCGATGCGGTCGCCGCCTCGGATCCTGCCGCGATCGCCCGGGCGCTGCAGGATCTGGGCCTGCGCGATACGGCGCGCGCCTCGAACCTGATCGGAGGCTGGCTGCCGGTCACTTCGCTCGGGAGGGCGGCGGGCCTCACAGGTCTGGCGCAGGTGCGCGCGTCCATGCCGCGTACACGCGCCGCGGCGGGCCCGGTGGCCCTGCAGGGCGACTTCGTCCAGGGGAGCAGCGCGGTGCGCGCCCAGTATCCGACGCTCACCGGTCAGGGACTGACCGTCGGCGTGCTCTCCGACAGCTTCGACTGCTACGGCTACTACGCCGCCAACGGACCTTCGAAGCTCGGCAACGGCTACAACGGCTACGCGACCAATACTTTCGCGGCGACCGAATCCACCGATGTCAGCAGCGGCGCGCTCCCGTCCGGAATCGACGTGGTCGAGGAGGCCGACTGCGCGAATTACGGCGCTCCACAGCAGCTGCCCTTCGGCGACGAGGGCCGCGCAATGGCCCAGATCATCCACGTCGTGGCGCCCGCGGCGAAGCTGGCCTTTCACACCGCATCGAACTCCGAGGCGGATTTCGCCGCGGGCATCACCCAGCTGCAGAAGCTCGGCGCGAACATCATCGTCGATGACGTGGGGTATCCGGATGAGCCCTTCTTCCAGGATGGCGTGGTCGCCCAGGCCGTGGATGCCGCGGCCGCGCAGGGCGTCGCGTACTTCTCCGCCGCGGGCAATGACTGGCGCAATTCCTGGGAGAGCGCCGCACCGGTGTTCCTCGTCCAGGGCACGCGCAGGCTGCTGAACTTCGATGTGAGCGGCGCGACGGCGGCGACGACCCTGGCCCTCACCATTCCGCCCGTGTCGCCGGGTGACTTCGTGCTGCTCGTGGTGCAATGGGATCAGCCGTACGTGACCGGCGCGCCGGGCAGCCCGGGAGCTGCGAATACCCTGAACCTGTGCATCGAGAGCGCCACGCCGGCGTCCGACTGGGTCGCACAGTCCAACGGTGCGGCGCAGCAGGTGAGCTACCCGGCGTGCAGTGGCGTCAATGCCATCGGCGCCGATCCGGTGCTCATCCTCGCCGTGGGCAATCCCGCCAACGCCACATCACCGACGCTGCAGGAGACCCTCGACCTGTCCATCGAACTGGTCA
>DATJPN010000173.1:0-8155 GCA_035506335.1 Steroidobacteraceae bacterium | reverse complement strand
CTTCACACAGGCGGAAGTCTCCCTGACGGCACCAGCGGCAATGCCAGCACGGCAGGTACTCATGCAGTGCGACCCGATCACCCGGCTTGACGCCCCACCGGCGCGCGGCGAGCTCGCCGATCGCCTCGATGGTGCCGACGTTCTCGTGCCCCATGATGACCGGCGCATGATCCGGCCAGCGGTAGAGCTCCGGATCGCTGCCGCCCACGCCGCTGGCCTCGACCCGCAGCAGCGCGCTGTCGGACCCGACTGCCGGGCGCTCGAATTGCTGTATTTCGGTTTGCTCGGCGCCAATCTTGACCGCGGCCCGGACCAACTCGGCCATATACCTCTCCTCCGTATGCAGCCGATCAGGCCATCCGCGGATTCTACAATCCGCACAGGCCCGACTGTAGCCTGATCAGTCGCGAAGGCCTCGCCACGGCTATCGCCGTGGAAGGGTTGCGAATGTGATGGCGGCAGCGCAGGCGATGCCCAGTGCGATCGCAGTCACCTGCACGGGGACGCTGAGCGAAGTGGCTGCTCCCGCCGCCGGCCTCGTCCGCGCCGTGGGTGCGACCGGCAGGCCGGCGTTGGCCGTGAGCAGCGGCACGAAGCAACCGAAATGGCCCAGGGCGATCATGGAATTCAGGAGCAGAATGATGATGCCGACGCAGACGCCGAAGAGCCTGTGGTGCGAGGAATTGACGTAGGCAATGACGACCGAGATCGGGGCGGCCATCACGGCGGCGAGCGGCACGAAGCGGTCGGACAGCATCGCCACCGCGATCAGCACCTCGAGAGCCTTGACCACGGCCAGCAGACCCGATGCCTCGAGTGCCGGAAGCAGTCCGGGCCCGGGCAGAATCGTCGGATCGTCGTAAAAGTGAGTCCAGTAGTTCAGGCCGTGGAACAGGAACCATCCGCCGAAGAAGAACTGGCATCCCAGGGCGCAGATCGTGAAGCCACTGAATCGCCGCAGCATGGTCCGGCTCAGTCCGTCATCACGGCGCGGCCGTGACCACCGGGGCATTGCCGACCTGCACCACATCGTCGCCACCGCGCACCAGGGTCACGTGCCGGGTCCAGCGCTCATCCGTGGCCGGAAAATCGCTGCGATGGTGTGCGCTGCGTGACTCCTCGCGTGCGAGCTTCGCGCGGGCCACGAGTTCTGCCGTGAGTGCCAGGTTGGCCGCTTCGAGCGCCGTGAACAGCACCTTCCGGTCAAGGTGTGGAACCCGCTCGCGCCTGAGCGACTCGAGCTGGCGGGCGCCCTCGGCAAGCTTGCCGCGCTCGCCGACCACCCCGGCCTTCTCCCATGCGATCTGCTGCACGCGCGTGATGAACTCAGCCGGGTCCTCGTGCCCACCCGGCGCGGCGAGCCGGGCGCGCTCCGATTCGACCTGCTCCGCATCCGGATCCGGTGGCCTGCCCTGGCGGGCCAGCGCAGCAGCGCTGCGGCCGGCGATCGCCCCGAAGACCTGCGTCTCGCAGAAGCCGCAGCCCTGCATGCGGTCTCCACCCTGCACCCCGCCGGAGGACTCACCGGCCGCGAACAGCCCCGGAAGTGCCGTCGCCGCGTGCTCATCGATGCGCGCACCGCCCATCAGGCGCTGGAACATCAGGGTGATCGGCACGACCATGCCGGCCACATATTGCTGCCCGACCGGCGCGCGTGACCGCTTCACCTGGTCGGCCTCGACATTCCATACCACCGGACCGCGGCCTTCCATGTTCTCCATGTATACCGCGCGGGCCATCGTGGCCCGTGGCGCACACTCGAGGGCCACGGGGTCATACTTGAGCATCACCCTTTCGCCCAGGGCATTCAGGTACTGGGCGCCGAAGATCGGACCGGCGGGCGGCGAGTCGCGGAACTGCGTGAACTCCATGTCGATGAGCGGCACGCCGGCATGGAACGCCAGTGCATAGGAGTCTCCGCAGGTGCGATGCACACTGTCGACGACCTCCTCGCACAGATTGGTGTAGAGGCGGTTCGCACCACCGGCCGCGATCACCGTCGCCCGGGCACGGAACACGATTGGCTCGCCCTCTGCGCTCACCCCCATCGCGCCGACGGCGCGCCCGCGTGTCTGCAGCACCCGCGTCACCATGACGCCCTCGCGGATCCGGACGCCCGCCTTGAGGGCCGCCTGGCGCACCGGGAGCATGGCATTGGCGTGACCCTTGACCATCACGGTCCGACGCGCCGAGTGCCCGGCGCGCCGCGACAGGAACAGGCTGCCGTCGGGATTGCTGATGAACTCCACTCCCAGCGACTGCAGATCCTGCACGATGTCGCGGCCCTGGCGGATGACCTGCAGGACGAGATTGCGGTCGCAGATGCCCCCTGCCGCCCTGACCCAGTCCTGCAGAAACAGCTGCTCGCTGTCGGCCTCGTCGCCCAGCATTCCGCTGAATCCAACCAGCGCAACCGGACTCGATCCGCTCGTCCCGGGACTGCCCTTGTCGACGAGCAGCACCTCAACGCCGGAACGGGCCGCCTCCAGTGCGGCACGAAGGGCGGCGGAGCCGCCGCCGATGACCAGCACGTCCGTATCGACGGTCTGCATCGCTCAAGTCTCCTTCCAGAGCCTCAGTCCACGTAGGTGAAGACGAGGTGAAAATCTCCAAGCTCGCGGACCATCCGCATGCGTCGCTTGCACAGGAAACAGGTGAGGATCTCGCCCGGCCGCAGGGCCTCGCCCGTGCGGCAGCCGCTCGGCCTGTTGCAGCTCGGGCACTCGAAGGTATAGCCGGGCAGCGGTCCGCAGTGGCCGCCGCCACAGCAGAAGTCCGGCTCAAGCTGCAGGTCGAATTCGAGGTCGCTCATAACTATCTTAGTGCTAAGGTACAAATCGCTGCCCGCCGCGTCAATCGGGGGGCGGATTGCCCGATCAGTCAAAGGGGGAGACGCCGAAGGCCGCATTCGCAGCCCGCAGCAGCTGGCGCAGCAGCCGGGCCGCCTGGATGCGCCGCGCAGGGCTGAGCTCGCGGGTGACCGTGGCCGTGCGGGCGGCCAGCGCGCCCATCGCCGCCTCGATCAGCTTGCGACCCGGTGCGGTCAGTTCGATGATAACTCCCCTCCGGTCAGTGGGATGCACGAGTCGCCGGACCAGTTTGCGCCGCGCCAGCCGATTGACGACACCGGTCAGACCGCCCGAGGTCACGGGCACGTAGCGCGGACTCAACTCCGACGGGCTGCTGCAGAAGGGTGGCCCGGCGCGCCGCAGGCCCCCGAGCAGGCGGTACTCGGTGTCCAGGAGGCCAAAGCGCGCCAGCACGCGCTGGGTGTCCTTCTGCATGAGCGTGGCAATGCGCGCGATGCTGGCAGTGATCTCGCGGGCGCTCGCATCCTGGTTCGGGACCACTGCGGCCCACTCCGACACGATCCGGTCGATGGCGGCATCGCCGAATGGCTCGAAGCCGCGGTTGCTCGCTGCGACGGGTGGCCGGCGAATCCGCTTTCGCCCCGGGGCCGGCGCGGTCCCCCGGGGGCGCCCGGATCGCCTCGACCCGGCAGGAATGTGATTGCTCGCCATGACGATCGCCATGATAGCCAATATGACCGTTGCTGCCTCGCGCGCGTCGGGACACGAAGGGTTGCTCCGGCAAGATCTTGCAGTACACAATGGTATACTTTATTGCATGCGCGCCGATGCCACCGGCGGGCATGCAGCCCTCGAGGAGTCCGAAAGGCGTTACATGTCGGAACCCGCCCGCGAAGTCGTGGACCTGAGTCGGTTGCTCGATGAGGGACCCTGGAGCGCCCTGCAGAAGCGCGTGCTCGCGCTCGCGGCGCTGGCGTTCGCCGTGGACGGGATCGCCAACCAGGCACTCGGGCTGGCGCTGCCGGCACTGATCCGCGACTGGGCGGTGCCGCGGGAGGCTTTTGCGCCGGTTGCCGCGCTCGGGCTGATCGGCGTCGCTCTTGGCAGCGCGATCGGCGGTCTGCTCGGGGATCGCACCGGCCGGCGTGCGGGCCTCATCGGCAGCGTGGTGCTCTTCGGAGCGATGACCGCGGCCATGGCCGCGGTACACGGCTTTCCCGCCCTGCTCGCGCTGCGCTTCCTGGCGGGACTGGGCATCGGGGGGGCGATCCCCAACGGCGCCGCGCTGCTGTCGGAATTCACGCCGTTCCGTCACCGCAATATCGCGATCGCAGTCGGCATGCTGCTCATTCCGGTGGGCGGAGTGATCGCGGGGACGATCGGCGCCCTCGTGCTGGCGAGTTGGGGCTGGCGAGGAGTCTTTGCGATCTGCGGCTTGCTGCCGCTGCTGGTTGGTCTTGCCTTTGTCTTCGCGCTGCCGGAGTCGCCGCGCTTTCTCGCGCGCCTGCCGCACCGGCACGTGGACCTGCGGGCGCTGCTCGCCCGCTGCGGGCTTGTCGTCACGGCGGGTAGCCTGCTGCACGAGGAGCCGGCGACGCATCGCGCGCCCTGGCATGCGCTGTTGGAGCGGGGGCGCCGCCTCGACAGCATCGCGCTGTGGTTCGGCTTCTTCTTCTGTCTGCTGGCCAGCTACACGATGTTCAGCTGGGTGCCGACCATGCTCATGGGGCAGGGATTCGGCCTTGCCATGACGAGCGTCGGGCTCACATCGTTCAATATCGGCGGGATGCTCGGCGGGGTTGCGTGCGGCTGGCTGATCGGGCTGCTGGGGTCGCGCACCGCCGGCGTGGGCCTCGCGCTGGGTGCCACCGCCGGCGCTCTGGTGCTGGGTGTGCTGCCGTTTGATCCGCAGTCCGCGGTGCGGGTGTGTGCAGCGCTCCTCGCCGAAGGCATGTTCATCGGCGGGCTGCACAATGCGCTCTACACCGTTGCAGCGTTCATCTACCCGCCCGCGGTGCGCGCCACCGGGGTCGGCGCTGCCGCCGGTCTCGGGCGCATCGGTGCAGTGGTGAGTTCCTACACGGGTGTCCTGACACTCAAGCTCGCCGGCCCATCCGGCTACTTCATCGTCATCGCCGTGGCTCTGGCTCTGGCCGGCCTCGGTACCGCCGGCATCCGCCGCGGCGTTCCGCCGCGCACGCAGCCGGGGCTTGCGGTCCATACCTGAGGCGGATATCCATGGGTCGACTCGAAGGCAAGGTCGCACTGATAACCGGAACGGCGGGCGGACAGGGCCGCGCTGCCGCGCTGCTGTTTGCACGCGAGGGTGCGAAGGTCGTGGGCTGCGATCTGAAAGTGGCGGGCTCGCAGGAGACCGTGGCCCTGGTGCGAGAGGCGGGCGGGGACATGATTGCGATGGCACCCGTCGATCTGTCGCAGCCGGAACAGGCGGGCCGCTGGGTGAGCGAGGCGGTCGCGGCCTTCGGCGGCATCGACATTCTCTACAACAATGCCTCCACCGGACGGGTCGGCCCGTTCGCCTCGCTGTCGCTGGAGAGCTGGCAGTTCACGCTGCGCAACGAACTGGATCTCATCTACCTCGTGACGCGGGCCGCATGGCCACACCTCATCGCGCGCGGCGGTGGATCGGTGATCAACACCGGCTCGATCATCGCCGCCCACGGCACGGATATGCCGATGAGCGCGCATGGCGCCGCGAAGGCCGGCGTCATTGGCCTGACTACCCACCTCGCCATCGAGGGCGGGCCGCATGGCATCCGCGTCAACACGGTCAGTCCGGGACTTATCGGCACCGAGATGTTCACCGAGCACCTCAAGGATCCGTTCGATACCATGCACAAGCAGGTGCGGACCTCCCCGCTCGGCCGCGTCGGGCGCGCGCAGGACGTGGCAGGCGTTGCGCTGTTCCTGGCCAGTGAGGACTCGGCCTACGTGACGGGAGTCAACATTGTCGTCGACGGCGGCCAGACCCTCGGAGTCGGCATGTCCTTCGGGCGCACACCACCGCCTCTGCCGCCGCCCGCCGCACTGTCCCCTGCGGCAACCGCCACGAGCGTGACGAGTATCAGGATTCCCACCCGGGATGGCACGGCCGATGCCTTCATCGTGGCACCGCCTGGTACAGGTCCATGGCCCGGGGTGCTGCTGTACACCGACATCATGGGGGTGCGCGGGGTGTTCCTTGACATGGCGCGACGCCTGGCGAGCGCCGGCTTCCTCGTGTTGTTGCCCAATATCTTCTACCGCAGCGGCCCGCCGCCCGACCCACCCCTGTCCGTGCAGCGCTCGGGGGAGTTCGGCCAGCTGCTGGCGCTGGCACAGGGCCTGAACCGTGGGCTGATCGAACGCGATGCGCCTGGCTACACCGCCGCGCTGCGCGCGCATGGCGCGACCGGTGCGCTGGGCTGTGTCGGAGACTGCATGAGCGCGGCGTTCGCCATCGCGACCGCCGCCGCGTGTCCGGATTACGCGGCGGTCGCCGCCTTTCACGGCGGGCACCTGTCGACTGGCTCGCCCGAGAGCCCTGATCGGCTGGCTGCCCGTACCCGCGCCAGCTACTTCTTCGGCTTCGCCGAGACCGACGCCTTCATGGCGCCCGAGGCGATCGCGCAGCTGCGCGAGCGGCTGACCGCAGCCGGAACTGCCTTCCAGGCCGAGGTATATCCCGGTACCTACCATGGCTTTGCGATTGCCGACGCCGCCTTCGAGCCGCGCGCCGCCGAGCGGCACTGGGAGGACCTGGTCGGCTTCCTGCAGCGCACCTTGAAAAGTCCCTGAACGGAGGCCGTATGTCCCTGCTCGGTGAGAATCGCCTGAAGCTCGGTGTCTTTGCCACCAACCTGGACGGTGGTCTGACCGCCACCACGGCCCCGGAACGACATCGCCTGACCTGGCCGACGGTCAAGCGGGTGGCGGGACTGGCGGATGCCGCGGGTTTCGAGCTGCAGGTACCGCTGGCGCGCTGGCGTGGCCTGGGCGGCGTCACCAACTTCAACGGCTGCAACTACGAGCCGCTGACCTGGGCGGCGGGGGTGAGCGCCGCCACGTCGCACTCGAACGTGTTCGCGACGATCCACGTGCCGGTGATCCATCCCATCGTCGCCGCCAAGCAGATGACGACGGTGGATCACATCGCCAACGGCCGCTTTGGCCTGAACCTGGTCTGCGGCTGGTTTCCGGCCGAGTTCGCCATGTTCGGCGCGCCGATGATGGATCATTCCAAGCGCTACGAGTACGCGGCCGAGTGGCTGCAGATCGTGCGGCGGCTGTGGACGGAGCAGGAGGAGTTCAGTTTCGAGGGCAGCTTCTTCCGCATCGAGAAGGGCCAGAGCCAGCCGAAGCCGATCCGCCAGCCGATGCCGCCGGTGATGAATGCCGGGCAGTCCCCGACGGGTGCCCACTTCGCGGCGCGCTACGCCGACGTGGGCTTCCTCAGCATCGCCGAGAGCGAGCCCTTCGATGTCGTGCGCGCCAAGTTCGCGGCGCTGCGCAGACTGGCCCGCGAGGAGTACCACCGCGACATCGAGATCTGGACCAGCTGCTGGGTGATCTGCCGGCCGACGCAGGTGCAGGCGCAGCGGTTCCGTGACTACTGCATCCTCGAACACGGCGACGCCGGCGCAGTCGACGGCCTGCCGCCGGAGGTGCTGCCGCCGAAGGGCACGCCGCCGGAGATCCTCGAACAGTTCCGCATCAAGGCGCGGGCCGGCTTTGGCGGACTGCACGTGGTCGGCACGCCCGACCAGGTGGCCGACCGGCTCAAGGAGATCGCCGCCCTGGGGGCGGATGGCATCGTCCTGAGCTGGGTGAATTACGAGGAAGGCATCACCACCTTCAGTCGCGAGGTGATGCCCCGCCTGGAGGCTGCCGGACTGCGCCGTCCATTCGTGGCGGGTGCCGCCTGAATGCCCGATTCTCCGGATTGTCGTTTATATTGTATATTCTAAATGTATACCTTATTGGAGAGATGAGTCATGGCGAACGGGCCGTTCCGGGCCGACCACGTCGGCAGCCTCCTGCGTCCGAAGGAAGTCGCCGAGGCACGTGCGCGGCACGCCCGCGGCGAGATCGATGCCCGGGCGCTCGGGCTGATCGAGGACCAGGCAATCAGGCAGCTGATCGACCGGCAGGAGCAGCTCGGGCTGCGTTCGATCACGGATGGGGAATGCCGGCGCGAGAACTGGGGCGGCGACTTCCTCAAGGGTCTCGGCGGCACCCGGGTGGTGGAGCGCGAAGTCGCGGCCGCGCTGCGCGGCGGCAAGATGCATGCCGCGCGCAAGATGCAGGTGACCACGGTCAACGGCCGGATCCGCTTCATCGGTCAC
>DATJPN010000172.1:0-9307 GCA_035506335.1 Steroidobacteraceae bacterium | reverse complement strand
CGGATATAAACTAGACTTCAATATATCCGGATATAAATAACTGGCCCTTCCACTCCAGTATTGAGATTGGCTCCGATTGCCCCCACAGTGCGCGCCATGAAGACCCGATTCAGCGCGCCCGAGCAGGTACAACGTTTCATCTTCGAAGGCCGGCCGGTGCGCGGACACTGGGTGGGCATCGGACAAAGCTGGCGGGACCTGCGCCAGTTCCGTGACTACTCCCCGCCGGTGCAGGAATTGCTGGGCCAGGCCGTGTGCGCCTCGCTGCTGCTCGCGGCGACTCTCAAGTTCAAAGGCAAACTGACGCTGCAGCTGCAGGGTAGCGGCGCCGTGGGACTGCTCGTTGCCCAGTGCACCCACGACTTTCGCTACCGGGCGCTCGCCCGTGCCCAGGGAGACGGCGCGGCCACGTCGCTGACGCCGGAGGTGTTCCGCTGGCTGGTCGGCGATGAGGGGCGGCTGACCGTCACCATCGAGGCCGAGGACAGCGATCTGCGCTACCAGGGTGTCGTGCCGCTCGCCGGGCATTCCCTGGCGGCGTGCCTCGAACAGTACTTCGCCTCCTCCGAGCAGCTGCCCACGCGCGTGCGCCTCGCGGCCGACATGCACAACGCGGCCGGCCTGCTCGTGCAGCGCCTGCCCGGCGCCGGCGGGATCGCCGCCGATGCCGCAGACGAGGAGGCGGGAACCGCCTGGGCGGATGCACAGGCCAGTCTCGAGGCCGTCACGGCGGCCGATCTGCTGCACTTCACGGCCGAGGAACTGCTGCTGCAGGACTTCCGGCAGCACGACGTGCGGGTGTTCGACGGCCTGCCGGTGAAGTTCGAGTGCCGCTGCGACACGCAGCGTGTCGACACCATGCTGCGCGGGCTCGGACAGGATGAAGTGCGCGATGTGCTGAAGGAACAGGGCTCCGTCACGGTCACCTGCGACTTCTGCAATCGCCCGTACGAGTACGACGCCGCGGCTGTGGAGGCGCTGTTCGCCGCGGACGGCGCACCGGGTCCGGAGGCCGGGCCGCGTCGCGGCTCGGGCCGCGCGCTGCACTGAAGTCAGTCGAGATTGCGCAGGTAGGCGAAGTCGCCCAGGTCGCGCATCTGGCCGAGGATCCACTCGCGCCGGCCCGCGACATAGCTCGATGGCCGGTCCGCGTGCAGCCGCACGGGGTTGGGCAGCACGGCCGCCAGCTGCGCTCCTTCGCCGCGCGTCAGGGCCGACGCATGCTTGTGGAAGTAGACCTGCGCCGCGGCTTCGACGCCGTAGACTTGAGGGCCGAACTGCGCGCTGTTCAGGTAGACCTCGAGAATCCGCCTCTTCGGCCAGCACAGCTCCAGCAGCGCCGTGAACCACACTTCGAGGCCCTTGCGCAGATAACTGTGCCCGCCCCACAGGAACAGGTTCTTGGCCGTCTGCTGCGAAATGGTGCTGGCGCCGCGCGAGCGCACGCCGGCCTCCTGATCGCGCACCGCATCCTGGATCGAGTCGAAGTCGAAGCCGTGATGAAACGGGAACTTCTGGTCCTCCGAGGCGATCACCGCCAGCTGCACGCCCGCGCCGATGCGATTGCGATCCACCCAGGTGTGGCGCAGGTGAAAGCCCCGTTCGCCGCGGGCCAGCGCGCCGATCCGGGCCTCCAGCATGAAGGCGCTGGTGACCGGCGGCCACCAGCGCATCAGGAGCACCGCGATCAGGCTCAGGCCCGCGCCTGCCAGCAGCAGGCCCAGCAGTAAGCGCAGCAGCTTGCGCAGCAGACGGATGGCGGCACCGCTCCCGCCGGCCGTCAGTTGGCGGCGACTTCGCGCACCGAGATGATCACCACGTCCTCCACGGGCACGTCGTCGTGGCCGCGGCGGCGGCCGGTCTTCACCCCGGCGATCTGGTCCACCACGTCCATGCCGTCCACGACTTTCGCGAATACCGCGTAGCCATAGGAGCCGGGCTTGTGATCGAGAAAGTCGTTGTCCTTGAGATTGATGAAGAACTGCGACGTGGCGCTGTTGATATCGCTGGTGCGGGCCATCGACAGGGAGCCGCGCGCGTTCTTCAGGCCGTTGGCGGCCTCGTTCTTGATGGGCGCGTGATTGGCCTTCTGGGCCATGTCCGGAGTGAGTCCGCCGCCCTGGATCATGAAACCGGGGATGACGCGGTGGAAGATGAGACCGTCATAGAACTCCTCGCGCACATAGCGCTCGAAATTCTCGACCGTGACCGGCGCTTCCTTGGGCAGAAGCTCGATGGTGAAGTCGCCGAGCGTGGTCTGGAATCGGATCATGAAGACTTCCTTGTGGCTGCTGATGGAGCGATCTCAACGCCGGCGGCCCTCGGTCACCCGTTCATGGCCGCCCAGATCGCGGTGCGAGCGTACGCTGTCGAAGCCGCACGCGACAAGCTCGCGGGACACCTCGCCGGCCTGCGTGGCGCCGTGCTCCAGAACCAGCCAGCCGCCCGGGTGCAGATGCCCGGGCGCGGCCCCGATGATGGCCCGCAGGTGTGCGAAGGCATCCTCACCCGGTGTCAGCGCCAGGCGCGGCTCGTGGCGCAGCGCCAGCAGGGCGGGATCGCGGGCGTCGATGTACGGCGGATTGCTCACCACCAGGTCGAAGCGGCGGCCGCGCAGTCCCGCGAACCAGTCGCCGGATTCGAAGGCGACGCCGGTGAGACCCAGCCTGCGGGCATTGTCCTGCGCGACCGCAAGGGCAGCGGGGGACGCGTCGGTCGCGAGCACCGACCAGGCGGGCCGCTCCGCCGCCAGCGACAGGGCGATGGCGCCCGAGCCGGTGCCCAGATCCACCACCGCGGAAGCCTCGGGGCCGCGCAGCGCGAGGGCACGTTCGACCACCAGCTCGGTCTCCGGCCGCGGCACCAGGACATCCCGGGTCACGTGCAGTTCGAGCGTCCAGAACTCGCGCACTCCGGTGATGTAGGCGAGCGGCTCGCCGCGGGCGCGCCGTTCGATGAGCGCAAGGTAGTCCGCCAGTTCCTGCCCGGTCCGCGGCGCCTCCGGATGGGACCTCAAGCGCACGCGGGGAATGGCGAGGCTGAATGCCAGCAGGATGCCGGCGTCAAGGTCCGGCTGCGCCAGGACCGGCGCCAGCCGCGCCGAGCCCTGCGCGAGCAAATCCGAAGTCGTGAGCTGCACGGTCATCCTTTAATATTGGCGAATGCCACAGATTTTGTATCCCCCCGCCCGGTCGCAGACCCTGGGCGAAGTGCTGAAGACCGGCTACCAGATCTTCCGCCTGTCGTTCAAGGCCGCCCTGCCGTACGGCGTCATCATCGCGGTCTGGGGCGACCTGGCGAACCTGCGCAACCTGAACCAGGGTCTGCCGATCGAGACCTTCGACAGCACGGACCCGGTGTGGTGGGCCTGGAACGTCGCCGGCAGCATCCTCGCGCTGCTGTTCGGCAGCGCCATGATCCTGCGGCAGAAGGCGCTCGCCGCCGCCGAGCGTACCAGCGCCGTGGCGGAACTGCGCCAGGCCGCGGTGCTGCTGTCACGGCTGATCGTGTGCGCGGCGCTGTCCACCGTGGCGATCAGCTTCAGCCTGCTGCCGTTCGCCGCTGCCTTGCCGATGACCGGCCTGGATCCCACGCTCCGGAATCTGGCATCCGTGAACGTCGGCATGCTGTTGCTGCTGATTCCGCTGTCACTGCCCGCGGCGTGGCTGGCGCTGGGGCTGTTCTTCGCGCCCCCCGCGCTGGTGCTGCGCAGACTCGGCCCCATCGAGGCGATGCTCTACAGCTTCCGGCTGCTGCGCGGCAACTGGTGGCGCACTTCGGCGCTGGCCACCGTGCTGCTCGGCACGCTGCTGTTGATGGTGCTGCTGATCGCGACGCTGGTCGCCACGGCGGCGCTGATCGCCGGAGTCTCGGATCTGAAGCTCGTCGCGACGCTCGCCGTGCCGCTGGGGCTGCTCTGCGGCGGCATCATCGTGCCGTGGTGCGGCGCGCAGGTGCTGGCCATGATGGGCGACCTCATGGTGCGCCAGGACGAGGCGCGCCGCTCCAGCACCGGCCCGAGCCCCGGCCCCACCGCCTGAGCGAGTCACCCATGAAACTGCTGCTGATCGAGGATGACCTGGAAGCCGCCCGATTCCTGCAGAAGGGGTTGCAGGAGAGCGGCTACGCGGTGAGCCTGGCCGTCGACGGACGCGATGGGCTCCGGCAGGCACAGGAGCAGGCCTTCGACCTGCTGATCACGGACCGCATGCTGCCGCACGTGGACGGCCTCGCGCTGGTGCGGGCGCTGCGCGCGCAGGGCGTGCGCACGCCGGTACTGGTCTTGAGCGCCCTGGGCACCGTGGATGACCGGGTGCTCGGCCTCAAGGCCGGCGGCGATGACTACCTGACCAAGCCGTTCGCGTTCTCGGAGCTGCTGGCGCGCGTGGAGGCGCTGCTTCGCCGCAGCGCCGCCGAGAAGAACGCGCCGCAGACGCGGATCCGCGTCGCGGACCTGGAGATGGACCTGCTCAGCCGCTCGGTGACACGCGCGGGCCGGGAGATCCAGCTGACGGCCCGCGAGTTCAAGCTGCTCGAGTTCCTGATGCGTCACGCGGACCAGGTGGTCACGCGCACGATGCTGCTCGAGGGCGTCTGGGACCTGCAGTTCGATCCGCAGACGAATCTCATCGACGTGCACATGAGCCGGCTGCGCCAGGCGGTGGACAAGGGATTCGCGCGACCCCTCATCCACACGGTGCGCGGCGCGGGCTACGTGATCCGCGATGAAGATAAGTCCGCTTAGGACTTCGGCGGCACGGCTGGCGCTGGGCTACGGCGCCATCTTCACCCTCGGCGTGAGTGCGCTGCTGGGCACCGTGTACTTCCTGACCGCGACGGTCATCGAGAACAACGCCGACGCGGTGATTTCCGCGGAGCTCGAGGGCCTCACGGACCAGTACCGGCGCGCAGGACTGCCGGGTCTTTCGGACGAGCTCAGTTTCCGCGGCGACAGCTGGAACGGCACCGGCGCGGTGTATCTGCTGGTGGATTCGAATCTGGTGAAGGAGGGCGGGAACCTCAAGAGCTGGCCCTTCGATGGCATCCCCGCGAGCCAGTGGACGCAGTTCGACATCGTCGCGCCGGCCAAGAACGAGACCCATCCGGTGCGTGCGAGCATCCTGCTGCTGCCGGACGGCCATCGGCTGCTGGTGGGCATCGATGTGACCCAGCAACGGCACTTCGCGAACACCTTCCGCTACGCGACGCTCTGGGGCATCGGATTGACGGCCCTCGGCGGGGCGATCGCGGGCTATTTCCTGAGCCGCAGGCTTACCCGCCGGGTGCAGAGCGTGGCGGACACCTGCGACGCCATCGTCGGCGGGGACCTGGACCGGCGTTTGCCCGTGGACGGTTCCCAGGACGAGTTCGATGCGCTGGCGGTCGCGGTGAACAACATGGTCGACCGTCTCGCCGAGAACACGCAACTGCTGCGCGCCACCTTCGACAGCGCCGCGCACGATCTGCGTGGTCCGCTGTACCGGTTGCGGGGGCGCCTGGAGGACGCGGGGCGGATCCCGACGACGCAGGCGCCCGTGCGCGCCGGCATCGATGCGGCACTGGCCGAACTGGATCGCGTGCAACGCACGCTCGCGACGCTGCTGCAGATCGCGCAGGCGGAGTCGGGCATGGCGGCCGCCAATCGCGCCATCGTGGATCTCGCCGACCTGATCACGGACATGGGCGAGCTGTATGAACCGGCGGCACGGGAGAAGCACCTGACGCTGCGCGTCGCCGCGGCGGGCCGCTGCGAGGTGAACGGCAACCGGCAGCTGCTGGCGCAGGTGGTGGCGAACCTGGTGGAGAATTCACTCAAGTACATCCCCGCCGGGGGTCATATCGACGTACGCGCGCAGCGCGACGGGGACACGGTGTGGCTGGTGGTGGCCGACGATGGCCCGGGCATCGCACCCGAGGACCGGGTCGCGGCGCTGAAGCCGTTCGTGCGACTGGCCCATGCGCAGTCCAAGGATGGCAGCGGCCTGGGCCTGAGCCTCGTCGCGGCGATCGCGCGCCTGCACCACGCGCAGCTGCTGCTCGAGGACAACGAACCGGGGCTAAGGGTCCGGCTTGGCCTGGCTGCCGGGGCGTGAGAGCGCGTGACCGCGGCGCGGCGCCATGCAGCTCTTGATGAAGGTTTCACGGGCGGCGGCCTGCAGCTTCTTCGCATCCGCGGCGGCATTGCAGCCGCGCATGCGCTGCTGCACGTTCTTCGAGGCCGGCGTGGCGGGAACCGCCTGCAGGGGCGGCGTGGCGGTGACCGGATGGCTGATGGTGCCGGCCGTGTCGGCCTTCGCCTGCGGCAGCGCCAACGGGCCGCCGATCGCGAGCCACAGCAGCACCGCGGGCAGAGCCCGGTTGCGAAAAGCTGCTGCGCTGCGCGAGGTCATGGGCAGACAATAGCGAACCTCGCCGTGCGGGCGCCTTGCGGGCGTATTAAGAATGCGTAACGCGCGCGGTCACTGCAGCGCCGCGAGTTCCTCGGCCTGATGCTCCTGCTGCAGGGCGCCGATGAGCTCATCGAGATCCCCGTCCATGACATCGGCGAGCCGGTACAGCGTCAGGTTGATGCGGTGATCCGTGACCCGCCCCTGTGGGAAGTTGTACGTGCGGATGCGTTCGGATCGGTCGCCGCTGCCGACCTGCACCTTGCGGGCCTGGGCCTGTTCGCTGTGCTGCTTCTCCTGTTCGGCCGCCAGCAGCCTTGCCTTGAGCAGGGACATCGCCTTGGAACGATTCTTGTGCTGTGAGCGCTCCTCCTGGCACTCGACGACCATCCCGGTCGGGATATGGGTGATGCGGATGGCCGAGTCGGTCTTGTTGACATGCTGCCCGCCGGCGCCCGAGGAACGGTAGGTGTCGATGCGCAGATCGGCCGGATTGATGTCGATCTTCTCCACTTCGTCGGTTTCCGGAAGGATGGCCACCGTGCACGCCGAGGTGTGAATGCGGCCCTGGGCCTCCGTGGCCGGCACCCGTTGCACGCGATGGGTGCCGGACTCGAAGCGAAACTGGAAGAACGCGCGGGGGCCTGCGATGCGGCAGATCACTTCCTTGTAGCCGCCGTGCTCGCCCGGGCTCTCGCTGAGGATTTCGGTGGTGTAGCCATGGGCCTGGGCGTAGCGCAGGTACATGCGCAGCAGGTCGCCGGCAAAGATCGCGGCCTCATCGCCGCCGGTGCCGGCGCGCACTTCCAGGAAGATGTTCTTGTCGTCGCGCGGATCCCGGGGGATCAGCAGGCTGCGCAGCTGCGCCTCGGCGTCCGCGAGGAGAGCGCCCAGTCGCTGGATTTCCTCGGTGGCCATTTCCTGCATCGAAGGGTCCGGATCCGCCGCCATCTGCCGGGCCAGGGCGAGGTCGGATTCGAGCGCACGGTACGCCGCGAAGCGCTCGGTCAGCGGCTGCAGACGCGCGTACTCCATGGACAGCTCGCGAAACTTCGGTGAACTGCCGTCGGTGGCCGGATCCGCCAGCAGGCCGCCGACTTCCTCGAAGCGGTCGACCATCCTCTCCAGGCGTTGGCGAATTGAATCCTTCATTGCATTACATGGAGTTACAGACTCTGCCCCACGACGGGCGCGGCATTCTCCCGGATGCCCGATCGAGCTGACAAGGCGTGTGTGCGGCGCTCCACACGGATATAGTGCTCACATGGGTGCGAAACGAACCTGGATAGCCCGGTCGGCCGGCGTGTGCAGCGCGCTGATGCTTGCAGGATGCCTGGCCGTGACCGCGGCCGCGGGCGCTGCCGCGAATCCGCCCGCAACCGGCAGCCAGGCCGTGGCGCCCGGAGCGGGCCCTGCGGTGCCGACCGATCCGGCCCAGGCGAGCGTTGCCGGGGAACTCGCCCTGCAGCGGGGCGACTGCCGTACCGCCTCCGAGGCATTGGCCGTGGCGTCGCAGGGCGCCACGGCGCAGATGGCGAGCCACGCCACGCAGGTCGCCCTGGATTGCGAGAATATTCCCGCCGCCTGGATTTGCGCCCAGAACTGGCTGAAGGCGGCGCCTCAGGACCCCCAGGCCGCCCTCGTCTACGCCACCGTAGCCCTGAAGCTCTATCACGTGCCCGAGGCGCGCGCGGCCATCGCCACCGCGCTTGGCGCCGATGCCCGGGCCAGCGACCGCGACCTCGTGGGCTCGATGCAGGTGCTGGCCGCACAGTCCGATGCCTCGGCGGCCTTCGCCGCCCTGGATCCGGTCATCGACACGCCGCGGCGCTCGGCGACCGTGTTGACGGCGCTGGGGGATCTCGCGGTCGAGGCCTATGATTTCGGCCGCGCGCAGCACCTGGCCCAGGAGGCCCTGCAGCGCGACCCGAAGTCCACCGACGCGCTGCGCCTGATGGCGCGGATCGCGGTGCTGCGCGGCGATGCCGCGCAGGCCATCACCACCGCGCGCGAGGTCACGCGGCTGGATCCGATCGACGGCACCTTCGAGCTCGCCGAGGTGCTCCAGGACCTGGGCCGGGCCGATGAGGCTCGCAAGGAGCTCGAGCGGCTGCGCGCCGGGGGTGACATCAACACCCAGGAGATCGATCGGCGCCTCGCGCTGCTGGCATTCGACAGCGGTGACCTGGAGCAGGCCCAGAAGCGGTTCACCGACCTGATGCGCAGCGGCGATGCGGGCGAAGGCGCGATGTTCTATCTGGCGCAGATCGCCGAAGCACAGGGCGAGAAGGACGCGGCGCTGGCGATCTACCGACGGCTGATCGACTCCTCCACGGCGGCGCAGGCGCGCATGGCCGCGGCTGGCCTGTTGCTGGACTCGGGCAAGCGCGCCGAGGCCTTCGCGCTGGTGGATGAGATGGCGAGCCAGGGAACGCACGGCACCTTCGACCTCGTGGTGCAGAAGTCGCATCTGCTCGCGGATCATGGCGATGCGGACGGTGCACTCGCGCTGCTGTCGGCGGCGACGGCCAGCTACCCGCATCATCCGACGCTCGAATACGAGCGCGCCACGATGCTCGAGCGGGCGGGGCAGACCCGCGAATCGGTGCAGGCCTTCGAGCAGCTGCTCACCGAGCGGCCCGAGGATCCCACGGTGCTGAACGCCCTGGGCTACACGCTCGCCGATCATCATGAGCAACTGCCGCGCGCCGAGAAGCTGATCCGCCAGGCGCTGGTGGCGACGCCGGACAGTCCCGCGGCGCTCGACAGCCTGGGGTGGGTGCGGCTGCGGCGCGGGGATTCGCGCGAGGCCGCCGGCATCCTCGAACATGCCTACAGTGTCGGACAGGATCCCGACATCGCGGCGCACTGGGTCGAGGCGTTGTGGCTGAGCGGCTCGCAGTCGCGGGCGCGCAAGGTGT
>DATJPN010000171.1:0-26939 GCA_035506335.1 Steroidobacteraceae bacterium | reverse complement strand
CATGAATCCGATCACTTCCTTTCTGGTGTTGGCGCTGCTGGTGGCCGGGGTCCTCAGCGGCTACCTGATGAACATGTACGTGGGGGCGGCACTGCTGCTGCTGGCCGCACTGGTTGCCAGTTCGTTGAAGATGGCCAACGTATGGCAGAAGTTCGTCATTCTGAGAATGGGGAAACTGCACAGCATGCGGGGTGCGGGCCTGTTCGCGATCATTCCGGTCCTCGACAGCGTGACCGCGGTCATCGACGAACGCATTCAGACGACGGGATTCGACGCCGAGCAGGCGCTGACCAAGGATACCGTCCCGGTCAACGTGGATGCGATCATCTTCTGGCGCGTCACCGATGCGCAGAAGGCGGCTCTCGCGATCACCAACTATCGGGAGGCCATTGATCGGGTCGCGCAGACGTCGCTGCGCGAAATGATCGGTTCCTCGATGCTGGCGTCGCTGCTGTCGGACCGCAAGGAAGCCGATGAACGACTGCGGGTCGAGATCGGCCAGAAGACCGCGCCGTGGGGTATCACGGTGAGCTCGGTGGAAATCCGCGACGTCGCGATTCCCGTGTCGTTGCAGGATGCCATGTCGCGGCAGGCCCAGGCCGAGCGGGAGAAACAGGCCCGCCTGATCCTCGGTTCCGCCGAGGCTGCGATTGCCGGTCAGTTCGTCGAGGCGGCGGCCACCTATGCCGGTCACCCCTGGGCGCTGCAGCTGCGCGCAATGAACATCATCTACGAGACTACCAAGGAGCGCGGCGCGACCATTCTGATGCCGACATCGATGGTCGACAGCCTCAATCCGCAGGCGACGAACCTGGCGGTCGCCCTGGCGGGCGGCGCCGCGCTCGGGGCCGTCGAGCCGCGCCCATCACAGCCACCTCCGCCATCCGGTGCCGCCGGTGCGGGCTGATCTACTCGGGAGCATTCATGCACGATCGAACTCTGGGTCGCAGCGGTCTTAGGGTCTCGGCCCTCGGGCTCGGCTGCATGGGGCTGAGCTTCGGATTGGGGCCCGCCGTCGAGAAATCGGCCGGCATCGCGCTGATCCGCGCCGCGGCAGAGCGCGGTGTCACCTTCTTCGACACGGCCGAAGTGTATGGCCCGTTCACCAATGAGGAGCTGGTTGGCGAGGCGCTCGCGCCCTACCGGGGCAAGGTCGTGATTGCCACGAAGTTCGGCTTCAGGATCGAGAATGGAGCGGTCAGGCTCGGCGCCGTGGACAGCCGGCCCGCCACGATCCGGGCCGTGGCCGAAGCCTCGTTACGGCGGCTGCGGGTCGATGCCCTGGACCTCTTCTACCAGCACCGGGTGGATCCGGAGGTGCCCATCGAGGAGGTTGCCGGCACGGTCAGGGATCTGATCGGTGAGGGCAAGGTCCGGCACTTCGGCCTCTCCGAAGCGGGAGCGGCGACCATCCGCCGTGCGCATGCGGTGCAGCCGGTGACGGCACTGCAGAGCGAATATTCGCTGTGGTGGCGCGAGCCGGAGCAGGAGGTCCTGCCGGTGCTCGAGGAACTCGGGATCGGTTTCGTTCCCTTCAGCCCGCTCGGCAAGGGATTCCTCACCGGCGCCATCAACGCCGGCACCACCTTCGACAGCGGTGACTTCCGCAACCTCGTGCCTCGCTTCTCACCCGAGGCACGGCGTGCGAACCAGGCCGTGGTCGACCTGCTCGGCAGGATCGGCGCGCGCAAGCACGCGAGCCCCGCCCAGGTGGCCCTGGCGTGGCTGCTGGCGCAGAAGCCCTGGATCGTGCCCATTCCAGGCACCACGAAGCTGCATCGACTGGACGAGAATCTCGGCGCCGTCGAGCTCGGCCTCAGTGCGGAGGACCTGCGCGATATCCGCAGCGCGGTGTCGGCGATCGAGGTGCAGGGCGAGCGCTACCCGCCCGCCCTGCAGCAGCTCGTGAACCGCTGACTAGCGCTGCCTCCGCGGATGCAGGAAGTCCGGCTGCCAGTCCTCCTGCGCGCGCGCGATCACGTAGGCATGGATGGCGGCCACCTGATCCGGCGTCAGCACGTCCTTGAAGGGCGCCATGCCCTGGGCCTTGAACTTGCCGCCCAGGACGATGTCGTTGAACTGCGCATGCAGCTCGGGGGTGAGATGGCGCAGGTCCTTCACGTCGGTCCCGACCGCGTTCTGTCCATGGCAGACGGCGCAATTGGTGCTGAAGAGTCCGGCACCGGCATCCACGAGCTGCTGCGGCTGGGTTTCGGTCGGAGGCTCCGGAATGGACGCCGCCAGCGGCGCCGGCGGCAGGGTCACGCCTTTCGCATCCAGTGCGAACACCAGCAGCCGCGCGGGTGCCACCGAGAAGGTCTTGCCGCCCGCATCCAGTCCGTGGACGATGGCGCTGTTCCAGCCCGCATTCACCGCGATGTACTGCCGGCCCTTGACGCTGTAGGTGATGGGTCCGGCCACCGGCACCGATCCCACCGGCAGCTCCCAGAGCTTCTTGCCGTTGTCGGCGCGATAGATGGCGAAGGTCCGCTCGATCGTGCCCTCCAGCAGCAGGTTTCCCGCCGTCGTCATCGTCCCGCCGTTGCCCGGATGCGCATAGGGAATGCGGAAGGCTTCCCTCTGGTTCACCGGATCCCAGGCCAGCATGTAACCCTTGTCGCGCTCCTCGGCTTCCTTGTTGAGCTTCTTGCGCAGTTCCGGCTCGTTCGAATAGCCGGCGCCGAGGGTGGTTCGGCCCAGCTGGAATTTGAACTGCCCGGGCGGCAGCTGCGACATGACCACCCATTGCTCCATCGTCGGGATGTACACCAGGCCCGTGAGCGGGCTGTAGGACATCGGATTCCAGTTATGGCCGCCGCCGGAACTCGGGGTCATCAGGTGCGGCTTCTCGGTTATCCGCGCGCCCTCATCGAGCACCGGCCGCCCGGTCTTCATGTCGATGCGGTGCGACCAGGTGCTCGGCACGTAGGGTTTCGCCGACAGCAGCTTGCCGGTCGCACGGTCCAGGACGTAGAAGAATCCGTCCTTCGGCGCATGCATGATGACCTGGCGCTTGCTGCCGTGGATGTTCAGGTCAGCGAGGATCAGGGGTGCCGTGCAGTCGTAGTCCCACTCCTCTCCCGGCACTTCCTGGTAATGCCAGGCGTACTTGCCCGTCTTCGCGTCCACCGCGACGATCGAGCACAGGAACAGGTTGTCGCCGCCGCCGGGGCTGCGGAAGTCCTGCGGATGCGGTGAGCCGTTGCCCGTGCCGAAGTACACCAGGTTCAGCTTCGGGTCGTAGACGATGGTGTCCCAGTCATTGCCGCCGCCGCCGACCTTCCACCACTGCCCGTCCCAGGTCTTCGCGGCCATGGGCATGATCGAGTCCGATGCGGCGCCCTCGGGCATCTTCGAAGGATCCCCGGGTACGATGTAGAACTTCCAGGTCTGCTTGCCGGTCTCGGCGTCGTACGCGGAGATGTAGCCGCGTGCGCCGAAATCTCCACCGCCATTGCCGATGACGACCTGGCCGTCGGCGATGCGCGGTGCACCGGTGATGGACAGCGGCTGGCCGGGGTCGAGCGTCTGCGTGGTCCACACCGGCTTGCCGCTTCGGGCATCGAGAGCGATGAGGCGGCCATCGAGCGCGGCGATGTAGATCTTGCCCTTCCAGGCGGCCAGTCCCCGGCTTACCGGTCCGCAGCAGGCCAGGCGCGACCACTCGAGCGGGATCTTCGGATCATAGGTCCACAGGACCTTGCCGTTGGTCGCGTCGTACGCGGTGGTGATGTCCCAGGCGGAGACGTTGTACAGCACGCCGTCGATTTCCAGCGGCGTCGCATCCACCCCGCGATAGGTGTTCAGCTCCGCATACCAGACGAGCCCGAGGCGATCCACGTTCTGGTCGTTGATCTGCTTCAGGGGGCTGAAGCGCTGCTCGGTCCAGTCCCGGCCGTGCGACATCCACTGGCCCGGATCCTTGTTCGCGGCGCCGAGCCGCTGCTGGTCGACGGCGGCCGGATTGGCGAGCAGCGCATCACCGGCCCCGGCAACCTCGGCTTGCAGCGTGGGTACCGCGGCGGCCATGGCCACACCCAGGAGGCCTCGCAGCGCAACGTTGAATTTCATCCTGACTTTCCCCCTGCCGGCTCGATAAGCCGCGCTCCGGGGGCGAATACTGCCATATCCGCAAGCCGCAAATGTCGATCTGCTATTCTCGAGGCGTGGATCGACGGGACTTCATGAGACGGGCGCTGCCCGCCGCCACCGTGGCAGCCGGCATGGCCCGCTGGGCCGGTGCGGCCGGCGCCCCCCTCGCCCTGATCCAGCTCGGCTCCGGCCTGTCCGTGGTGACGGGTGGCGGCGGCAATGTGACCGTTCTGCAGTCGCCGGAGGGCGTGCTGCTGGTCGACGGGGGCTCCCCGGAGCGCTCCGCCGAAGTCCTGCAATTCATCAAGGCGCGCACCGGCGCGACCCGGATCCACACGCTCTTCAACACCCACTGGCACTGGGACCAGACCGGCTCGAACCGCGTGCTGGGGCCCGCCGGTACCCGCATCATCGCGCACGAGAACACCCGCCTGTGGCTGGGTACCGAGATCTTCTCGAAGTGGCAGAACCGGCGCTATCCGCCCCTGCCCCGCAGCGCCCGGCCCACTCAGACCTTCTACACCACCGGTACCCTGTCATTCGGTGGCGAACGCATCGACTATGGTTACCTGCCCCAGGCCCATACGGACGGTGACCTGTACGTGTTCTTCCGCCGCGCCAATGTCCTGGTCGCGGGGGATGTGGTGTCGGTGGGGTCCTATCCGATCCTGGATTACTGCACCAACGGCTGGATCGGCGGCATGGCCGATGCCACCCGGAGCCTCCTGGACCTGTCCGATGCCGGCACCCGCATCGTCCCCGGCACCGGTCCGCCCCAGACGCGCGCCGACCTCGAGGCCGAACACACGATGCTCGCGACGCTGAAACTGCGGCTGTCGCAGCTGCTGGCGAAGGGGATGAGCGCCGCGGACATGCTCGCCGCCGCGCCGAGCCGCGAGTTCGACGCCCGGTGGGGGGATCCGGCGCTGTTCATCGCCAATGCCTATCCGGGGCTGGCGCAGCGCGCACGCGAACTGGGCGTCAATATCGTCTGAGCGCGATCGGCTGACCCGCATCGGCCATCAGCTGCTGCAGCAGGGCCGCGGTGTCGGGATGAGCCTCGGCGCTGGCGCGCCCCGACGCGCTGGCGCTGCCCAGGGCCACGTCCGCCGCGGTGCGCCCGCGCAGGTCCCGGGCCTGCAGATTGGCGTGATGCTCGGCGAGAGCCTTGACGAGGTCATTCCAGCCCCAGCTCGCCGCACCATGCAGCGCCGTCTGCCCGCTGCGGTCGGTCGCATTGATATCGGCGCCGGCGGCGAGCAGCGTGAGCACGGCGGCAAGCGCCTGGTCCTGGGTCCGGTAACGGCCGCGGGTATCCAGGGGCGAGGATCCGACGCCCGCCGCCGCCAGCAAGGGGCTCACGCCGGTGGCGGTCGGCAGCTCGACATTCGCCCCGGCGGCCAGCAGCAGCCGGATGGCCGGCAGGTCCGCGCTCTTGGCCGCCCGCAGCAGCGGCGTTGCGCCCACGGTGAGCAGGGCATCGGCACCCCGGTCGTCACGCAGCGAACGATACGGCGGAAACAGCTTCAGCTGCGGGTTCGGATTCGCGCCGGCCTTGAGCAACAATCCGATCAGCTGCAGGCTGCTCGTGTGATCCAGCGAGGGCCGATCGGCCCGCCCGCCCATGGGCAGCGCGTCGAGGTCCACCGCCGCATACAGGGGCGAGCGCCCCCAGGTGTCCCAGCGATCCACATCCACGCCGTGCTTCACCAGGAAGGCCGCGATGTCGAAGTGGAAATTGAGGATTGCCTCGAGCAGCGGACTCACGTCATCCGGATCGCGCAGGTTCGGGTCGGCGCCGGCCTTGACGAGGATCTGCACGCATTCCAGACAACCGGCACGCGCGGCGTACAGAAGGGGCGTGAACCCGCCCGAGGGCCGCGCCTGCATGCGCGGTTCGGCGGTCACCTGGCGCGGCCAGTCGTTGACCAGCGAGCGCTCGTTCACCGGGGCGCCGTGCTCCAGCAGCACTCGCACCATGGCCGGCTGCTGCTGCGCCGCGGCCCACATGAGGGCGGTCTGGCGGCGCCAGTTCTCGTGCGCGTCGACCTGGGCGCCATACCTGAGCAGCAGCCGTGCGGCCTCGACATTGCTCGTGCGCGCCACGATCATCAGCGCCGTCTGGCCGTCGGCGTTGGCCGATTCGACGTCCGCGCCGGCGGCGAGCAGCGCACGCAGCAGCTTCACATCACCCCGGATCGCCGCCTCGGACATGGGCGTTGCGCCATAGTCGTTGACCGCATTGGCATGGGCGCCGGCCGCCAGCAGCCTCGTCACCAGCGCCGTGTCGCCGTGGTGGACGGCCCAGTGCAGCGCGGTGGTGCCATCGGCCGTGTGCTGGTTCACGTCGACCGCGGGATGCGCCGCGAGCAGGGCTTGCACCGTCGCGCCATCCTGGTCACGGGCCGCGAGCACCAGCGGCGCGGGCAGTTCGACCGGTTCGACCACCGCCTCGACGCCGTCGGCCGCCAGGGCCGCAACCCCGGCCCCGGCGAGCGCCAGTGCGCCCAGCAGCGCCGCCAGAGCGCGGCCGCTGCGCAGCCTCTCAGATCTGTGCAATCGCACCGGTACTGTCGCCCAGCTTGTCGATGGAGACGCCGGTCCGCTGCAGCATGGTCAGCAGCACGTTCGCGAGCGGCGTGCGCTGCTCGAAGTTGATGTGCTGGCCGCCCCGGACGCGGCCGCAGGCCTTGCCCAGCAGCGCCGTCGGCAGCGGATACTGGTTGTGCGCATTGCTGTTGCTCATGTTGCTGCCGAACAGCAGCAGCGAGTGATCGAGCATGCTGCCCTCCCCGTCGGGCATCGCCGCGAGCTTGCCCACGAAGCGCGCGAACGCCTGGGTGTGATAGCGCTGGATCTTCGCCAGGCGCGCCTTCTTCGCCTCGTCATTGCCGTGATGGGACAGGGCGTGGAAGGCGTCGGGCACGCCGATGTGGTTGTAGGTCTGGTCGCTCACTTCGGCCGCGATCATGAAGCTCTGGATGCGCGTGAGGTTGCCCTGGTAGGCGAGCGCCATCAGGTCGAACATCAGGTTCAGGTGTTCGTCGAAATTCTCCGACGTCGCCCCCGGCACCTCCGGCAGGTGCAGCCTCGCGATGTCACCCTGCTCGGCATTGCGGGTGCGGCGTTCGATTTCGCGCACGCTCTGCAGGTAGTCGCTCAGGGCCGCCCGATCCTGCGCGCCCAGGGTGCTGCTCAGGGATGCGGTCTCGGCGGCGATCATGTCGAGGATGCTGGTCGTCTGCTCGTTGAGGAAGCGCCGCTCCTGCGGCGAATCGCCCTGGCCGAAGAGGCGCAGGAACAGCTGCCGCGGGTTGCTTTCGATGGGCAACGGCGTCGTGGGCGTCGAGAACGACAGCGTGCCCGAATAGGTGCAGCCGTAGCCGCGTTCGCAGGCACTGCCCACGCCGTGCCCCTGGGCGGTGGCGACCTCGAGCGACGGATACGGGGTGTCCTGCCCGATGTGCTGGGCCGCGATCTGGTCGGCCGTGGCCGCCATGTTCGGCGCGAGAGTCTCCTGGGGATGCACGCAGGAGAGCCAGGTGGCCGGCACCAGCGCATGCACGGCGCGGCTCTCGGCGGGCTTGTTGCCGATGTTGCTGACCACGGTCAGCTGATCGCGATAGGGCGCGAGCGGCTCGAGGATGGGGCCTGGAACGAAATCCCGCCCGACGGTGCTCGGCGTCCATTTCTCCATGACCGCACCATGCGGAAAATAGAAGAATCCGAGGCGCGGCTTCGGCGCCGCGGCCGTCTGCGCCAGAGCGGTCGCCGCCGGAATCATGGCATCGAGCAGCGGCAGCGCGAGCGCGACCCCGGCGCCGCGCAGAACCGTGCGCCGCGACAGGTGCCTGCGCGTGATGAAGGTCATGGGGGACTCCGTAGCAGCTCACTGGTGAGCGCGGCCTGTTTCAGATCGACCGCCCGGGAGGGCGGCAGTTCCCGCAGCTCGAAGGCGTCGCTGTCGACGATGCCCGTGACGAGCGCCTCGAAGCGGTAGTGGTCCGCGGCCGCGCGGCGCACGATCGAGCGCACCGTCGGCATGTCCGCGTAGGTCACGGCCCGTCCGAGCGCGAAGGTCATGAGCTTCTCGGTCAGGGTCTGCACGAACTGGTCGGGACGGGCGAGCAACGCCTGGCGCAGCTGCGCGGGGCTGCCCACACGGGTGCCGTCGGCCAGCTGGCCGCTGGCATCGATGGCGCTGCCCGCGTCGCGATCCGTGGCGCGCCAGGCACCGATGACATCGAAGTTCTCGAGCGCGAACCCGAGCGGATCCATGACGCCGTGGCAGGCGTTGCAGGAAGGATTCTGGCGATGGCGCTCCAGGCGCACGCGCACCGTTTCGGCTTCCTTGCCCGGCTCGGTCTCCTTCAGCGCGCTCACGCCCGGCGGCGGGGCCGTGGGCGGCGTGCCGGTGATGTTCTCGAGGATCCAGGCACCCCGCAGTACCGGGGCCGTGCGATTCCCATAGGACGTCGCCATCAGCACCGCAGCCTTGCCGAGCAGGCCGAAGCGGTTCGGATCGGTCAGACGCACCGCGCGAAACTGGTCGCCCTGGATATCCGGCACGCCGTAGTGGCGGGCCAGGGTCTCGTTCATGAAGGTCTCATCCGAGCTCAGGAGCTCGAGCACGCTGCGATCCGAGCGCAGCACGCTGTCCAGGAAGCGGCGCATCTCCTCACGGAAGGCGCTGCGCAGGTCGGGCGTGAAATCCGGATACAGCACCGGATCCGGCTCGATGGTGTCGATCTTCGGAATGTTCAGCCACTGGAAGGCGAAATTGCCGATGAGTGAGCCGGAGCGCGGATCCGCGAGCATCCGGTGCACCTGCGCGTGCAGCACCTGCGGGTCGTGCAGCCGCCCGGCCGTGGCCAGATCGATCAGCGGCTGATCCGGACCCTCGCTCCAGATGAAGAACGACAGCCGCGAGGCGAGCTGCAGGTCGCTCAATCGATAGACCGTCCCCGGCCGGCTGTCCTGCGGGGCAGGCTCCGCGCGGAACAGGAACTTGGTGCTCGAGAGGATGGCGGTCAGGCCACTCTCGATGCCGGCGTCGAAGTCACCGACCTGGCGGCCCATGGCATAGAAGCGCATCGGGGGTTCGAGGTCCGCCGCGGTGGCCGGCCGGCGAAAGGCGGCACTCGCGAGATTGGCGAGGATGCGCCGGGCACAGGGCTCCTCCTCGGCCGCGGTCGCGGGGCGGCAGATGAAGATCCGCCGCCGGCTTTCCGTATCGCCCACTCCGGTGACGTTGAAGGGGCCCGACACGTCGAATCCCGGTATGCTCGGATAGCGCTCCATCTCCGGCAGCTCGGCGATCGGCTGCAGCGGCGAATCGGATTCGGCGAAGGAACGCTGCACGAAGGCGACGCCCACCCGGTGGGGTCCTGCCTTGACGCGCACGCGGATGTGATTGAACCGGGCCTGCAGCTCATCGGCCGCTTCGGCCTGGCGCTGGTCGACGGCCCTGAGATCCGCGGGACCGCCGACCGTGCCTTCGAAGACGCGCACATCATCGATGGTCAGCACGACGGTGTGCGGCGCATCGACCTTGGTCACGTACCCCGCGCCGCCAAAGTAGAAGTCGCGGATGTTGAAGACATATTCCCCGTCCGCGGGGAAATAGTGGGTGACGAGCATGCCGCCGCGGGTGCCGAGCGGCAGCCCCTCCTGGTGTTCCAGCTGCAGCCCCGCGCCGGCCCGGTAGGCACGGCTGCTGGGCTTGGCGTTGGCGCGGCCGATGGCCTGGCGGGCGATGTTCCGTGCCGCAGTGATGAACTCATCGAGAAACGTGGGCGAGGTGCGCAGCACGGCGGCGATGTTGTCGAAGCCATCGCTGGACACGTCGTTGGGCAGCGCCGTGGCCGGATCGATGTCGAGCCCGAGGATGCGCTTGATCTCGCGCCCGTACTCCGTGCGATTCAGGCGGTGCAGCGACACGTTGCCCGGGGCGGCCGGCGGCGCCTGGTCCAGCGACCGTTCCATGAAGCCGACGAAGGAGTCGATGGCGTGCTGCTCGGGCTGCGCGGCGTTCGGCGGCGGCATCAGCCGGCCGCGGAGCTTGCGCACGACCTTTTCCCACACTTCCGCGTTGCCGGCAACATCATCGGTCGCCATCGTGTCGAAGGCGATGCCACCGGCCCAGTCCTCGCTGTTGTGGCACTTGGAGCAGTGGCCGAGCAGCGCGAAGTTGGCATTCGGTGCCGCGACCGCGAGCGTGACGCCGAACATCGGAACCGCCCAGGACAGTAATCGGCGCAGCACGAGTGGCAAGAGCGGCATTGCCTTTGCAGGCCCCCGAAATTGCAAATCTTCGCCTTCCGGATCCGGGAGTGTCAACACGGGATCCCGCTTTGTTGACTGCACCGGAGCCGATGCCGCAGTATCGCCCCCATTCGCGCGGGAGACCCTCCGGTGACAACGATCGCGGTAACGGGCGCTACCGGAAAGCTCGGGCGCGCCACTCTCCAGCATCTGACCGCCCGCGGGCTCGCGCCGGAGAGCATCCGGCCGATCGTACGCGATCTGGCCAAGGCGCATGACCTGGTCGACCGCCGGTTCGACGTGGCTTATGGCAACTACACCGACGCGGCGCTGCTCGAGGCCGCCTTCAGCGGTGTCGAGAAACTGCTGTTCATCTCCACGAGCGCGCTCGGCGAGGAGCGCATGCTCCATCACCGCAACGTGGTGAGCGCCGCCCGGGGCGCCGGGGTCAAGCACATCATCTATACGAGTGTCGTCAAGCCGCTGGCGGTCGCGTGTTTCGCGGCCTCTCCCGGACACTTCCACACCGAGGCCCTGATCCGCGAGTCGGGCATCCCCTACACCTTCTTCCGCAACAACCTGTACCTGGACATCGTGCCGTTCGTATTCGGCGGCGCCCTCGCGACCGGGACCCTCAGTCATTCGGGTGGCAATGGCCGCATCGGCTTTGTCGCGCGCGAGGACATCGCGGAAGGCCTCGCGCGCGTGCTGACCAGCGACGGGCACCTGAACCGCGAGTACCCGATCACCGTCAACCGCGAGTGTTACGGCCTGCCGGAGATCGCCGCGGAGCTGGGCCGGGCGAGTGGCAGGATCATTCAATACAAGCCGCTCACGACGGACGAATTCCGTCTGTTCCTGCAACAGGCCGGATTGCCGCCCCCGGTCGTGGAGATGTCGGTGGCGATGGGGGATGCCGTGCGCGCCGGGGAATTCGACTTGAGTTCTCCCGTTTTCGAGCAGCTGCTCGGCCGCGCGCCCGTCGACCTGCGCACGTTCCTGGGCAAGACCCTCGCCGCCGCCCACTAGCGCCCTCAGCTCCTGATCAACCGCAGTCCTGAGGCCTGCTCCGGGTCTGCGTCCCGTATGTCGAGCATGTTGATGCTGGACTTGACGGTGTTGACGTGCTCGCACATCAGGAATTCCGCGCGTACGCTCTGCCCGGCTGCCAGCGCGTCCCGGATCGCGTGGTGCTGCATGTGGGCAAAGTGCAGCGCATCGAACATCGCCTGCAGGTCCGTCGCATCGAAGGCGATGGCGCCCGCACTCGCGAACGGGATGCAGTCATTGCTCGCCAGCGCGCCGGCAATGACGGGGCTGTCGGCCTCGGCCAGCAGCGCCGCATGGAAGCGGTCGTTCATGGCGCCGTAGGCGGCCTCGTCGCTGTCGACCAGGTGCCGTTTGCGGAAGATCTGGTCTCCCTCTTCGAGGCACTGGCCAAGCTGCGCCAACAGGGCGGCGGAGGCGCCACGTTCAGCGATGCGGCGTACGGCAAAGCCCTCGAGGACCCCGCGCAGGTCGATCGCATCGAGGATGTCGTTACGCGTGAAAGTGCGCACCAGGTAGCCACGGGTGCCGGATTCCACCAGCAGACCCTCGCGGGCCAGCACCGGCAGGGCCTGCCGCACCGGGGTCCGCGACATGCCGAGCAGCTCGGCCAGCATCACCTCGGTGACCCGCTGCCCGGGTTTCAGGCGTCCGCGCAGGATCATTTCCCGGACGCTCACCGTGGCGCGTGCCAGCTGCGTATCCATGGTTCTCCTCTTATAGGGTCGCGAGGCCGGATCCTGCCGTATTGGATCCCAAACCGTCAACGAAGGCTCCTCTACCCCCCAAATTCGGTGCCCGGGCGGGTTGAGTCTTGACAGCATTGGATCCCAAGTCTCAAGATCGCGGCCCCAACGTCAGCCCAAGAATCCGGCCTCTCCTCAAGGAAAGTTTAATGAGCATCAAGAGCCTCGAAGACCTGCTGCAGTCCGTGAAGTCCCCGGTGGACCTGCTGCGCAATTCGCAGTCCGGCCCGAACGTCTATCCGGTCGTTCCGCCCGAGTACACGAACTGGCGGGACGAACAGCGCGCCTGGCAGGAAACCTGCGTGCTCTTCAACCAGTCCTACCACATGACGGACATGTACGTGGAAGGCCCGGATGCCCTGAAGCTCCTGAGCGACCTGGGCATCAACAGCTTCAAGGGCTTCGAGCCGAACAAGGCCAAGCAGTACGTGCCCTGCAACTACGACGGCTACGTCATCGGCGACGTGGTGCTGACCTACCTGAGCCGTGACCGCCTGAACCTCATCGGCCGGCCCTCGGTGCACAACTGGGTGCAGTTCCATGCCGAGACCGGTGGCTATGACGTGAGCTGCGAGCGCGACGAGCGCACCGCCGCCCGCCCCGGCCCGGTCGTGCGCCGCACCTACCGTTTCCAGATCCAGGGCCCGAATGCCATGAAGACCATGCACAAGGTCCTCGGCAAGGCGCCCCCGGAGCTGAAGTTCTTCAACATGACCCAGATCACCATCGCCGGGCACCGCGTCAACGCGCTGCGCCATGGCATGGCGGGCCAGCCCGGGTTCGAGCTGTTCGGACCCTGGGAGCATGGCGAGGAGGTGCGCCAGGCCCTGATCGAGGCCGGCAAGGAATTCGGCATGCACCTGGTCGGCGCCCGCGCCTACTCGTCGAACACGCTGGAGTCGGGCTGGATTCCCTCCCCGATGCCGGCCGTGTACTCGGGCGAGAAGATGAAGAAATACCGCCAGTGGCTGCCGGCCGAGAGCTATGAGGGCAAGGCCTCCCTCGGCGGCAGCTTCGTGTCGAAGAACATCGAGGACTACTACCTCACCCCGTACGACATCGGCTACGGCAATTTCGTGAAGTTCGACCATGACTTCATCGGCCGCGAGGCGCTCGAGAAGCTGGCCGCGAAGCCCCCGCGCCGCACGAAGGTGACGCTGGCGCTGAACGACGAGGATGTCGCGAAGGTCATCGGCTCCATGTACGGGAACAAGGGCAAGGATCGCTACAAGTACTTCGACTTCCCCTCATCGGTGTACTCGACCCTGCCCTACGATGCGGTGACCTTCGAGGGCCGCCCGGTCGGCATCTCGACCTGGGTCGGCTACAGCTCGAACGAGCGCAAGCACCTGACTCTGGCGATGCTCGATACCGAGCATGCCAAGCACGGTCACGAAGTGAAGCTCATCTGGGGCGAGCCGGACGGCGGCACGAACAAGCCCACCGTCGAGCGCCACATCCAGACCGAGATCCGCGCCATCGTGAGTCCCGTGCCGTACTCCGAAGTGGCCCGCATTTCGTACGCCCCGCCGGGCTGGCGCACGAAGTAAGCGATCTGCGCACGAATCAGGCCCGTCAGACCCACTCAGGTCGGCGGGCCTTTTTCATTCGCGTAGCGCAAGGCCTTCTCCACCACTTCCTCCGGAAACCCCAGCCGGGCGAGCAGCCGGATGGCATTGCGCTCGGTCGCCGGTCCGGGCAGCAGTCGATAGTCGAAGAAGCCCTCGATATCGACCCGCTCGCGGAAGTGGTACAGATCGAAACGCGGCTGCAGCTGAAGCTGCAGTTCCACGTCGTGCGTCGTCGCCAGTACCTGCGCATCCGCGCTCAATGTCTCGAGCACGGCGCGCGCCGCCGCCACCCGTTCCACCGTATTGGTGCCGCTGAAGATCTCATCGATCAGGAACACCCGGCATGAACCTGCCCGGGCCGCCCGCAGGAACGCCAGGATGGCTTCGATCTCGCTGAAGTAGCGGCTGCGGCCCTGCTCCACGGACTGATCGGAGCGGATCGAGGCCATGACGCCGGAGTGCGGCACCGAGGCCCGCGTCGCCAGGCAGAAGCCCACCGTTCGCGCGAGCACGATGTTGATGCCGACGACCTTGATGAAGGTCGTCTTGCCGGCCATGTTCGACCCGGTCACGAGGGCCGAGCGGCCGTGCAGGTACAGGCTGTTGCGGACCGGATCCTCGATCAGCGGATGATAGGCATCGACGAGTTCGATGGCGGCATCCGCGCTCACCACCGGCACGCAATGTCCGGGGAGCCGCTGCAGCATCGAGGCCAGGGCGGTCGCCGCATCGAGCGCTCCGATTGCCTCGAACGCCGAGCCCAGTTCCTCGCGAATCGCCCCGAGACGGTCGATGACCCGCAGGCAGGCGACGCAGTCGAGCAGCAACAGCACGTTCAGCCAGAAGGTGATCGCCGAAATGAGCTGCTGGTCGCGCGAGAGCGCGAACCAGGAAAGCTGGCGGCGCGCATGCGCACGGCGCGGGGACTCGCGGACCAGCCTCTGGATCAGCGGCAGTGAAGACCCCGCCTGCAGCGATGCGATGTCATCCGCGACCCGCAGCATGTGACTGCAGTTCTCCAGCGATTCGATCACTCGCTGCAGCTTCGGGGTGAAGAAGAATACCGTGGCCGCATTCACCCCGAGCACCGCGAACCACAGCGTCACGGGCCAGTGCAGCAGGACCACCGCCGCCGGCACCGCGAACGACAGCGCGCACAGGAACAGCAGCAGGTGATGACCCGGGGGTTTGTGCGCGGGAATGCCGAATATCAGCTCGGCCACGTCGGCGACCGAGGTCCGTCGTCCCAGCGGCTCGAGCCTGACCTGGATGTCCTCGCGCAGGGGGCGATTGCGCTGCAGCTCGACGAAGTGGGCGTAACGCTGGTCGAGCTCCTCCTTCGCATCCACGTAGCTGCGAAGGTTCCGATACAGCACCTGGCTGCCGATGGTCGTGAGGGTGGAATCGATCCGGGCGAATATCGCCGGCCACTCCAGGTCAATCCAGGTCTTGTCATCGACGCAGCCGGCGGCGGATGCGCTGCGCGTCAGGTCGAAATAGCGGCTGGCCTGCCAGCCGTCCTTGGCGCCGGGCCTGCCCCAGGCGGCACGCAGTTGCGCCAGGAGTTTCCGGCGACCCAAGAATAGCGGCACGAGTGCTTGTTCTCATTGAGCAGCTGCGTGGCACTATACTTGACAAGGCAAACAGGGGGATTGCAGGCATGATGATTCTGCGGCGAATTGTGACGGTGGCGGTGCTCACGGGTCTCGCCTCGACGGGCATGGCCGCGCCACGCGCTGCCCCGGAGAACTGGATCGGGGTGTGGGGCTATGTGATCGCACCGCCGGCGCCCGGTCCGGCACCGGCGCCCATCGCGCCCCCGCCCCCGCCGGTGACGCCGCTGGGCACGCCCCCGGTACCCGTGCCGCCACCGGCCCCGCGCGCCTTCCCGCCGCCGTTGCTCGAGAATCCGGGCAATGTGCCGGTCGATACCCTCACCACTGAAATCCGCAACATGACCGTGCGCCAGCTGGTGCGCGTATCCGCCGGCGGCACCCGCCTGCGGCTGCGGTTTTCGGACGAGGACAGCGCCGATCCGCTGACCCTCGGCGCGGTGCACGTGGGCCTCGCCGGCGCCGACGGGGCCGTCATCGCCGGCACGGACCGGGCCGTGACCTTCGACGGCCGCTCCGGGGTCGTGATTCCGGCGAGTGCCCCGGCCTTGAGCGACCCCATCGACCTGCCGACGAAGGCGCTCGATCGGCTGCTGATCTCCGTCCACGTGCCCGGGCCGCTGTCACTGCGTGCCCCGCGCACCCTCTTCCAGTACGTCGCCGGTTCGCCGGGTGATTTCACCGCGCAGGCCGCCCTGCCGGGTGTACGCCTGATGCGCGTTCCGGTGCTGGTCACGCTGGTGGAGTCCCAGCCCACGGCACCCACCAGCGTCCTGGTGACGCTGGGCGACTCGATCACCGAAGGGGCGGCCTCCACCGCCAACGCCTTCCGCGGCTGGCCCGACCGTCTGGCCGAGCGCCTGGCCGCTCATCACTGGGCGGTGGTCAATGCCGGCATCAGCGGCAATCGCCTGCTGCGCTACGGTGCCGGACCCAGCGCGCTCGCCAGGCTCGACCGCGACGTGCTCAGCGTGCCGGGCATCCGCGGCATCCTGCTGTTGGAGGGCATCAACGACATCGGCCGCGGCCTGGGGTCCGCCAACTCCACCGAGCCGGTCACGGCCGAGGCGCTCGAGGCCGCCGACAAGCAGATCATCGCCCGGGCCCACGAGCACGGCATCCGGGTCATCGGCGCCACGCTCACTCCCTACCAGGGAGCCTCGTACGCCTCGCCGGCTGGCGAGGCCGTGCGCGAGGCGCTCAATACGTGGATCAGGACCAGCGGCGCCTTCGATGCGGTGGTCGACTTTGCCCCGGTCGTGGCCGATCCGGCCAATCCCCTGACCTTTGCGCCAGCCTACAACGACCGGGATCACCTGCATCCGAACGACGCCGGGTACAAGGCGATGGGAGAAGCCGTGGACCCGGCCGTCCTCGGCAAGTAGCCCGCGCCGGATCGTCCCGGCCGGGCCTGCTACTTGCCGCCGGAGCGCTGGGCGGCGTCCTCGGCCGCGTCCTCTGCGAACAGCTTCTTCTGCGCCTCGGTCAGGTAGAAGGTGTCCGGATCGCGGTAGGCGCGTGTCATCTGCACCGACTCACCCGGAAGGATGAACTGCGAACCGCCCTTGGGCGTCCGGATGACGTTGTTGTTGCTCTCGCAGGACCACATGTCGATGCGCGCGCCCGGATCCTTGACCCGCTTGTATATCATGACGACGTGCCAGGGCTTGCTCAGGCCCTTCGGATCCCACACCGTCACGTCATCCTCGATCGTGTCGTGGTCCGTCATCCGGATGCGCTCGACGGTGCTGACCTTGTCGCTGTAGTCCGGCTGATTGCGCTGATATTCGCCATGGATCGAGCGGATGGTGTGCACCACGAGCGTCTGGTTGTCCCAGAATCCGATCGACTCGCCCGTCCACACATTCTGCGCGGCAGCCTCGGGGAGGTGCCCGCGATCGTCGGTGTAGAAGCGCCGCGCCTCGCTTTGCTGCTCGTTGATCCACCAGGTCTCATCCGGCGTCACGATGAACTCGCGCAGGAATGGCTCGGTGAGCCAGCGCGGATAGCCCGCCGGCAGGCAATCGCTCAATTGATCCCACTCGTTGCCGGCGGCGATCTGGCGCAGCTTCTCCTCGTAGGCGGCCCGGTAACGGGGCGTCAGCTCGGCGGTGATCGGTCCGAGCGGTGAGTTGAATCCCGTGCCCTTCTGCTTCGAATCGAACTGGAAGCCGTGCGAAAAATCCCGCGACCACAGTCCGGACCAGTCCGGCATCCTGTCGTAGGTCGCCCTGGTGTAATGCGTGCCCCCGTGGGCGTCGGCCTTCATCTTCAGGTAGGCCTGGTAGGAGGCCTGGAAATACTCCGGCACGGGCGTATCGGCCGCCGGCCGGTCGACGGTGTTGGCCGTCGAACCCGCGCCTCGGGGAAGGCTCGCCTGCGCGAACACGCCGCCGGGCACCAGTGCGAGGACCACGGCGAACTGCGGCAGCAGGCCGCCAGGTTTCTTCGGGGTCATGATTTACTTCTGCGATGCGGGCTGTGTATGCGGCGGCGGGCCGCCCATGGGGCTGAACACCCTGCCGTCGGCCATGACGGCGGAGATCAGCGAGCCGGCCGGACGGCCGTCGCGCATCGGATTGCCGGTGACGGTGATCTTGTCACCGGGCTGGAAAGTCTTCGGCAGGATTCCGGCATGCAGCAGCGTCGAGGGACCTTCGGACTCGAAGCCCCACACCACCGGATTGCCATCGGCGTCGTTGACGATGACCATCAGCCAGGAGTGCGGATTGGTGAACTGAAACTCCTTCACGGTGCCGTGCACGGTGACGGTCTTCGTATGATCGAACATGGCGGCGGAATGGTGCGCCAGGGCAAGCGGGCTTGCGACCGCCATGCACAGACTGAGCAGGAACTTCTTCAAGCCGGGCCCCCTTGCGTCAAAGCGCGAGCAAATTCAAGGGTGACGCGAAGCACCCCGGGTGTCAATCCCGGATACGCCGGTGTTGATTCGTCAAATTCTAAGGGGCCTGAGGCCTGCGTGCGCTGACCGTCACCGCCCGGGGCTGGTACAGCGCCGGCAGCAGCCTCTGGAAATTGCGGATCTTGGGCAGGTCGTTGTAGACGATGTAGGGACTGGTCGGATTGAGCAGCAGGTAGTCCTGGTGGTAGTCCTCGGCCGGGTAAAACGCCCGCAGGGGCGAGAGCTGCGTGACGATCGGCGCGCGGAATACCCCGGCTTTGCCCAGCTGGGCGATGTAGCTTTCGGCGATCTTCCTCTGCATGTCGCCGGCGTAGAAGATCACCGAACGGTACTGCGTGCCCACATCGGGCCCCTGGCGGTTCAGCTGCGTCGGATCGTGGGCCACCGAGAAGTACACCTGCAGGATCTGGCCGTAACTCACCTGCTGCGGGTCAAAGGTGATTTGCACGGACTCGGCGTGTCCGGTGCCGCCGGCGCTGACCACCTCGTAGCTGGCGGTGCTGCGGGCGCCACCGGCATACCCGGAGAGCACCTGGCGTACGCCAACGAGGTGTTCGAACACGCCCTGCATGCCCCAGAAGCATCCGCCGGAAAGCACCGCGGTCTGCAGCGGACCCGCCGCCCGCGGCGCATCGAAGGCCGCGGCCGGGACCACGACCCCCGGCTCGGCGGCCGATGCCACCACCGCGAGCAGGCCCAGGAACAGTGCGCACAGCGCCCCGCGCGCGCTGCGACGCATCATCGCATCAGCTCCAGCGGCTGCGGCGCGCCATCACGGCTTGCTCACCGGATCGGGCTTGCTGTCGGTATTGGGATTGAAATGCAGGGCGGCCGGGTCCTTGGGCACGCTGTCCCAGTGCTCGGCGATCTTGCCATGCTGGATGCGGAACAGGTCGAAATGCGTGCCGGCGTACTTGGTGCCGGGCTTCGTCGGGTCCGGTGAATAGCTGACGGTGGCCACCAGCACCTTGTCGCCCTCGGCCATGATCGCAATCACGGGAAAATTGATCCCCGGATCGATGGGACGCACCGGGCGGGTGGATTTCATGTAGGCGACCATCGCATCCCGACCCGTGGTGACGTTCGGGTTGTGCTGGATGTAGTCCTTGCGGAAGTACTTCGGCGCAAGTTCGGTGTGTGCGCCCTGGATGATGGCGCGCCACATGTCGAACACCAGTTTCTTGTTCGCCGCCAGTTTCGGATCGCTGCTTTGCAGCAGCATGGCCTGGTTCGCCACCCCGGTCGGCGGCACCTGGGCGAGGCCCGTACCCACGCAGGTGAGTGCAATGGTGCCCAGGAAGAAGCGTGTCATGAGTTTCAAAGGAATCAACCCCCGTTGCAGTGGATGGTGTACTCGATGGCGTTGCTGCGGTTGCCGTCCGCATCCATGATGTAGGCGCGCAGCGTCACGTAGTACCGGGCCACGCCACAGCGCCAGCCCCCCGAGATGACCGCGCCGCGTTTTTGCGCAGCGGCCGGAATATTGATGGTCGCATTGTTGATCTGGGTCTGCGCGATGGCGCCGTTCGTGTCCACGAGTTCCCGGCGCAGGACGATCGCATTGCCGTTGGGCGCGATGAAATGGAAATCCGGCACCACCGAGACTTCCCCACCATTGCCAGTGGGCACATCTTTACGAAGTATTACCGATTGCAGGACGGGTGCGGAACCCGGCGCGGCCCCTCGCCCCGCCGCCGGCGCAGCCGGCTGTGGCGTCTGGCAACCGCACAGGCCTGCCAGGACAGGCACCGCAGCGATGATGACCCATGATTGGATGCGCCGCATGACCCCCCCCCACGAAGCGTTATGGAGCGTGATTATAGTCCGCCCGGGAAGGGCGAGGGCATATGGTACGGCACCGTGATGAACACGGCCTCGATCTGCTCGATCATCTCCTCCCGGATCTTGAACAGCTCCAGCAGACAGAAGCTGTGCGGCCGGCGAATGGGGGATTCGACCTCGCGGCCGTCGGTGAGACGGTAGCGGCCCAGGCGTCCGCAGTGATCGATGAAGCCCGCGGCCATCACGAGGCCCCGCTCCACGTCAATGAGCGGAAAACGCCGCGCCCGCAGGCGGTCATCATACCGGTAGACGCCCAGGCGGAACTGCTCGGCGCAGCCGAGGCGCGCGCTCGGCAGCAGCGCCAGGTGCGGATTGTTGGTGGTCTGCACGCCGTTTTCGATGCGATTGCAGCCGTCCCGGAAACGGGTGTGCAGCGTGCCGTCATTGCGCTGCAGGGTATCGAAGTAGCCGTTGGCCAGGGCGGTCATGCGCTCACGCGGGCAGCGGGCGGACGCCGGCAGGAACTCGTTCATCACCGGCTTGTCCTCGAACACCGGATCGGGAAAGCGCAGGCCCGAGTCGGCGGCCCGCACCACGATGATCTCGACCTGCGCGACGGCGCCGTCGTGCACCTTCAGGCGCAGCGCCAGCGGCGAGGTGGCGTGGGTTTCGGTCACCGCGCCGAAGAAACCCACCTCGCCGGTGTCCGGATCCGCAAACCGCAGGTCGTAGGCCTCGAGCGCCGTCAAGGTTCCCCACAGTCCGTCACCGACTTGCAGCACGACATTGTTTTCCACGTTCAGTACGTCCGGCGCCCAGCGCACCCCGGCGGGGTCCCGGGCGCGCAGGGCCGCGAGGTACTGGTCCAGCACCCGGTACAGACCGGCGCGATCGAGGCTGTCCACTGTCATGCTCCCTCAGCTTTCCAGTATCGCGTTCTGCGCCTGCGCTTCGGCCACCGGGCGGCGCATCGCCAGTGTGCCGGCGATGCAGGCCAGCGCGGGCACGCCGACCAGGCCCAGGGTCAGGCGCGAGGACACGCCGGCGGCGAGGATCCAGCCGCCGGCCAGCGGTCCGCCCACGGCGCCGATGCGGGTCACGGCACCGGCCCAGCCGAATCCCGTGACCCGGATCGGCGGCGGGTAGAAGATCGCCCCCAGGGCGATGATCGACATCATCACGCCTGCCACGCCGCTGCCCATCAGCACCAGCAGCAGCGGCCAGGCCGGCGCGGTGCCGGGCACGGCAAAGAGCAGCGCGGTCACCAGGGTCATGCCGTAGCCGCCCACCAGGGCCGTGATGACCCGGCGACGATCCACGAGCCAGGCCTGGACCAGGGATCCGGCGATGCCGCCGAACTGCAGCGCGGCCATGCCATGGGACGCAGCCGATGCCGACCAGCCGGCATTGACCAGGAACTGCGGCAGCCAGCTCACCAGGAAGTACAGCAGCATCGCCGAGAGACCGTAGACCAGCCACAGGCGCAGCGTCCGCTCGCGAAAGGGAGGCCGCAGCAGCGCGCGCAAGGTCCCGCCGCTCAACACCGCCCGGGAAGGTTCCGCCTGAGACATCGATCCGGCTGTCCGCCCGGCGCGGATCGCCGGTGACTCCGCCAATCCCGCCGTCGTGGCGAGCAACGCCAGCAGCGGCAGCCCCGCGCCCACCAGGAACAGTCCTCGCCAGCCCCACGCGGCGATGACCTGGGGCGCAGTGACCCCCGCGAGGACTCCGCCGAGTGCCACGCACACGCCCATCAGCGTCATGATCGTGGCGCGGCGCGCCGGCGGCGCGTACTCGGCCGTCAGCGCGGAGGCATTGCTCTGTCCCACGCCCAGGCCCAGGCCCATCAGCAGCCGCCACAGTGCCAGCTGCGCGGGCGATGCCGCCGTCGCCGCGCCCAGCGACGTCACCAGGATGATCGAGAGCCCCCCCAGCAGCAGCGGCCGGCGGCCGAGGCGATCCCCGAACGGCGCGATGAACGCCGAGCCCAGTCCGAGGCCGAGGAGTGATGCGGTCTGCGCGAGCGTGAAGGCCACGGGCGCCAGGTGCCACGCCCCGGCGAGCGCCGGCACGACGAGTCCCATGGCCTGCAGATCGTAGCCGTCGAGCAGGACGATGAGCGCGCACAGCACGAACACCCGGACCTGCAGGGCGGACGGTTCAACCATGGACGGATGGTACCCGAAGCAGGCCCGGGCCATGCGAAGTCCCCTGCTATGATCCGGGCAGGATTTTCGAGGACTCCGCATGACACAGAAAAAAGTGGCGCTCGTCACCGGCGGCGGCCGCGGCATCGGCCGGGCGATCGCGATCCGCCTGGCCGCCGATGGACATGCCGTGGCCGTGGCCTCGCGTTCGCAGGCACAGCTCGAGCGGGTGGTCGGGGAGATCCGGGCCGCGGGCGGCGCAGGTCTCGCGCTCGCCTGCGATGTCACCCGGCAGGAGGAGGTCACCCGCACCGTGCAGAGCGTGCGCCGTGAGCTCGGCGAGATCACCGTCCTGGTGAACAACGCCGGCGTGTCCGGTCCGATGGGGCCGATCGGGGTGGTCGATCCTCAGGCCTGGTGGGCGGCGCAGGCCGTGCACGTACTCGGATCCCTGATGTTCATGACCGACATCGTGCCGCGCATGGCCGCCCAGGGTGGCGGCCGCATCATCAATGTCTGCTCGATCGCGGGTGTCATGATCGCCAACAACTTCTCCTCCTACGCCGTGGCGAAGTCGACCCTGATCCGGCTCTCCGAACACGTGGCCGCCGAACGGCGGGGTGAGAACATCCAGGTGTTCCCGATCCAGCCCGGAACGATCATGACGGACATGGCCCGGGACACCCTGGAGCTGCCGGACGCCGCCCGGTGGGCGGCGCCGCTGGTGAAGATGCTGCAGCAGATCACCCCCGAGCAGAGCGAGCGGGCGCTCGCGAAGATGCAGGATTTCGTTTCGGATCTCGCGCGGGGCCGCTTCGATGCCTTGAGCGGCCGCTACCTGGATGTCGACCAGGACCCTGCCGCCTTGCTGTGACGCGGTGACGGGGCGCCGGTTCAGGCCACGAAGCGCATTTTCGAGCGGCGGCCCGAAGGGTCCGCGTCGCCCACGGAATGGCCGAGACGATACCCCGACATGGTCTCGACCAGCCGGTTCGCCTGCTCCGCCATGGCGCCGGAGGCGGCCGAAGCCTCTTCGATCAGCGCCGCGTTCTGCTGGGTCATGCCGTCCATCTGCATGACGGCCTCGTTCACCTGATCGATGCCCGCGGACTGTTCGCGCGAGGCCGCGGCGATCTCCGCGACGATGTCGGCGACCTTCTTGACCGACACCAGGATGTCATTGAGCGTGGTGCCGGATTGCGTGACGAGGGTCGAGCTGTCGGCGACCTGGCGCACGCAGTCCTGGATCAGCCCCTTGATCTCCTTGGCCGCGACCGCTGAGCGGCTCGCGAGGCTGCGTACTTCGGCGGCCACCACGGCGAAGCCGCGGCCCTGCTCGCCCGCACGCGCCGCCTCGACCGCGGCATTCAGCGCCAGCAGATTGGTCTGGAAGGCGATTTCATCGATGGCACCGATGATGTCGGCGATGCGCTGGGCCGCCACGTTCATCGCGGCCATGGCATCCACCGCCTTGCCGACGATGGCGCCGCCCTTTTCCGCCTGGTTGCGGGCGGCGACGGCGAGCTGGTTGGCCTGGCTCGCGTTGTCGGCATTCTGCTTCACGGTGCTCGTCATCTGCTCCATCGACGCGGCGGTGGCCTCCAGCGCCGAGGACTGCTCCTGGGTGCGCTCGGACAGGCCGAGATTGCCCGCCGAGATCTCACTCGCCGCCCGGCCGACTTCGCCGGCGGCCTCCTGGACCTCGCGGATGATCTTGACCATGTTGTCGAGCATCTGGTTGACGCCCTGCGCGAGGACCAGCAGGAACCCCGACTTGCCTTCGACGGCGATGCGGTGATCCAGCGCACCCTCGAGCGCGCCGTTGACGATGGCGTGCACTTCTTCCTCGGCCCGCACTTCCGGCGTGCGGTCGATCCAGTCGATGGTCGTCCCGATGCGCCGCCCGTCCGTGTCGAATACCGGGGTCGTCACCACACGCAGCGCCCGTCCGCCGATGCGAAAGTCGGTGGTCAGCGGTTCCTTGAGGGCGGTGACGATGGGCCGATGGTGATCCGGATTGCGGTACAGCGAATCGAGGTAGGAGCCGACGAGTTTCTCGGCCTGGAAGCCGGGCAGTTCCTTGCGGAAGTCGGCCTCGACCTGCTGGAACAGGCGCTGCGCGGAGGCATTGACGTAGACGATGCGCAGATTCTCATCCGTGAGCATGACGCTCGCGCTGGCGTTGGTGAGCGCCTGGCGCAGCAGCGAGGCCTTGCGCCGTTCCTCGGCGATCTGGTAGCCCATCTTGATGCGCAGGGTCAGCAAGGCGCGCTGGATCTCGCCGCTGCCGTGAGTGCTGACGGACTTGAAGGTGGTGGTGAAGCGGCCGTCGGCGAGATCCTGGATATACGAGATGGTGTCCTCGATCACCGCCTCGCGGCGGCGCGCGGCGCGCAGCACCCGTGCCACCCACATCACGCAACGCAGGCCGAGGAGCGCCGCGACGATCATGCGCAGCGGGGAACCACCCGGGAGCGAGGGTGCGAGAAGCAGCGCCGCGGCGGCCAGCAACACGGCGATGCCGGTCGCCGTGTCGAACCAGCGCCGGGTGCTGTCGGGGAGGCGGCGCAAGGGATTCAGGCTCTGCCGCCAGCCCGTGCGGACCACCCGGCCCTCCACGAGCTTCAGGCCCGGGTCCGATCCGTCGCGCAATTGCCGGTAGACCTGTTCGGCCTCGCGGATCTGCTGGGGGGAAGGCTTGGTGCGGACGGTGAGGAACCCGGTGACCTGCCCGCCTTCGCGCAGGGGCGTGGCGCTGGCGATATCCCAGTAGTAGTCGCCGTCCTTGCGGCGGTTCTTGATCAGTCCGGTCCAGGGACGGCCCGATCTCAAGGTCCTCCAGAGGTCCTCGAATACCGCATCCGGCATGTCCGGATGCCGCATGCCGACGTGATCCTTGCCGATCAGTTCCTCGGCCGTGAACCCGGTGACCTGGATGAATTCCGGGCTGACCGTGGTGATCCGGCCCTGCAGATCGGTGATCGAAACGATGAGCGCGCCGTCCCGGACGGCGTACTCATTGGATGTAACCGGCTGATCGACCCTCATTGGACGTTTATCGGTCAATCGGCCCGGATCTGATGCGACCCAGATCGCAATTTTCAGCGGAAAGCCTGCCCCGATGGAGAGCTGCCGCTCATTTCAGAACCAGTTGAAGTTGAAGCTGATGCTCACCCGCTCCTGGCGGCGCGTATTGGGCGTGACCTCGTGGCGCAGCCAGCTCTCGAACAGCACCACTTGCCCGGGCACCGCCGGCAGCGTCACCCACTGGCGATTGGGCACCCTGCAGGGACTCCTGCGCGGCGGCGCCGCCATGAAGCGGTCCAGCCGTGGATCCTCGAACTTGATGCCGGGACAGCCCGCGGGACACTTCACGTAGTAGGTGCCGCTGACCGTCGCGAGGGGATGCAGGTGCAGGCTGTGGACGACCTGGTGCGGCATGATGTTCACCCAGCAGTCGGTCATCTGCAGCCGCCGTCCGCGCAGGTCCCATTCGACACTGCGGGCGAACGCCGCCAGGTGCGGCTCGAGCAGCTTTCTCAAGGTCGCGAAAGTCGGCGAGATCTCATACAGCCGGTGCTGCGAGCCATAGGAGGTGTACCCGCCCGGATAATGACTGCGCGACCAGGTGCGGCCGGCCACATCGTCGCGGCGCAGCTGCAGGCATTCGCGCAGCAGGCGTTCGTTCAGGCGCCCCGCGCCGCGCTTGCGCAGCGCGGCGGTGTACACGAGAGTCGGAAACAGCGCCCGGACACCCATGGACCGGGTTCAGAAGCCGGCCAGATGCAGGCCGCCGACCACCGCGGCCGCCACCAGGCAGTACACACCGAACAGGTACCAGCGACCGCCTTCCAGCCACGCACTGAGCCATTTGAGCGCGACCAGTCCGGCCAGGAACGCCAGGAGCGCTCCGAGCAGGCTCGGCAGGGCCGCAGCCGCCAGCGCCGCGGTGCCGCCCGCGTGTTCGGCGCGCAGCACCCGCAGCGCCTCGCGCGCCACCACCGCCGGCGTGAGGACCACGGCGAGCGCGAAACTGAAATCCTCGGCGCTGGCCTTGCCGACGCCTGCGAGCAGGCCCGCCGATATGGTCGCGCCGGAGCGTGAAAAGCCGCGAAACGGCAGGCACAGTCCCTGTACCGCGCCGATGATCCCGGCGGCCCTGAGGGTGAGACCGGCACCATCGGCCTCGCCCGCCGGCCGGCCGCGGTCTTCACGCCATCCGGCCAGCAGGATCAGCATGCCGGCGGCCGCCAGAGCCGGCGCGATGAGCTCCAGGTGACTGAACAGGTCCTCGATCTGCGCATCCCGGACGCCGCGAAAGACCGTCTTCTGGACCACCAGGGCGAGGCCCTCGCCGATCACGCCGGTCAGCGCGGTGGCCAGGATCACCTGCACGGCGGTGCGCCTGAACCGGGCCATGCTGGAGAAGTAGGTCTCGCGCCAGCGGCGCCAGAAGTACACGATGACGGCAACCATGGTGCCGGAGTGCAGCATGACCAGCAGCAGCGTCATCGATGGCGCCGAAGGATCCAGCCCCATGAGCTTCTCGGCCACGACCACGTGTGCGGAGCTGGAGACGGGCAGGATCTCGACCAGCCCCTGCACGATGGCCAGCAGGACGATCTTCAGAAGAGGCATGCCGGGAGTCTAATCGGCTTCAGCGGAAATTTCCGGCTCAGCTCCAGTCGCCGCCACCGCTGTCGCCGCCCCACCCCCCCCAGTCCCCGCCCTCACTGCCCCAGGAGCCGCCAACC
>DATJPN010000170.1:0-3806 GCA_035506335.1 Steroidobacteraceae bacterium | reverse complement strand
AGGGCGGGCTCGGGACCTTCGCCCCCCCGCTCGACGCTGCCGGGAACAGCATCAAGGGACAGCTCGTGGCCCGGTTCCTGTCTCAGCGGCTCGGGATGGACCTGTTCGTCTCGCAGCCGGGGGCTTGAGGAGAAGAGCCCGGCCGAGTGCTCGTCGATCCCCCACTCGCCACATCCGGAGGGCCACCCCATGGGCACGTTCGGAAGCCGGCCGGCAGCACATGAGCACTGATCTCGCGCTGGTCCTCGGCCTGCTGGCGGCGGCCATCGCGATGTTCGTGGTCAACCGTCCGCGCATGGACGCCGTCGGGCTGATCATGATGACCGCGCTACCCCTCCTGGGCCTGATCAGCGTGCGGGAGGCGCTGGCCGGCTTCGCCGATGCGAATATCGTGCTCCTCGGGGCATTGTTCGTGATCGGCGAGGGGCTGGTGCGCACGGGCGTCGCCAAGCAGCTCGGGGATTGGCTGGTGGTGAGGGCAGGGAGCAGCCCGACCCGCCTCCTCGTGCTGCTGATGGGGGCCGTGGCGGGGCTCGGCGCCTTCATGAGCTCGACGGGCGTCGTCGCCATCTTCATTCCGATCGCGCTGCGCATCGCCCAGCGAACCGGCGCGGCACCGAGCCAGCTCATGATGCCTCTCTCGGCGGCGGCACTGATCAGCGGCATGATGACGCTGGTGGCGACGGCGCCGAATCTCGTGGTCAACAGCGAGCTCGTCCGTCACGGGGAGGCGGGTTTTCACTTCTTCAGTTTCACGCCGTTCGGCGTTCCGGTGCTCCTGCTCGGCATCCTCTACATGCTCTTCGCCCGCCGCTGGCTGTCGGCGAAGAGCCCGGAGGCCGCCGAAGGCTCCCGCCGTCCGAGCCTGGGTGAATGGATCGAGCATTACAGGCTCGCCGACCGGGAGTACCGGCTGCGGGTGACGGAACAGTCGCCCCTGGCGGGCCGGACCCTGGAGGAACTCGACCTTCGCAGCACGTCCGGCGCGAGCATCGTCGCGATCGAGCGCAGCCGCCGGTTCGCCCGGGAGATCATTCGCCCCACCGCCAAGACCGAGCTGCGGGCCGACGACATCCTGCTCGTGGACCTGGTCGCGCCGACGATCGACATCGAAGCGCTCCGGACCCGATTTGCGCTCGAGGCCCTGCCGCTCACGGGCGCCTACTTCAGCGACCGGTCCCAGGAGATCGGCATGGCGGAGGTCATGGTGGCGGCGGACTCCGCCCTTGCCGGCAAGACGGTCGTCGACGCCGGGATCGGCAGCCGCTTCGGTTTGACCGCGATTGGGCTGCGGCACGGCCGCGTTGCGCACCAGGGCAGCCTCCTGAACGAGGTGCTCAGGATCGGCGATACGCTGCTGGTGATCGGGCCGTGGGAGAACGTCGAGCGCCTGCGCTCGGACTCGGCCGATCTGCTCATCCTCAATCTGCCGGCCGAGCTCGAGGAGGTGCTGCCGACCGCCGGCAAGGCCCCCCAGGCGCTGTTCTGCCTGGTGCTCATGGTGGGCCTGATGGTCAGCGGCATCGTACCGAACGTGCTGGCCGCCCTGATCGCATGCCTGCTGATGGGCGCCCTGCGCTGCATCGACCTCGACAGCGCGTATCGCTCGATCCACTGGAAGAGCCTGGTGCTGATCGTCGGCATGCTGCCGTTCTCCATCGCCCTGCAGAAGACGGGCGGCGTCGATCTGGCCGCCGATGGCCTGATGGCCCTGATCGGAAGCGCCGGATCCACCGCGGTGCTGGCGAGCCTGTTCGGGATCACCGCGCTGCTCGGGCTCTTCATCTCCAACACGGCGACGGCCGTGCTGATGGCCCCGGTGGCACTGGCCATCGCGAAGGACCTGCACGCCTCGCCATATCCGTTCGCGATGATCGTCGCGCTGGCCGCGTCCACGGCATTCATGACCCCGATCTCGTCGCCGGTGAACACGCTGGTGGTCGGCCCGGGCAACTACGCCTTCAGCGACTTCGTGCGCGTCGGGGTGCCCTTCTCGGTGCTGGTCATGATCGTGAGCGTTCTCATGGTGGGCTGGCTACTGCCGCTCCACTGATCCCACGGAGGGCCGTTAACCCGCTCCACAGAAGGACTGACCTCATGAGCCAAGCGAGCGAAGCCCCAAAGACGGCGATGCAGAAAGTGCTGGATGTGGTCGAGAAGGTGGGGAACAGGGTCCCTCACCCGGCGATTATCTTTCTTCTCCTCATCGCCCTTGTCGTGGTGCTCTCCGCCGTCTTGGAGGTGGTGGGGACGAGTCACTCCTATGAGGTGATCGTTCCGAAAACGCAGGCGATCGAGACGGGGGCAGCCACCGGCCCGAGCTCCTATGATACGGGAACGACGGTGACCTATCAGACCATCGATCAGGAGCAGTACGGAATCGAGAAGCGAACGGTGTCCGTCAAGAGTCTGCTGACGGTGGAAGGGATTCGCTTCATCTACTCGTCGCTCATCCCGAGCTTCATGGGCTTCACGGCAGTGGGGCTCATGATCGTGGCCCTGGTGGGCGCCGGCGTGGCCGAAGGGTCTGGCCTGGTGCAGGCGCTGATCCGCAAACTGGTGCTGGTGTCTCCGAGTTGGGCGCTGACCTACATCCTGGCCTTTGTCGGCATTCTGGCCAGCATCGCCGCGGATGCCGCGTACCTGGTCTTGATTCCTCTGGGCGGGACCGCCTTCCTCAGCATCCGCCGGCATCCCCTCGCCGGACTGGCCTTGGGTTTTGCCGCGGTCGCCGGCGCATTTACCGTGAACATGCTGATCAAGCCGCTGGATGCCGTCCTGGTCGAGTTCACGAACGATGCCATCCGGCTCGTCGATCCCAACAAGACCATCGGTCTGACCTCCAACCTCTGGTTCTCCATCGCGTCCGTCATCTTCCTGACGGTGCTGATTGCGTTCGTCACCGAGAGACTGATCGAGCCTCGCCTGGGCGAATACCAGGGAGAGAAGCCCGCCGAGGAGGGTGGGGAACTTTCCGCCGACGAGTCGCGCGGTTTGAGATACGCGGCGCTCGGGCTGCTGGGGGTTCTGGTTGTCTTTTGTCTGTTGGCGCTACCACCGGGGGCTCCCTTGCGCAATCCGGACAACGGCGACCTCATCGGCAACTCGCCGTTCATGAACGGCTTGATTGCCCTCATCACGGTCGTGTTCCTGGTGACCGGGGCCGCGTACGGCATTGGCGCCAAAACGATGAAGAGCGCCACGGACGTCATCAAGGCCATCGAGAAGGCGCTGTCGGGGATGGGCGGCCTCATTTTCCTGTTCCTGATCATCAGCCAGTTCGTGGCGTATTTCAACTACACCAACATGGGCACGATCATGGCCCTGAAGCTGTCCGATGGGCTCAAGGCGGCGAACATCGGGCCGTTCTGGTTGCTCATCGGCTTCATCGTGGTCGTCCTCATCATTGATCTGGTCATCACGGGCGCCATCGCGAAGTGGGCCATCTTCGCGCCGGTCTTTGTGCCGCTGCTGGTAAAGCTCAGCGTGGATCCCGCCGCCGTGTTGGCGGCCTACCGAATCGGCGATTCGCCGATCAACGCGATCACGCCGCTGAACGCGTATTTCGCGTTGGTCGTCGGGTTCGCGCAGAAGTATGACAAGAATGCCGGCGTCGGGACCGTCGTGTCGCTGATGTTGCCCTACGTGGCGATCCTGATTGTGCTTTGGACGCTGCTCTTCGCCGTATGGTACATGCTGGGACTTCCCTGGGGGCTGTGACGAGGGAGGCGGGCAGTCGTCGCGCGAGAGCGGATGCCAGCCGGCGTCGGATGCGCTGGGCGGCAGGATCAAGATCCACAGGTTGA
>DATJPN010000169.1:0-2598 GCA_035506335.1 Steroidobacteraceae bacterium | reverse complement strand
AAAGGACAAGACCGCTTCCCCGGTGGAACGACGTCATAGGAATAGCCGAGATCTTTCGCGCCGAGTAGTGGTCCGATGCGCACACTGTTCGACTCGAACAAGTCGCCGGTTTTGAAATGTTCGAGAGTCAGCTCTTCAATGTTTAGAACCTTGGAATCGATCGCAGCCATCTCCACATTTCTCCAGTTTTCGTCAAGGTAGTGCAACGGCCTTTCCGCGCGGTAATCTGTCCTGCTCTCGTGGCTATGCCAAAGAATCGACTTGGTCGGAACTGGCCGTTGGCCGGCGGCGGGTTCGGGTCAGGAGCGGCATCCAGCGCGGCATTGCCTACACCGGCCATTGAGTGACCGCCGGAAACAAGCTGCCGGGAAGCAGCCATTCAGGACTTACGATAACCTTGCTCGCCACGCAGTATATCCGGTGGTACGAAGGGTAAGCGCGCGATGCTGATGACCGTCATGGAGCGCTCGCTGCGGCTGATGCGTCGAGACAGCGGACGATGGCAGCAGGCGGCCCTGCTCATCGCTTTTGTTGCCGGACTGCTGTGCGGAGCGCCAGCCCTGGTCTTCGCACAGGATCTCGAGAAGAGCGAAATTCACGCGCAGGCCCTGCGCGGTAATCTGCAGGTATTGCTGGGCTATGGCGGCAACATCGCGGTCTCGACCGGTCCGGATGGCACGCTGCTGGTCGATGATGAGTATGCCGCCCTGACGCCCAAGGTGCGTGCAGCGCTTGCGGCGCTGCAAGCGTCGCCGGTCAGGCTGATAGTGAACACGCACTGGCATGACGATCACACCGGCGGAAACGAGGCCTTCGCCCGGGACGGCGCGTTGATCATCGCGCAAGAGAACGCGGCGCGGCGTATGCGCACAGACCAGATCGTGTCCCTCTATGGCCCGCAGAAGGCCTATCCGCCGGTGGCGTGGCCGGCGATCACCTTCGATCAAGCCCTGAGATTGCGCTGGAATGGCGATGATATCGATGTCATCCACGTCGGCCCTGCCCACACGGACGGCGATGCCATCGTGTTCTTCCGCAGGCAGAACGTGTTGCTCACAGGTGATCTGTTCGTCGGCTACCTGTATCGCCCACCCTATTTCGACGATCTGAACGGTGGTTCTGCTCACGGCATGATCGCCGCGGCCGACACACTTCTCCGGCTCATTGATGAGCGGACGATCATTGTCCCCGGCCATGGTGAGGTTACCGACCGCGCCGGGCTGCAGGACTATCGGGACCGACTCGTCTTGATCCGGAACCGCATCGCCGAAGCCATCGCCCGTGGACTGACCGAGGATGAGGTTGTCGCGCTTCATCCGACCGAGGGATTTGCGAAGGCCGGCAGGGGCACGGATCGCTGGGTACGCGTCGTTTATCGCGAATACCACCCCCGAAGTCGGTAGCACTCACACCGAGCACTCCGACACAGATCCGCCACGCACCCGCAACCTTCGGGAACTAGATTGATCACGCCCGCCGAGTGCGGGAATCGCGGTAACGAAGACGATACCGGTGGAACAGCGGATGGGGCGAATTGATGGAGCGGGCGAGGCTGGCCCGCTCGTCAATTCGCCCCGGCCGGCGCATGAATGCTGCGCAGCACAGTCTAGGTATTTGTAGCGATGCGGTGAGCGCACAGTTGATTAAGCTGTGGACTCCATGGCACCGCGCGCATCGAGGATTCACAAGGACCCGGGGACCTGGCCGGTCCAGCCCAACCTGGAAGAGTACGCGCAGGCGATCGCCGGGTTCTCGTGGGAGCGGATCGCGGCGGAGCTGGGTCGGGGGCCCGCCCAGGCATTCAATATCTCCTGGCTGGCGGTCGACCGCTGGGCACGATCTTCGCGCGCGTCCCACACTGCGCTGCGTTGCATCGGGCGCGACGGGACCGCGCGTGAGCTGACCTATGCGCAGCTCGCGCAGCAGGCCGCGAAGTTCGCCAATGTCCTGCGGGGCCTCGGCGTCGGGCGCGGCGATCGGGTATTCCTGCTGCTCGAGCGCATACCCGAACTGTACATCGCGGCGCTCGGCGCACTGCGCCTGGGCGCGGTCGTCTCGCCGCTGTTCTCCGCCTTCGGGCCCGAGCCGCTGCTGACGCGGCTGATGCTCGGCGAGGCGCGCGTGCTGGTCACGACCGATACGCTCTACCGGCGCCGGGCCGCGACGGTGGTGGACCAGGTCAAGAGTCTCGAACATGTGCTGGTGGTGACGCGGGACGGGCAGGCGGCGCCCCCCGGCACGCGGGCGCTCGGGCCCCTCATGGCGGCCGCGAGCGAGGCGGGCGAGGCGGCGGCGACCGGGCCCGACGATCCGGCCCTGCTGCACTTCACGAGCGGCACGACCGGCCGGCCGAAGGGTGCCTTGCACGTGCACGGTGCCGCACTGATGCATTACATGACGGGCAAGTACGCGCTCGACCTGCACCCGGAAGACATCTTCTGGTGCACCGCCGACCCCGGCTGGGTGACGGGCACCTCCTACGGCATCCTCGCGCCGCTCCTTCATGGCATCACCAGCATCATCGACGAGGGGGATTTCGATGCCGAGCGCTGGTACCGGATCCTGAGCGAGCAGCGCGTGAGCGTCTGGTACACGGCG
>DATJPN010000168.1:0-27071 GCA_035506335.1 Steroidobacteraceae bacterium | reverse complement strand
CGCGCCGGATCGAGCTCCGGATTGCGCTCCAGGATCGCCTGCTCCACCGTCACGCGGCGGAACGGCTTGCCCAGGTCGTAGGCGCGGCCCTGGTATTCGATGACGTCGCCCCCCTTGATCGCCTGGGCCATGCCGCGCAGGGCCTTCTCGGCCCAGTCCATCAGGTCGCGGTAGTCGCCATACGCCAGGTACAACTCGAGCATCGTGAATTCCGGATTGTGGCGCGTGGAGAGCCCCTCGTTGCGGAACACCCGGTTCAGCTCGTAGACGCGCTCGAAACCGCCGACCACCAGGCGCTTCAGGTACAGCTCCGGGGCGATCCGCAGGTACATGTCGATGTCGAGCGCGTTGTAGTGCGTGATGAAAGGCCGCGCCGCCGCGCCCCCCGGTATCGGCTGCATCATCGGTGTCTCGACCTCGAGGAAGTCCAGGGCGTCGAGGAAGTCGCGCAGGTAGCGCACGATGCGCGAGCGGGTGCGGAACACCTCGCGGCTGGCCTGCGTCATGATGAGATCGACGTAGCGCTGCCGGTACCGCGTATCGACGTCGGCGATGCCGTGCCACTTGTCGGGCAGCGGGCGCAGCGACTTCACCAGCGTACGCACCTCGGTGACGCGCACCGACAGCTCGCCGGTCTTGGTCCGGAACAACACCCCGGTGGCGCCGAGGATGTCGCCCACGTCGGCGGTCTTGAACTCCTCGTAGCCGGCGCCCAGGCTCTCGGCCTGGAGGAACAGCTGGATCTGGCCGGTGCGGTCCGCGAGCTTGGCGAAGCTGGCCTTGCCCATGACCCGCTTGAACATCATGCGGCCCCCGACCCTGACCGGCGTCGGGTTCGCGACGAGCCACTCATCGTCGCGCTCGCCGAAGGCGGCGTGCAGATCCCCGGCCAGCGCATCGCGCCGGAAGTCGTTCGGGAAGGCCACGCCCGCGGCGCGCAGTTTCGCAAGCTTCGCGCGCCGTTCGGCGATCAGCGAGTTCTCATCGTCCATTTACTTGACACCGGCCTTCAGGGCCGCCTCCAGAAACGGGTCCAGGTCACCGTCGAGCACGGCCGCGGTATTGCCGATTTCAACGCCGGTGCGCAGATCCTTGATGCGCGACTGGTCCAGCACGTACGAGCGGATCTGGTGTCCCCAGCTCACGTCGGACTTGGATTCCTCGAGCACCTGGGCCGCGGCGTTGCGCTTGTTGACTTCGAGTTCGTAGAGCTTCGCCTTCAGCATCTTCATCGCCGTCGAGCGGTTCTTGTGCTGGCTGCGTTCGTTCTGGCAGGCCACGACGATGCCGCTCGGCAGGTGCGTGATGCGCACGGCCGACTCGGTCTTGTTGACGTGCTGGCCGCCGGCGCCGCTCGAGCGGTAGACGTCGGTCTTCAGGTCCGCCGGATTGATGTCGATTTCGATGTCGTCGTCGATTTCCGGCGAAATGAACACCGAGGCGAAGGAGGTATGCCGTCGGTTCCCCGAATCAAAGGGCGACTTGCGCACCAGCCGGTGCACGCCGGTCTCGGTGCGCAGCCAGCCGTAGGCATACTCGCCGGTGACCTGCACCGTGGCGCTCTTCATGCCGGCCACTTCACCGGGGTTGGAATCGATGACTTCGCAGGCGAAGCCGTGCGCGGCTCCCCAGCGCAGGTACATGCGCAGCAGCATCTGCGCCCAGTCCTGGGCCTCGGTGCCACCGGCTCCGGCCTGGATGTCGAGGAACGCCGAGTGCGAGTCCATCTCCCCGTCGAACATGCGCTCCAGCTCGAGCCTGCGTACTTCGGCTTCCAGGCGCTGCGTCTCGGCGTCGATGTCGCGGGCGGCGGATTCGTCCCCTTCGGCCTCGGCCAGGTCCAGCAACTCGCCGGCCTCGGCGACACCGTGGGTGGTGCGGTCGAGGACGCCCAGCTGCGCGGTCAGTCGCGCGCGCTCCTTGCCCAGATCCTGGGCCCTGGGGGGATCCTGCCAGATGGCCGGGTCCTCCAGTTCGAGGCTGACCTCTTCCAACCGCTCCTTCTTGCGGTCGTACTCAAAGAAACCCCCGAAGGGAGCCGATCCGCTCCCCGAGGTCTTTGAGCTGGCGCCTGAGCTGATTAAGTTCCATGCGACTCGAACCTGGAAAAAAGGACGCGCATTCTAGCAGCTGCCCGCCCCGGGTTCCTCAATTGTCCGCAGCCGGCAGCACGTGGTCCACCAGCAGCTGCAGACGGCGCTGGTTCTGGTACTCGTTCACGTCCAGGCGATACACCAGGCGCACCTCGCCCTCGGGCAGGCCGGTGCCGGCGCCGGCATCGGCCGCATCGAGGAAATTGAAGGCGATCGCATCGAATGAGCGCCCGGTGTGCGGCACCTCCACCCACATCTTCACGTGACGCTCGCCCACGATGCGCGTCCTGCGCACCATGAACACGCCATCGAACGTGGGTTCGGGAAACAGCTGGCCCCAGGGCCCCCCAGCGCGCAGCGCCTCGGCGGTCTGCAGCGCCAGTTCCGCCACCGTCAGCTCCCCGTCGGTCTCGATGCAGGTGGCGAGGCCCGCCACGTCCGACCAGCGGGACACTTCCGCGTCGAAGGCCGCGGCGAATTCATCGAGCCGGGCGGCATCGAGCGTCATGCCGGCGGCCATGGCATGGCCGCCGAAACGCGCGATGAGGTCGGGATGGCGGGTTGCGATCGCGTCCAGCACGTCGCGGATGTGCAGCCCGGGCACCGATCGGGCCGAACCGCGCAACACCCCATCGGCGGCCCGGGCGAAGGCGACCACCGGTCGGCCGGTGCGATCCTTGATGCGGCTTGCGACCAGGCCGACGACGCCCTGGTGCCAGCTCTCATCGAACAGGCACAGGCCGTGGCGCTGCGCCGCGCGGCTCATGGGGTCGGCGAGGCCCCGCAGCGCCGCGAGCGCGTCGGCCTGCATGCGCGCTTCGATCTGGCGGCGTTCGCGGTTGATGCCGTCGAGGCGGGTCGCGAGCGCAGCGGCCTGCGCCGGGTCGTCCTCGAGCAGGCACTGGATGCCGATGCTCATGTCCTCGAGCCGCCCCGCGGCGTTCAAACGGGGCGCCACCGAGAACCCGAGGTCCGTGGCGGTCAGGTCCGAGCGCCGCCGCTGCGCCACCTGCAGCAGCGCCGTGATGCCGGGCACGCAGCGCCCCGCACGGATGCGTCGCAGGCCCTGGGCCACCAGCACCCGGTTGTTGGCATCGAGCGGCACCAGGTCCGCCACGGTGCCGAGGGCGACCAGGTCCAGGAAATCCGCGATCCCCGGGGCGCCGGCCGGACTCAAGGCCGCCTCATCGAGCGCGCGCTTCAGCGCCGCGAGCACGTAGAACGCAACGCCCACGCCGGCGAGGCTGCGGCTCGCGAAGTCATCGCCGCCGGCATTCGGATTGACGATGACATTGGCCTGCGGCAGCTCGCTCGCCGGCAGGTGATGGTCGGTGACCAGCACATCCAGCCCCCGCGCCCGGGCGCTCGCGACACCGGCGAGGCTCGAGATGCCGTTGTCGACCGTCACCAGCAGCGTGGGTTCGCGCGCCGCCGCCACCGCGACGATCTGCGGCGTCAGTCCGTAGCCGAACTCGAAGCGGTTGGGCACCAGGAAATCGACGCTGGCGAAACCCCAGGCGCGCAGCGCCCGCAGCATCAGCGCCGTGCTGGTCGCCCCATCCGCATCGAAGTCCCCGATCACGAGGATGCGGCCGTCCACGCGGTGCCGCAACAGCAGCTCCACGGCCGCGCCGACCCCGCCGAGTGTGCCTACCGGCAGCAGCCGCGACAGTTCGATGGACAGCTCGGCGGCATCGCGTATGCCGCGCGCCGCATAGGCGCGCCGCAGCACCGGGTGCAGTTGCGCGCCCAGCGCGCCCTCGCCACTGACGGTGCGGCGCCGGATCTGCGGCCTCATTGCAGCACGGCCCAGGGGCCGCGCGAGCGGCGCCAGAAGCGCAGGCCGTCACGGGCCGTCAGCACGCTGCAACGGTCATTCGCGACCAGCGTCAACTGGCGGATCACACCGTCCTTGAGCGCCGTGACCACCGGCGCGAGCACCCGCTCGTCGAGGTGCCGCAGCAGGTCGAGGAGCGTCGCCGGCTGCGGCTTGTCGGTGTGGAACAACGGGATGACCGCCGCGGTGCGCGCCGCACCGCTGCTGAGGAGGTCATGGGCGCTGCCGGCCGACGGGCGCAGGCGTGCCCCGCTCAAGGCGCACAGGCCCGCGACCACCGGGTCTTCGCCGAACACCGTCATGAACGTCGCGTCCCGGTGGGCCGCCGGCGTCGGCGGCGACAACCGGCGCGGATCGAGCGGCTCACCACCGCCCCACATCCACAGCGTCGTCAGCGGCGCCTCGCGGCGCCGCTCCCGTGCCGCGTTCAACGGATGGGCGTGCAGCCACATCTCAAGTTCGGCCCCGAGCCTCAGCAGCTGCGCCGCACCGGGCCCCTGCACGGTGCTGCCGGCGATCCCGCCCCCGAGCAGCCGGGCCGGATCACTGGTTTGCGGCAGTTGCGCGAAGCGCGGGCCGCAGGCCAGCAACCCGCCCCCGGGCAGGCCGTGCAGCGAGAAGCCACGCGCAGCGAAGGCCGCCCCGAAGTCCCGGCACAGGTCATCCAGGGCCGCGGCGTCGAGTTTCAGCAGGCCGCGGTAATCCAGGTAGACGCCGCTCAGGCCCGCGATCAGGTGCAGCGGTGTCGCCAGCCACAGGCTCCCGGCATCGCGCGCCGCTGCCGTGCCCGCCGGCAAGGCGGCCGCGGCGATCACGGCCGGCGTCGCATTGCAGGCCGCGGCGACATCCCCGCGCCCGAGCCAGCCCGCGAGCCACGCCCGCCAGCCCCCGGGCAGGGGACTCACGCCGGCGTAACGGGCGATCCGGGCAAGCGCCGGCAGGGCATCCCCGGGCACCGCGGCCTTGCGGTCGTCCACGCCGCCGCGTCCATTGGCCGCGAGATACAGATCCGACAGTATGATGGCCACTTCACTCATGGACGCTATCGTACACACATGAAGTTCACGCTCGACTCGCGCACCGACGTCAATCTCATCCGCGGCTACGGCCCCGGGGAAGTGCGCATCGGCGAACGGGTGCAGCGCTCGCCGTGCGTCATCACCTCGCGCAGCCTCATTCTCGACTGGCCGGCGCGCGACGTCGCGACACTGTGCGCGCAGGACCTGGAAGTGATCTTCGCCCTGAAGCCGGACGTCGTTCTGCTCGGCACCGGGGCGCGGCAGACCCTGCCCGCCGCCGGCATCAGGCAGGAGTTCCTCAGGCGCGCGATCGGGCTCGAGGTGATGGATCTGGGCGCGGCCTGCCGCACGTACAACATTCTCGTGCAGGAAGATCGCAGCGTCGCCGCGGCATTGTTTCCGGCGTATTGAAGGGGATCAGGCTGTGGGTCTTACCTCGAAGCCCGCCGCTGGCGGGCTTCGAGGACGCTGACAAAGAAGGCACCGGGGAAGAAATCCAATCCGACAAGACATTCATCCGAAGCTGACAGACTCGAACAAAAGTCCCTTAGTTATTGTTATATAAGATATTCTTGTTGCTTTTTTCGCGTCTCTCCGCCCGGTGCCCTCTGGTCAGCGTCCTCGTCGCACGACGGCGACATGTTAAACACGTCACGCTTCAGCACGCAAGCGCTTGATTACAGCCGAATATGGCGCAAGTCACCGGGACGTCGGCCGCCGCAAGCGTTGGCGGCACATCATTGCAGTGAAACCATGAAGTTACACGATTAACATCGAGTAAAATATTTTTGCTAGGCCACGACCCCGCCGAGCAGCGGCACGAATGCGACCGCGCCCAAGGACTGCCGCTCGATGCGATTCTCCTTGCGGGTGAAGCGGACCAGTTCCTGGTGCCCCTCCGCACCCACCGGCGCGACGAGACGGCCACCCACCTGCAGTTGATTGAGCAGCGCCTCGGGCACAGACATCGGCGCCGCCGTGACCAGGATGCCGTCGAATGGCGCGAGGCTCTTCCAGCCCACGGTGCCGTCGCCATGCTTGAGGCGCACGTTGCGCACGCCGAGTTCCTCGAGCCGCAGCTTCGCGCGCAGGTACAGGGGTTCGATGCGCTCGATGCTGTAGAGCTTGGTGACCAGCGGTGCGAGCACGGCGGTCTGGTAGCCGCAGCCCGTGCCGACTTCGAGCACCTTGGACAGCGGACCCGCGGCCAGCAGCGCCTCGGTCATGCGCGCCACGATGAACGGCTGGGAGATGGTCTGGCCGAAACCGATGGGCAGCGCCGTGTCCTCGTAGGCGCGGCTGCCGAGGGCCTCGTCGACGAAGATATGGCGCGGCACGTTGCGGATGCACTCCAGCACCCGCGGGTCCGTGATGCCCTGCTCGCGCAGCCGCTGCACCAGCCGATCGCGGGTGCGCGCGGAGGTCATGCCGATGCCGGACATGCGCACGTCGATCATGGCGTTGCCGCGGCGGCCCCGGGATGAGCCCGATCCGGCCAGCCCGACTTGGCCAACCAGCCGGCGACCGTGTCGAGGGCACCATGGCGGGTCAGGTCGATCTGCAGCGGCGTCACCGACACGAAGCCCTGCGCGACGGCGTGAAAATCGGTGCCCTCGCCCGCATCGGCACCCGCGCCGGGCGGCCCGATCCAGTAGACCACCCGATTGCGCTGGTCGCGGGCCTCGATGACGTTCTCCGCCGGGTGACGCAGCCCCAGGCGCGTCGCGCGCAGGCCGCGCAGCTCATCGAACGGCAGGTCCGGAATATTCACGTTGAGGATGGTCGCGCGCTCGAGGGGGTGCTGCAGCAGCTGCGCCACCAGCATCCGTGCCACGCGCGCGGCTGTTGCGAAATGCCGCCCGCCGTGCTCGCCGGTGCACAGCGAGACGGCGAGCGCCGGCAGCCCCAGGGACCGGCCCTCCATCGCCGCCGCCACCGTGCCCGAATACAGCACGTCATCGCCCAGGTTCGCTCCGTCATTGATGCCCGACACCACCATGTCGTGGCGATAGCTGAAGAAGCCCGAAATAGCCAGGTGCACGCAGTCGGTGGGCGTGCCGCCGAGCACGCAGTACACGTTCGGCTCGATTTCCTGGACCCGCAGCGGTACCTCCAGGGTCAGGGAGTTGCTGGCGCCGCTGCGATTGCGGTCGGGAGCGACCACGGTCACCTGCCCGAGATCCCGCAGACCATCGACCAGGGCACGGATGCCGTCGGCGCGGTAGCCGTCATCGTTGCTGACGAGAATTTTCACGCGGGCCAATATAGCGGTTGGGGAGCCGGTTCGGGAGGTCGAAGTGAAGCCCAAGCCCGATGAGGATGAGTCTGCGCTGTTTCGCGAAGCCACTCGCGGGGTGAAGCCGCTCACGCATGCCGCCCGCGTGGCGAACGAGGCTCCCGATCACGGGGTCCGCACCCGGGTCCGCCGCAGACGGGCCGAGCCGTCGGCGCTGCTCGATGATCTCCCGCATGCCTGGCCGGATGAACCGGAGCCGCTCGCGGGCGATCCGAGTCTGTTCGCGCGGCCTGGCGTCCCGCAGGCGACCTTGCGCAAACTGCGGCGGGGCCAGTACCGGATCCAGGGCGAGCTGGACCTGCACGGCCTGACGGTGGCCGAAGCGAGGGCGCAGTTGCGCGAGTTCCTGGGCACGGCGCTGCGGCGGCACGCGCGCTGTCTGCGCATCGTGCACGGCAAGGGGTTGCGCTCGGGCTCCAGGGGAGCCGTGCTGCGGCAGCTGGTCAACGGCACGTTGCGCCACACGGCGCCGGTGCTGGCATTCGCCTCGGCGCGAGCGGCCGATGGCGGCACCGGCGCCGTGTACGTCCTGCTCGGGGGCCCGCCTCAGGCATCGTCCGCGTCCACCACCGCATGATCGGTGCCGGGCGGATCGCCGAGAAATTCCCGCAATACCGCCGTCGCGAAACTGCCGCTGCGCAGCCAGAAGCGCAGCAGCAGCGCATCGGCATCCTGCTCGCACTCGAGATTCTGGACCTTGAGCCGCAGGCTGCGCCGCTCCTGGCGCACACCGGCCTCGACGGTGAACGCACTGGCGGCGGCCAGTTCGGCCGCGATGCGTCGTTCCAGATCCCGCACGGGCCCGGTGGATAGCAGCTCGCCCGCGCCCCACAGGGGCCCGGTGGGATGCACCTCGAGCGCCGCCGCACGCCGCGACAGCTCCCCGGTCAGCTCCTCCACCCTGAACACACTGCCGCGGCCGTCGAGGTTCGCCACGTCCCCCACCGCGAGGCTCGCCCAGCTGCCCTGGCGGACCCGCTCCCCGGCGACGGCGTTGAATATCAGGCTGCGCGCGGCCGAGAGCACGAAGCCGTCCGGACGGCCGGGGCGCCTCGGCGCCGTGGGCCCGGCGTCCATGGCAATGAGCCGCGACAGGTTGCCGGCCTCATGCCCGAAGCGCTGCGGACCGAAGTAGTTGGGCACGCCGCAGCGTGCGATGCACTCACTGCGCTCGCGCCATTGCGCGCTGCTGCCGCTGTAATGACGGATCCGGATGCTGAAGGCATTGCCCGCCAGGGCGCCGCGGGGGAGCTTGCGACGGTGGCGATGCGCCTCGAGCACGGCGAATTCCGGATTCGTGAATTGCGCCGCTGCCGCCAGGGCGCGCGGCGTCGCCGGCAGGGAAAACCACTGGATGGCCACGGCGCGCCGATCCTTCAGGCCCGCGAAGCCGACGTCGCGGACATGGCAGCCGAGCCCGCGCGCCAGCTCCCGGGCCACCCAGAGGGTGTTCGCATCGCGCTTGCGGACCTTCAGCAGCAGGTGTGCGCCGTCGCCATCGGGCGCGAACCCGAGGTCCTCCTCCACCACGAAATCCTCAGGGGTCGAGCGCAGGATTCCGGTCGCCTGCGGATCGCCCCAGGCACGCGGCGCACCGAGCGCGAGCTGCCGCCACTGCCGCAGGGTCAATGGCGCCTCTCAGGAGCGCGTGCGCAGCAGGACCACGGCCTGGGCCGCCAGGCCCTCGCCCCGGCCCAGGAAACCCATCTTCTCGGTGGTGGTGGCCTTCACGTTGACGCAGTCCGGTTCGACCTCGAGCAGCGTCGCGATGCTGCGGCGGATCTGCTCGCGATGAGCGGACAGCCGCGGCGCCTCCGCGAGCACGGTGATGTCGGCATTGATGACCGCGAGGTCGCGCTCGCGCAGCATCGCGAGTGCGCCGCGCACGAACCCCTTGCTGTCCGCGTTGCGCCACTGCGGATCATCGTCGCGGAAATGCTGTCCGATGTCGCCCAGGCCCGCGGCGCCGAGCAGTGCGTCGCATAGCGCGTGCAGGATCACATCGCCGTCGGAGTGCGCGATCACGCCACGGCCGTACGGGACCCGCACCCCGCCGAGCATCACGAACTCCCCTGCGCCGAAGGCGTGAACGTCGAAACCCGATCCGATGCGCATGGCCTGCTCCGCGGTTCGCTGTTGTTGATCCGGTGCCCCGGCAAGCGGCGCCACCCGGCCCATCGAGGTCAGAATCGCCGCCGCCAGCACCAGATCCTGGGCCGTGGTCACCTTGATGTTGGCGGCCGAGCCTTCCACGAGCCGCGGACGCGCCCCGACCCACTCGAGGGCCTGTGACTCATCCGTCGGCGTCCGACCGGCATCGTGGGCCGCCTCCAGAGCCTTGCGCAGAGCACCGTAGCGGAACATCTGCGGGGTCAGCGCCCGCCACAGACCGGTCCGATCCATCGTCCGCTCCACGGCCGGGCCGCCGGGCGGTGCGTACTTGAGGGTATCGGAGCCGGGCGAGGCCAGCAGGCCCCCGGTGTCCTCCTCGGCAAGCTCGCCCAGCAGCCGCCCCAGGTCCGCCGCCGACAGGCAGGGTCGGGCCGCATCATGCACCAGCACCCAGTCGCGCTCCTGGGCACGCCCGCCCAGGGCGCGCAGGCCGTTGAGCACCGATTCACTGCGCTCGGCGCCGCCCGCGACCGCGACGACGCCGGAAGGCAGGCGCGGTGCGACCTGCGGCCACCAGGGATCCTCGGGCGCCACCGCGACGACGATCCCCGAGCAGCGCGGATCGGCGATGAATCCCGACAGCGCCCACTCCAGGACGGTACCGCCGAGCAGCTGCGCGTATTGTTTGGGGAGCGCTGCGCCGAATCGGCGTCCGGCGCCCGCCGCGGGCATGATGAGCCAGTAGTTCAAGTCGGCAGAAGCCCTCAGCGCGCGGCGATCTGCGCGGCGGATGCCGGAGGCGCCGCGGGTTTCGCGGGCACGACCTGGTAGAAGGTTTCGTTGGCGGCGATCATTCCAAGGTCGCTGCGCGCACGCTCCTCGAGCGCGGCCATGCCGGTCTTCAGGTCGCGCACTTCAGCGGCCAGCTGCCGGTTGCGCTCCACGAGGGCGGCGTTGCGGGCCTGCTGCTGCGCCACGGCCTCGCGCATCCGCGCCAGCTCGCGAACGCCGCTTTCCGACAGCCACAGCCGGTACTGCAGTATCGCGATGACGACGCCGAGGGCTATGGCCAGCCATTTCACCGCGCAAGCCTACAACTTCACCGGAAAGGCGTCACGGCCGGCGTAGCGCACCTTGCCCAGTTCCAGCTCGATGCGCAGCAGCTGGTTGTACTTCGCGGTCCGGTCCGAGCGCGACAGCGAACCGGTCTTGATCTGGGAAGCGGCCGTGCCCACGGCGAGGTCGGCGATGGTCGCATCCTCGGTCTCGCCCGAACGGTGCGACATGACCGAGGCGTAGCCGGCCTTCTCCGCCATGGCGATGGCCGCCAGCGTCTCGGTCAGGGTCCCGATCTGGTTCGGCTTGATGAGGATCGCATTGGCCGTGTGCTTCGCGATGCCTTCGGCGAGGATCTTCGTGTTGGTCACAAACAGGTCATCCCCGACGAGCTGGATGCGATCACCCAGGGCCCGGGTCAGCTCCGCCCAGCCAGCCCAGTCCGCCTCGCTCATGCCATCCTCGATGGTGATGATCGGATAGCGGGCCGCAAGGTCAGCCAGGTAGCGGGTGAATTCGGTGGCCGTGAAGCGCCGGTTCTCGCACTCCAGGTCGTAGCGGCCGTCCTTGTAGAACTCGGTGCTCGCAGCGTCCAGGCCCAGGTAGATGTCCCGGCCCGCCTTGTAGCCGGCCTTGTCGACGGCCTGGAGGATGACCTCGAGCGCCTCTTCGTTGGACCCGAGGTTCGGCGCGAATCCGCCCTCGTCACCCACGGTGGTCGACAGGCCGCGGTCGGAGAGGATCTTCTTCAGCGCGTGGAAGATCTCGGCGCCATAGCGCAGCGCCTCGCGAAAACTCGGCGCGCCGACGGGCAGGATCATGAACTCCTGGATATCGAGGCTGTTGTTGGCATGCGCGCCGCCGTTGACGATATTCATCATCGGCACCGGCATGACCGGCTCGCGGCCCCTGCCCACGTACCGGTAGAGCGGCAGCTTGCCCAGGTTCGCCGCAGCGTGCGCGTTGGCCAGGGAAATCGCCAGCAGCGCGTTGGCACCGAGGCGGCCCTTGGTCGGCGTGCCGTCGAGTTTTATCATCACTTCATCGAGGCCCTCCTGGTCGCGCGCGTCGCGGCCCAGCAGCGCCTGGCGCAGCACCGTGTTCACGTGCTCGACCGCCTTCAGCACCCCCTTGCCGCCGTAGCGCTTCGGATCCCCATCGCGCAGCTCCACCGCTTCGCGGCTGCCGGTCGAGGCGCCCGAGGGCACGGCCGCCCGGCCCAGGACGCCGCCGTCGAGGATGACATCCGCCTCCACCGTGGGATTGCCGCGCGAATCCATGATTTCGCGTCCGCGGATGTCGACGATACGGCTCATAACAGCGATTCCTCGAAGGGTTGCTTCTTGACGATACGGTCCAGTTCGATCAGCGTCGCCAGGAGCGACGGCATGCGCGCCAGCGGCCAGGCATTCGGCCCGTCGGAGAGCGCCTTCTCCGGCTGCGGATGGGTCTCCATGAAGATTCCGGCGACGCCCGCCGCGACCGCGGCCCGCGCCAGCACCGGCACGAATTCACGCTGCCCCCCGGAGGCGTTGCCCGCGCCACCCGGCAGCTGCACCGAGTGCGTCGCGTCGAAGACCACCGGACAGCCGGTCTCGCGCATGATGGCGAGCGAGCGCATGTCGGTGATCAGGTTGTTGTAGCCGAAGCAGAAGCCGCGCTCGCACACCATGATCGCCTCGTTGCCGGTGCTGCGGGCCTTGTCGACGACGTTGCGCATCTCCCACGGCGAGAGGAACTGCCCCTTCTTGATGTTGACGGGCTTGCCCTGCGCGGCGACGCTGGTGATGAAATTGGTCTGGCGGCACAGGAAGGCCGGGGTCTGCAGCACATCGACCACGGCGGCCACCTCCGACAGCGGCGTGTCCTCGTGGACATCGGTGAGCACCGGAACCTTGAACAGCCGGCGCACCGACTCCAGCACCGCGAGCCCCGACTCGAGTCCCGGACCGCGATAGCTGTTGCGCGAGGAGCGATTGGCCTTGTCGAAGGAGGCCTTGAAGACGAAGGGCAAGCCGAGCCTCGCCGTCAGTTCCACCAGCGTGCCGGCGATCTCCTGCGTGAGCGTCGCGCCCTCGATGACGCACGGTCCGGCGATCAGGAACAGCGGCTGATCGGAGCCTGCACTAAACCCGGCGAGCTTCATGCACCGGCTGCGACCGGCAGCTGCGAGGCGCGACAGGCCCGGGCTGCCCGGACGAATCCCGCGAACAGCGGATGCCCGTCGCGCGGCGTCGAGGTGAACTCGGGATGGAACTGGGTCGCCACGAACCACGGATGACCGGGCAGCTCGATGATTTCCACCAGGTCATCACGCGACAGGCCCGCGAACTTGAGCCCGCCGCGGGTGTAGCGTTCGCGGTAGGTGTTGTTGAATTCGAAGCGATGCCGATGGCGCTCGAAAATGGTGTCGCGACCGTAGAGTTCGCGCGCGCGGGTGCCAGGTGCGAGCAGCACTTCCTGCGCACCGAGCCGCATCGTGCCGCCCTTGGCGGACTTCTCGTCGCGCTGCTGCGACCCGTGCGCCGCGTCCTGCCACTCGGATATCAGGGCGATCACGGGGTGGGGCGTCGCGCGATTGAACTCGGTGCTGTTGGCATCACTCAAGCCCAGCACGTGGCGGCCGAACTCGACGATGGCGATCTGCATGCCTAGGCAGATTCCCAGGTAGGGAATGCCGTTTTCGCGTGCATAGCGCACCGCGGCGATCTTGCCTTCGATGCCCCGCTCGCCGAAGCCGCCCGGCACCAGGATCGCGTCCATGCCGGCCAGGGCATGGGTGCCGTGCTGCTCGATGTCCGTGGATTCGATGTAGTGCACGTTGACCCGGGTGCGGGTCTTCAGGCCCCCGTGCGTCAGCGCCTCGTTCAGCGAGATATACGAATCACGCGCCTGCACGTACTTGCCGACCATCGCGATATCCACCTGGCCGTCCGGATTGGCCTTGGCGGCGACCACCTGGCGCCATTCGGTGAGGTCGGTCTGCGGGACGGTGAGGCCGAGCTTGTTGACGACGATGTCATCGAGCCCCTGTTCGTGCAGCAGGATCGGAATCTTGTAGATGTCGTCCGCGTCGACCGCGGAAATGACCGCACGTTCCTCCACGTTGGTGAACAGGGCGATCTTGCGGCGCTGCTCCTCGGGCAGCGGGTGCCGGCAGCGGCACAGAAGGATGTCCGGCTGGATGCCGATGCCGCGCAGCTCCTTGACCGAGTGCTGGGTGGGCTTGGTCTTGATCTCGCCGGAGTCGGGGCCCCCGACCACCGGCACCAGGGTCAGGTGCATGAACACGCAGTTGTTGCGGCCCAGCTCCACGCCCAGTTGCCGGATGGCTTCCAGGAACGGCAGGGATTCGATGTCGCCGACCGTGCCGCCGATCTCCACCATGCACACGTCCGCTTCGTTCGCGCCGAGCTTGATGCTGCGCTTGATCTCATCGGTGATGTGCGGAATGACCTGGACCGTCGCGCCGAGATAATCGCCGCGGCGCTCCTTGGCGATCACCCGTTCGTAGATGCGCCCGGTGGTGAAATTGCTGTGCCGGCCGGTGGTCGTGCGCACGAACCGCTCGTAGTGGCCCAGGTCGAGGTCGGTCTCGGTCCCGTCCTGGGTGACGAACACCTCGCCGTGCTGGAACGGGCTCATCGTGCCCGGATCCACGTTGATGTAGGGATCGAGCTTCACCATGGCGACGGCAAGGCCGCGGGCCTCGAGGATCGCGCCCAGTGATGCGGCGGCGATGCCCTTCCCCAACGAGGAAACGACACCGCCAGTTACGAAAACGAAACGGCTCATGGATGAAGGGGATTTCCGCCGGACCAAAAAATGCGCCTGCAGGTGTGCAGGCTCGACGGGCGAACAGACTAGCAAATCACGCGGGTCTGTGCCAGATGAGTCGCATGCGTCGTGCCGGTTCGGCCAGCGGCTGCCAGCGCGCGTCCACCCACAGGTCGGCGGCGGCCGCCAGGTGATCGCCGGCGAACAGCAGGGGCAGATTCTGCCGCTCGGTGAGTGAGATGGCCTCACTTTGCAGGAGGCTTTTCAGGGTGCGTGAGGGTCCACCGGCCCGCGGCCGCAACCGCTCGCCGCCGCGGCGCGTCCGTACCGTCACCTGCGCCGGCAGCGCCGCGGCATCGATCAGCCCGTGCGCCGAGCGCACCAGCTCCAGCCGCCCGGCGCCCTGTGGCAGGGTGAGGCGGCGGGTGCGCTTGAGATCCCAGTTGACCTCGTACCCCGAAGCCACCGCCCGCGTCTCATCGAGGAGGAGCCGACCGCCATGCCGCTGCACCCGCCGCCCGCCCCAGCTGACGAACGGATTGGCGCCCGCCCTGGCCGCCAGCAATGACACGGCAATCTCCTCCAGGCGGCGCGCATCCGGCACCCCGCGGCCCGCGGCGGAGGATGCCCTCCGGGCGATCCAGAAGCGCAGGGCGTTGCGGCGGCGCTCGAGCGGCAGCGCGCGCAGTGCCGCGACGGACAACCCGGCGCCATCGGCGGCCCGGGCCACGTCCGCGCGCGCCAGCCCATCGAGCAGCCCCTGCGCCGCGGCGATGTGGCGTGCGCTGCGCGCCACAGTGGCCGCCGCGCCCGGCCAGCGGTCGATGATGGCCGGCAGGACCTCGTGACGCAGGTAATTGCGGTCAAAGCCCGCATCGGCATTGGAGGGATCCTCGAGGCAGGCGAGGCCCCGCTCCCGCACCCAGGCGCGCAGCGGCGCGCGCGCCACGCCCAGCAGCGGCCGCACCAGGAATCCCGCGCCCAGGGGCGCCACCGCGGGCATCGCGGCCAACCCGGGGAGCCCCGCGCCGCGCAGCAGCTGCAGCAGCACTGTCTCGAGCTGATCCTCCAGATGATGGGCGCTGAGCAGCACCTCCCCGGGCCGCAGCAGGCCGGCCAGGGCCGCATAGCGGGCCTCGCGGGCCAGCGCCTCGGTCGAGTATCCGCGGGTAGGCTCCAGGACGAGGCGCCGGATGGTCAACGGCACGTGCAGCGCGCGGCAGGTGGCACGGCAGTGCCGCGCCCAGGATCCGGAAGCTGCGTGCAGGCCGTGGTCGATGTGCACGGCCCGCAGGCGCGGCTGCACCTGCGGCAGCGCCGCGAGCAGGCCCAGCAGGGCGGTCGAATCCTCACCGCCGCTGAAGGCGACGCACAACGGCCCACCCGAGGCCTGCGGATGCAGCGCGAGCAGCTGCGAGTAGACCCAGGCCGGATCCGCCCGGGGACCACGCCGCCTCACGCGGCTACTCCGACCCGTCCTCGGCAAACACGCCGAAGCCGGCGACCTTCTCGGCGCGGCGGGCCAGCAGCTGCCCGGTGGTGAGCTTCTCGAGCTCGTCCAGGTGACGGATCACCGCCTCCTTCAGCGAGGCGGCGGTGGCGGCCGGATCGCGATGCGCGCCGCCCAGGGGCTCCTCGAGCAGTTCATCGATGAGGCCCAGCTGCTTCAACCGGCCCGCGGTGATGCCCAGCGCCTCGGCGGCCGCCTCCTTCTTGTCCGCGCTGCGCCACAGGATGGAGGCGCAGCCTTCCGGGGAGATCACCGAATAGGTGCTGTACTGAAGCATCACGAGCCGGTCGCAGACACCGATCGCCAGGGCGCCTCCGGAGCCGCCCTCGCCCGTCACGACCGTGACGATCGGCGTGGCGAGCACCGCCATCTCGAACAGGTTGCGGGCGATGGCCTCGCTCTGCCCGCGCTCCTCGGCGCCCACGCCCGGATAGGCCCCCTGGGTGTCGATGAAGGTGACGATGGGCAGGCCGAAGCGTTCGGCCATCTTCATCAGGCGCAGCGCCTTGCGGTAGCCCTCGGGCTTGGGCATGCCGTAGTTGCGGCGCACGCGCTCCTTGGTGTCACGGCCCTTCTGGTGGCCGATGACCATGACCACGCGGTTCTCCAGCCGGCCGAGGCCGCCCACGATGGCCATGTCATCCGCGTACATGCGGTCGCCGTGCAGCTCATGGAACTCGGACAGGATCATGCCGGTGTAATCCAGCGGATAGGGACGCTGCGGATGCCGTGCCAGCTGCGTGATCTGCCAGGGGGTGAGATTCGCGAAGATGTTGCGCGTCAGCTGCCGGCTCTTGGCCTGCAGCCGGGCGATCTCGTCCTTGATATTGACCTCGGATTCGGACGTCACGTGCCGCAGCTCCTCGATCTTCGCTTCGAGCTCGGCGATGGGTTGTTCGAAATCGAGAAAGGCGACTGCCATGAATGTGGTCGTTCTTAAGGAGAGGTCGTAGCCGCGGGAGGTTACGGGCGCGGCCGCGGCAGCGCAAGTCAGGGGCCGCCGGGGGCTCCCGCGGGACCATACAGGACCCGCATCCCTTCCCGGCCCACGAGCTCCTCCAGGTGCTCCAGGAGTTCGCGACCGGGCCGCACGTTCCATTCGGGCCCGAGGTCCAGCGCACCGCTCGCCTGGGCGGTCCGGTACTGGACCGTCACCTGGCAGGGGCCGTTGCGCCACGGCGTCAGTACTTCGGCGAGGCGGGTCAGGAGCGCATTGCGATCGGATCGCTGCGGCAGCCGCAGCACCAGGCGCCGCGCCTGCTGCTCGCGCACGGCGTTCAGGTCGGTGACCTTGCGCGCGGCAATGCGCCAGGCATCGCCGAACTCATCGAACCGGAAATGCCCCTCGACCAGCACGATGGCGTCCTTGACGACGAGTTCGCGATGCCGCTGGAACACCTCCTCGAAGAGCGTCACCTCGATGCGCCCGGAGCGGTCATCCAGGATGAGGCTGACCCGCTGCCCGCGCTTGCGGACCTCATCGACCAGGCCGGCCACGGTCACGAGCCGCCCGCGGCTGTAGCCGCGCTCGGCCTCCCCGGTACCCGCGGGCTTCTCGCTGATCAGCTCGCCGATGCGCACGGCCGCGAAGCGCGGCAGATCCGCCTCGAAGCGGTCGATCGGATGTCCGGTCAGATACAGTCCCAGGGTTTCGCGCTCGCCCTGCAGGCGCACCGCTTCGCTGAAGTCGGCGATCGCCCGCGGCGCCTCACCGGCTTCGGCGGTCGCGGCGGACGGCACCGCTGCGAGACCGAACATGTCATCCTGGCCCGCCTCGTGGGCGCGCGCGGTCTGGTCGCCCAGCTGCATCGCCGCGGCGAGGCTGTCCAGCAGCGTCGCGCGGTTCGGGCCGAGGGCGTCGAGGCTGCCGCAACGGATCAGCGCCTCGAGCGTGCGGCGGTTGATACGCGTCAGGTCGGTGCGCCGGCACAGTTCGGCCAGGGTGCGATACGGCCCGTGCGCCTCGCGTTCGGCGATCAGCGCCTCGACCGCCCCCTGCCCGACGCCCTTCACGGCGCCCAGGCCATAGCGGATGGTGCGGTCGTCCGCGACCGCGAATTCGTGCCGCGATGCATTCACATCCGGCGGCAGCACCGCAAGCTGCAGCTGCTTGCACTCGTCGATCAGCGTGACCACCTTGTCGGTGTTGTCCATGTCCGCCGACAGCACCGCGGCCATGAACGCCGCCGTGTGATGGGTCTTCAGGTACGCGGTCTGGTAGGACAGCACCGCGTAGGCCGCCGAGTGGGACTTGTTGAAGCCGTAGCCGGCGAACTTCTCCATCAGGTCGAAGATGTGGGCCGCCTGCTGCTCGGGGACGCCGCGGGCCACCGCGCCGTTGACGAAGATCGAACGCTGCTGGGCCATCTCCTCGGGCTTCTTCTTGCCCATGGCCCGGCGCAGCAGGTCGGCGCCGCCGAGGGTGTAGCCGGCGAGGATCTGTGCGATCTGCATCACCTGCTCCTGGTACAGGATGACGCCGTAAGTCGCGGCCAGCGCCGGCTTGAGGTCCGGATGCAGATAGTCGATGCGGCCACCGACGGGCTGATGCTTGCGGGCGATGAAGTCATCCACCATGCCCGATTGCAGCGGCCCGGGGCGGAACAAGGCCACCAGCGCGACGATGTCCTCGAAACAATCCGGCTTCAGCCGCCGGATCAGGTCGCGCATGCCGCGGGATTCGAGCTGGAAGACGGCGGTGGTGCGGCCGGAGCGCAGCAGCGCGTAGGTCGCCGGATCGTCCATCGGCAGCCCGGTCATCGAAAACGGCGCCTCGGCGCCCGCCGCACGGTTGCGGTTGATGATGGCCAGCGCCCGGTCGATGATGGTCAGCGTGCGCAGGCCGAGGAAGTCGAACTTCACCAGGCCGGCGGCCTCGACGTCATCCTTGTCGAACTGCGTCACGACGCTCGCCGAACCGGCTTCGCAGTACAGCGGTGCGAAGTCCGTCAGCACCGAGGGGGCGATCACCACGCCGCCGGCATGCGTGCCGGCATTGCGCGTCAGGCCCTCGAGCGCGCGCGCCAGGTCGATGAGGTTGCGGATCTCATCCTCGGTGTCGTAGAGGCGCTTTAGCTCCGGCTCCTTGGTGAGGGCGTCATCCAGCGTGATGCCGAGCTCGAAGGGAATCAGCTTCGCGATCCGGTCGACGAAGCCATAGCTCAGGCCCAGCACCCGGCCGACATCGCGGACCACGGCCTTGGCCGCCATGGTGCCGTAGGTGATGATCTGCGAGACGCGCTCGCGTCCGTACTTCTGCGCCACGTAGTCGATGACGCGGTCGCGGCCTTCCATGCAGAAGTCCACGTCGAAGTCCGGCATCGAGACACGCTCGGGATTCAGGAAGCGCTCGAAAAGCAGGTCGTGCGCGATCGGATCGAGGTCCGTGACACCGAGGCAATACGCCACGAGCGAGCCGGCGCCCGAACCGCGTCCGGGACCCACGGGCACCGCATTCTTGCGCGCCCAGCGGATGAAGTCGGCCACGATCAGGAAGTACCCGGCGAAACCCATCTGGCAGATCACCCGCAACTCCAGATCCAGCCGCTCCCGGTAGGCGGCCGGCCGCGAGTCCGCGGGGATGGCCGCGAGGCGCGCGTCGAGGCCCGCCACCGATTCGCTCTCCAGGAACTGCTCGGTCGTCATCCCGGCCGGCACCGGGTAGTCCGGAAGCCGCGGCTGCCCGAGGTTGAGCACGAGGTTGCAGCGACGCGCGATCTGCACGCTGTTCGCGACGGCCTCGGGCAGGTCGCGGAACAGCTCGCACATCTGCGCCGGGGTGCGCAGGAACTGCTGCGGTGTATACAGCCGCGGACGCGCCGGGTCGTTCAGCAGCTGTCCGCCCTGGATGCACACGCGCGCCTCGTGGGTCTCGAAGTCGGTCGCGGCGAGAAACCGCACATCGTTGGTGGCCACGAGCGGCACGCCCCGCGCGGCCGCCAGCTGCACGGCGGCGGCGACATAGCGCTCCTCGTCGCGCCGGCCGAGTCGCTGCAGCTCCAGGTAGAAGCGATCGCCGAACAGCGCGAGCCAATGATCCAGCTGCGCCTGCGCGTCCTGCTGGCGCCCGTTGAGCAGCGCACAGCCGATATCCCCTTCGGCGCCGCCCGACAGGCCGATGAGGCCGGTGAGTGATGCGGCGGTCAACCAGCCGCGTTCGACCGTCGGCGGCCCGTGCTTCTGGCCCTCGAGGTAGGCCCGGGTCACCAGCCGCGTGATGTTGCGGTAACCCTCCTGGGACTGGCACAGCAGTGTCAGTCGCGAACGCGCGCGCCGCTCCGTTTCGGCGACCAGCAGGTCCACGCCGACGATCGGCTTCACGCCCCGGTTCAGGGCCTCGCGATAGAACTTGACCATCGCGAAGAGATTGTGCTGGTCCGTGACCGCGACGGCCGGCATGCCGGCACTGACCGTTGCAGCGAGCAGCTCCGGTATGCGCACGACGCTGTCCAGCAGCGAGTACTCGGTGTGCAGCCTCAAGTGGACGAATTGCGCGTTCATGTGGCGTCTGATTCTACCCGTTGCGCATTGCCCGCGGCCTGCACCGGGGCGAAGCTGCGCCGGTGGATGGCGCACGCGGGCTGGCGCGCCAGCGCCGCCAGATGCTCCGCCGTCCCATAGCCCTTGTGCACCGCCAGACCGTACCCGGGATAGACGACGTCCAGGACCTGCATGAGCGCGTCACGGTAGGTCTTGGCCAGGATCGAGGCCGCGCTGATCGCAGGTTCGCTCCGGTCGCCGCGGATGATCGCCAGCGTCAGGCATTGCGGAGCGATGTCGGTGAGGCGCGGCAGCCGGTTGCCGTCGATGAGGATGCTGCGCGGGCTCACCGCGAGCCCGAGCAGCGCACGGCGCATCGCCAGGTGCGTGGCCTCGAGGATGTTCAGGGCATCGATCTCCTCCGGTCCGGACCAGCCCAGCGCCCAGCACAGCGCCTGCCCCCGAATCCGCAGCGCGAGTCGCTCACGCACGGCGGGGCTCAACAGCTTGGAATCCTTCAGCCCGCGAATCGGCCGTCGCGGGTCCAGGATCACTGCCGCGGCCACGACCGGCCCGGCGAGTGGTCCACGCCCGGCTTCGTCGACGCCGGCGGTGAGACGCTGCCAGCGCGGCATCGGCTACGGTGCCGGAGCGCGGCGGCCGCCGCGCTCCGCGACCAGCTCCAGAATCGCCTGCGCCGCCCGGTCGGCGGCGCCCACCCGCAGCTGCTGGTGGACTTTCAGGAATTCCGCCTCCAGCCTCTGGCGGCCGGCCGTGTCGTCAAGCTGCCGCAGCAGGGCCTCGCCGAGCGCCTCGCCCTGCACGGCCTCCTGCACGAACTCGGGCACCAGCGCCTGCCCGGTCAGCAGGTTGGGCTGCGAGAAATGCCGCACCTTCACCAGTCCCAGAGTACGCAGCAGGAAGGCCGTGAGCGTGCTGAAGCGATAGGCGGCCACCATGGGGCGACGCACCAGCAGGGCCTCCAGGGTCGCGGTTCCGGAGGCCACGAGCGCGGCATCGGCAGCGATCAGCGCCGGCTGCGCCTGCCCCTCGATGAGCTGCAGATCAAGGCCCGGCGCGACCTGCGTGAGCTGGCCCGCGAACACCTCACGCACCCGCGGCGAGGCCATGGGCGCGATGAACCTCAGGTCCGGCCGCCGGGCCTTGAGCCAGCTCGCGGCCTCCAGGAAGTCCCTGCCCAGCCTCTGCACCTCTCCGAGGCGGCTGCCCGGAAGCAGCGCGATCAGCGTGCCCTCGGGAGCCAGGCCCAGCGCCCGCCGCGCGGCCGCGCGGTCGGTGATCAGGGGAACCTGATCCGCCAGGGGATGCCCGACGAAGCGCGCGCGCACGCCGTGCCGGCCGTAGAACTCGGTTTCGAAGGGAAACAGGCACAGCACCAGGTCACAGGCCGCGGCGATGCCGCGCACCCGTCCCTGCCGCCACGCCCACACCTGCGGGCTCACGTACTGCACCGTGGGCACGCCCCGACGCCGCAGCCGGGCCTCGAGTCCGATATTGAACGCCGGCGCATCGATGCCGACGAAGACCTGCGGGCGGGCCGCGGCGAATTCACGCACCAGCCGGCGACGCAGCGCGAACAGCCGCGGCAGGTGCGCGAGGGGCTCGATGAGGCCCATGACCGCCAGCGCCTGGGAGTCCGCCCACACTTCGCACCCGGCGGCGCGCATCTTGGGTCCCGCGATGCCGAAAGCGCGCACCTCCCCGACCCGGGCGCGCAACGCCGCAACCAAGGCCGCGCCGAGGGTGTCACCGGAGGATTCGCCGGCAACCAGGCCAATCACCAGCGGATCGGACATGCCTGACCCTGGGAAGAACCGGTGTCAGCGCACCAGGCTGCGCGTCGAGGCGTCGATGAAGGTAAGCAACGGCTGCACCTCGGTGTTGTCCCGCGCGAGCTCCTTCAACTGCACCACCGCATCGCCGAGCTTGAGCCCCGAGCGGTAGAGAATGCGATAGGCCGTGCGCAGGTTGCGGATCTGCTGCGGGGTGAAGCCGCGGCGCTTCAGGCCCTCGGCATTGATGGCGTGCGGCTCGGCGGGATTGCCGGCGATCATCACGTAGGGCGGCAGGTCCCGCGTCAGCACCGAGCCGCCGGCGAGGAAGGCATGCGCGCCGACCTTGCAGAACTGGTGGATGGCCGACAGGCCGCCCATCTGCACCCAGTCCCCGATCTGCACGTGTCCGCCCATGGTGGCGCAATTGGCGAGGATGACCTTGTCGCCGATGTCGCAGTCATGCGCGACATGCGTGTACGCCATGAACAGGCCGTCCGAACCGATGCTGGTGAGACCGCGGCCCGTCGCCGTGCCGCGATTCATGGTGCAGAATTCGCGGAACACGTTGCGGTCGCCGATGGTGAGCCGCGTGGGCTCACCCCGGTACTTCTTGTCCTGGGGCGCCCCGCCGATGGCCGCGAACGCGAAGATCCGGTTGTCCTCCCCGATGTGCGTCGGACCCTCGATGACCGCGTGCGCACCCACCGTGGTGCGCGCGCCGATCACGACGTCCGGCCCGATCACGGCGAAAGGCCCGACGCTCACGTCGGCACCGAGCTGCGCCTTGGGCGAAATGACCGCGCGTGGATCGATCATGATGCGGCCACCGTCACCGGGACACCTCCGGCGCCACCATCATGTCGGCGCTCGCGACTTCCGTGGTCCCGACGTACGCGGCCGTGGCAAAGCGCCAGATGCCCTTGAAGCTGCGGGTCACCTGCGCCGTGAGGATCAGCTGGTCGCCGGGCTCGACCGGCTTGCGGAAGCGCGCCTTGTCGATGCCGACGAAGTAGAACCGGGTGTCCGCATCCGGTACCACGCCGCCGGTGACGAAGGCGAGGATGCCGGCCGTCTGCGCCAGCGCCTCGATGATCATCACGCCGGGCATCACCGGCCGCTGCGGAAAGTGGCCCGTGAAATACGGCTCGTTGAAGGTCACGTTCTTCAGGGCCCGGATGTCCTCGCCGGCCCGGCATTCGAGCACCCGGTCCACCATCAGGAACGGATACCGGTGCGGCAGCTGCTTGAGGATGCCGTGGATATCGAACTGTACAACTTCACTCATCGTTGCTCTCGCGACCCTCGCTCTCGGGAGTCTTCTGGCCGAGGCGCTTGAACCGGGCCACCATCCGACGCCAGGTCCGCGCCTCTTCGAAGGGAATGCCGCTGGAGTATACGCCGGGCTTCGGGATCGAATGACTGATCATCGAGAAGCCCGTGATGATCACGTCATCGCTGATCACCAGGTGCCCGCCGATCGCGCACGCGCCGCCGATCTGGCAGCGTGCGCCGATCACGGTACTGCCGGAAATGCCGGTGCACCCCGCGATGGCCGTATGGGCCCCCAGCCTCACGTTGTGACCGACCTGGATCTGGTTGTCGAGCTTGACCCCTTCGGCGATCACGGTATCGCCGATGGCGCCGCGGTCGATGGTCGTATTGGCGCCGATCTCGACGTCCGCGCCGATGCGTACGCTGCCGACCTGCGGGATCTTCAGCCAGGCACCGCGCTCCGGCGCGAATCCGAAGCCATCGCTCCCGACCACGCAACCCGGGTGCAGGATGGTCCTCGCGCCCACCACGACCGTGTCGCACAGCGTGACCCGTGCCACCAGCCGCACGTCCGCCTCGACGGTCACGTCGGCCCCGATCACGCAATGCGGACCGATGCGGGCACCGGCGGCGATGCGGCTGCGCGCGCCGATCACCGTCAGGGCGCCGATTTCGGCCGCCGGATCGACCAGCGCATCCGCCGCCACGACCGCCGTGGGGTCGATGCCCGGCCGCAATGGCGAGGCCGGATACAGCAGCGCGGCGATCCGGGCGTAGGTGGCACGCGGATTCGAGGCGATCAGCGCGGCCACCGGACACTGCGCGGCGAAACGGCCGTCCAGCACCACGGCCGCGGCCCGGGTGTGCGCGAGCGCCGAGCGATGCCGGGTTTCAGCGAGGAAGGTGACGGCGCGGGGGTGCGCGTCCGCCAGGGTGGCCACGCCGTCCACCTCGCGCTGCGGGTCCCCGCGCAGCTCACACCCGAAGCGGACCGCGAGCTCGCCGAGAGTGACAACCATGCGCCGGCCTCATGCGGGCCCGTGACGGGCCCCGGTGCAAGCGGGTACGGGGCCAGGGCCCGCCGGATTACTTGCCGGCTGGCGGCTTCGATGCCGCAGGCGCGGCGGCCTTGCTGCGGGCCTCGAGCATGGCCAGCACCTGCTGGGTGATGTCCAGGCTCGGATTGAAGTAGATGACGCTGTTTTCGGCGACCACGAGGTCGTAGTTCTGGGATTTCGCAAAGCTCCCGACCTGCTCGATGATGGACTTCTGCAGTTTCGACAGCTGTTCATTGCGGTCCGAATTGACCTCTTCCTGGGCCTCGCTCTGCTTGCGCTGCAGTTCGCGCTCCCCCGCCTGGATGTCCTTGTCCTCGCGGGCGCGCTGGTCCTCGGACATGGTGGCGCCGTCCTTGGCGAGCTTGTCCGCGCGTGCCTTCAGCGACTGCTGCAGGGCCTGCAGCTCGCGCTGGCGCTGCATGATCTCGCTCTGCAGCGAATCGGCAATGGCCTTGCCGGCCGGCGACGCCTGCAACAGCATGTTGTAATTTACATAACCGATTTTCAGCTCGGCCCAGGCCGGCGCCGCCGCCAGAACCGCGGCCGCGGCCGAACCCAGAATCAATGACCTGACGACGCCCTTCACGATGCTCCTCTTGTGGGCAAAGCCCAGATTGACCGATGCGGATGATAGCCGAAATCACCCGGCCCCAGCACGGATCCGCGAAGGCGATCCTAGAATGCCTGTCCGACCGAGAACTGGAACCGCTCGGTCTCATCGCCCCAGGTGACGCCGTCGACCTCGCGTTTCGCATTCAGCGGCACCGCGAGGCTGAACCGGAACAGGCCCAGGGGCGCCAGCCACTGCACCGCAACGCCGACGGACTCTTTCAGTCGGCTGACGGCGAAGTCGTAGTTCACCTTGTGCAGAACCGACGGATCGCTCAGGTCCGCCTGGGTCAGCGCCCCGGAGCTGTAGCCGAGCGGCGGTGCATAGAACTGCGGGCTCTTGCTGGTCGAGAACACGTTGCCCACGTCGACGAACAGGCTCAGGCGGGCGCTCGAGGAGATCTTGGCCGGCAGCGGCACGATCAGCTCCGAGCGCGCCAGCACGTTGAGGTTGCCGCCATAGGGATTGCCGTACTGGTCCTTCGGACCGAGCCTCGATTCCTGGAAGCCGCGCACCGAATCCGGGCCGCCGCCGTAGAACAGCTCGTACGGGGGCAGCGAGGAAGTCTTGCCCAGGCCCGCGCCGTAACCGAGGTCGCCGGTGAAGGCGAGCGTCCACCGTCGCCACACCGGCACGTACTTCAGGAACTCGTAGTTCACCTTGTAGTAGGAGACACCGGTGACGGGCGGCGTGTAACTGATGCTGAATGCCTGGTGCATGCCGCGGTCGGCGAACAGGCCGCGGTTACGCGAATCGTAGCTCCAGCCGGCGATCAACTGGGCCACCGCGAAGCGCGTGCCGTCCAGGTAGTAGACGCCGTCGGCGTAGGTGGCGGTCGTCGGATCGAAGATCAGGCCGGTCGCCGTGCCCCGGTAAGTGTGGCCATTCTGCGTGACCCACTGCAGCGACTGCAGCGCGCTGCTGTTCTCGATGGCGACCAGCTGCACGCCCTGCAGGTTGACGCCGAGATTGAAGAACTGGTACTCGGACAGCGGATATCCGAAGGTGTCGCCAAGGGTGAGGATCTTGGTCGAGAAGTCCGAGGAGGAGGACGTGAACTGTGAGGTGTCACGGAAGCTGAACGCATAGGTCTGCTGAAGGTTGTCGACCGTGGTGTAGGGATTGGTCTCCGAAATGCTGTAGACCTTGTTGTACAGGCCGGCTTCCAGGTTCACCGACACGCGCTTCCCGGAGCCGAGGAAGTTGGCGTCGGTGTAGTTGCCGTTCAGCTGGAACTTGTAGGTCTCCGAATAGCCGATGCCGCCGGAGAGCGAGGCGCCGGGCCCCTCCTCGATCTTGAAAGCGACATCGACCTGGTCCGATGAGCCCGGGACCGGCGTGGTCTCGTCCTCGACCTTGGTGATGTAGGGCAGCCGCTGCAGGCGCTGCTTGGAGCGGTCGCGGTCGACGTTGGACAGCCAGCCCCCCTCCAGGATGCGCATTTCACGGCGCAACACCTCGTCGTTGATGCGCTTGACGCCCGAGAAGGTGATGTTGCGCACGTAGACGCGGTTGCCCGGGTCCACGAAGAAGGTCAGCGCCACGACGCCCGTGGCCTTGTCGGTGGTCGGCACCGGATCCACCTTCGCGAAGGCGTAGCCATCCTGCCCGAGGCGGTTCTGGATCAGCTCCTGCGTGGCCGTCACAAACTTGCGCGAATAGGTCTGGCCGCGCGACACCAGCAGCAGTTTCTCCAGTTCCGCCTTCGGCACCGGAAAGGTGCCCGCGAGCTTCACCTCGCCGACCTTGTAGACATCGCCCTCATCGACGTTGATCGTGATGAAGATGTCGTCCTTCTCGGGGGCGATCGCGACCTGGGTCGACTCGATCTGGAAGTTCGCGTAGCCGCGGTCCATGTAGTAGGAGCGCAGCTTCTCGAGATCGCCCTGCAGCTGCTCGCGCGAGTAGCGGTCGTTCTGCTTGTACCAGGAGAGCCAGTTCGGGAGCTTGAGCTCGAAGCCCTCGAGGATCTTCTTGTCGGGGAAGCGCGAGGTGCCGACGAGGTTGATCTGGCGGATCTTCGCGCGCTTGCCTTCCTTGATGTCGATCTTGATCTTGACGCGGTTGCCGGAGAGCTCCTCGACCTTGGTGTCGATCTTCACGCCGTACTTGCCGCGGCTGAAGTACTGGTCGGTGAGGTACTGCTTGACGTCCTC
>DATJPN010000167.1:0-13391 GCA_035506335.1 Steroidobacteraceae bacterium | reverse complement strand
TAGCCAGCAGCTTCTCCCCGTCCCGGACGCTCACGCTGGTGTGTCGGGCGCCGAAGCCGGACTGCGACACCTCGACGACGGCCGTGACCCGCGAATGCGCCAGTGCGCGCTCGGTGAGCGCGACGCCCTGGATCTCCACGTCCTGCGGCACCTGCGCGGAGCCGAATCCGACGGTGTGCACGGGTATGCGCCGCTGCCGCAGGACCTCGAGCGTGCCCGGATCGATGCGTCCGCTGTTGTCGCCACCGTCGGAGAGCAGCACCACGGCTCCCACCGGCACGCTCGCGGTATCACTGGCGAATTCCTGCAGGACCTCATTGATGTGGGTCGCCGGCCCGCTCGCCGACAGCGCCGCGGACGGCCCCGGCAGCCGGGTCAAGGTCGAGTCGAAACGGTAGACACGGGTCTGGAAACCGCGTCCCAGGCTCGCCAGCCAGGCGCCCTGCAGGGTCCGGCTCGCCTGCTCGATCCGCGTGACGCCGTGGTCGGCGATGCCCATGCTGCGGGAGTCATCGACCAGCACCGCGATGATGTTGGCCTGCGGCACCAGCTCGCTGACGGCGACCGCCGGACGCCACAGCAGCAACATGACGACGGCCGCCATGGACCACTGCACCAGCCATATCGCGGGCAGCCGCCAGGGTCCCGTGAGCTGCGTATCCGAGGCGCGCCGGCCGCGCAGCGCCCAGGCGAGCAGGAGCCCGACGACGACCAGACCGAGGGCCAGCAGCCAACGCGGCCACGGGCTGCGCAGCAACAGCTGCCCGTGCAGGAACACCGTGGGCGGATACTTGAAGAGCCACTCGAGCATCGACGTCAATGCGTCATGCCGTAGACGATGTAGTTGATGCCGACGCGAAACGCCATCGAGGAGAAGTTCTCCGGGTACTCGGCGATGTCCGCCCATTCCCAGGCGTCCCCGAGGTGCATGTTGTGGCAGATCGCGACCACGATGCGTCCCTTGGCGTCGCGGATCGCGCGCCACTTCGGCACATAGCCGTCCTTCTCGTAGGTGCGGCCGGTATTGACGTACTGCTCGCCCGGGATCTGCATCCGCTCCGACAGGTCATACAGCACGTGGAAGATTTCATCGCCGTCGGCCAGATCCTCCACCGGGCGATCGGGCAGCACCTGACGCATGCCCGTCATGAACCGCTCCCAGTCGTCGGTGCCATGGAAGTCGTCGACCATCAGGAAGCCGCCCTTGAGCAGGTACTCGCGCAGACGTTTGGCCTCCGCATCCGTGAAGGTCCAGTTGGCCACCTGCACCGCGTATACCCACGGATAGTTGAAGATGTCGTCGCTGTCGAGATCGACCACCTGCTCGTAGGAGCGCATCTGGATGCGGGTGAGTCGCTTCAGCGCCTCGAGGAACTGCCGGTCGGCCTTCGGGTAGTCGCGCGACCAGCCGGAGAAGCTGTAGCCGTATCCGAATCCGCGCCCTCCGCCGCCATACTCGTTCGCGGACGTGTAGCGCAGTCGCGACCAGTAGAATTCAGCCTTCTCGCCGGCGTCACCGGGGCTGTCGGCCTCCTGCTGCGAACGCACGTGGCCCACCCAGGCCCAGGCGCACAACACCGTCGCGACGAGCACGATTGGCCGCCATGGCGCTGGAATCCGCATGATCGCCGCCCCCACTGTGAGCCCGCCTCAAGTGTAGCGACTTGCCCCGTACAGCGGTGCGCTTCGAGCTGCGCCCGGCGGTCACAAGCCGCTTGTCGCGGCGGTCATGACGTGCCACCATTTTTGACCTCGCAACTGCCTTGCACTGCACATGAGACGCCGCGATTTCGTAACCCTGGCCGCAGCGGCGCTGGGCCAGGCCGGCGCCGCACAGCTGTGGGCGCAGGCGGGCGCTGCGGCGCCCATGGACATGGGGAGCGCCACCGAACCGGGCCCGCACGCCGCCCCGGCGGACTTCACGCTGCGGATCGCGCCCGTCGCCGTGGAAATCGCTCCCAGCCACTTCATCAGCACCGTCGGTTACAACGGCACCTCACCCGGACCGGTGTTGCGCATGCGCGAAGGCCGGCCGGTCACGGTCGATGTCATCAATGACAGCGACGCCCCGGAGCTGGTGCACTGGCATGGCCTGTTCCTGCCCTCGCAGATCGACGGGGCCGAGGAGGAGGGCACGCCGGTGATCCCGCCGGGGGCCACCCGACGCTACCGCTTTACCCCGCGACCGGCCGGCACCCGCTGGTACCACTCCCACGCCATGGCCATGGGCGACCTGCATCGCGGCGCCTATACGGGCCAGTACGGCTTCGTGGTGATCGATTCGGGCCGCGATCCGGGCGCCTTCGACCAGGAGGTGTTCCTCGCGCTGCGCGACTGGGAACATTTCTACACCGATCAGTTCGTGGACATGGACGACCAGGACGCGCCGGGCCCCCAACCGGAGAAGCCGGCGAAGCTCGACACCCGGCCGAACGGGCTCGAAGTGATGAGCCAGATGTACTCCATCAACGACAAGTCGCTGCATGCCGGGGAGCCGATCCGGGTGCGCCCCGGCAGCCGGGTGCTCATGCACCTGCTCAACGCCAGTGCCGTCGAGAACCGCACCCTCGCCCTGCCTGGCCACGAGTTCTACGTGCAGGCGCTGGATGGCAACCCGGTGCCCAATCCCCGTGCCGTGAAGGTGCTGACCTTGGGTCCGGGCGAGCGCGTCGATGCCATCGTGGCGATGAATCAGCCCGGTGTGTGGATCCTCGGCTCGGTCGATGATGCCACCCGCCAGGGCGGCCTTGGCGTGGTCGTGGAATACGCGGGCCAGCACCGGCAGCCGCAATGGCTGCCGCAACCGGGGGTGTACTGGGACTACACCGTATTCGGCGGTTCAGCGGCCGCGGGGGCGCCGGACCATACCATCGAGATGGTGTTCGAGAAGGTCCCCGGCGGCGCCCGCCCCTTCAACCTGTTCACCGTGAACGGCAAGCCCTATCCGCATGAGCGCGAGTTCGTGCTGCAACAGGGCCGGCGCTACCGGCTGCTGTTCCGCAATCGCACCGATGATGCCCATCCGCTGCATCTGCATCGCCACAACTTCGAGCTCATCGACGTGAATGGCAAGGCCACCTCCGGCATCATCAAGGACACCGTCATCGTGCCCATGTACGGTCGCGTCGCGGTGGACCTGACCGCCGATCAGCCGGGGCTGTCGCTGTTCCACTGCCACATCCAGCACCACATGGACTACGGCTTCAAGGCCCTGTTCCGCTACGGCTGAGCCGGCTCGGAAAGGACCTGATCCCAGTACAGGCCGCGCCGCGAGCCCTGCCCCGGTGCCAGCGCGAGACCCATTTCCTGAAACCTCGGATCCATGATGTTCTCGCAGTGCCCGGTGCTGTGCAGCCAGCCTGCGACGACTTCCTCCGCAGACTCGGGACCATAGGCGATGTTCTCCCCGACCAGCTTCTCCCGGTAGCCGGCGGCGCGCACCCGATCCGCGGGCGAGCGGCCATTGCGGTCCTCGTGCTCGAAATAGTCATGCCGCGCCATGTCCGATGCGTGTTCGGCGGCGACGCTGGCGAGCGTACCGGACAGCTGCAGGGGCGGCGCCGCCCCGAAGGCCCTGCCACCGCAACGGGTACCGCTCGCGCGGACCTCATTGACCAGCTGCAGCACGCGCGTCGCGGAGGTCGATGCGGGCCCCGGAGCCGGCGCCGTCGCGTAAGCGAAAGTCGTCACGGGGGATGCCGCTGCGTCGCCCGGCGCGGCCATGACCACCCAGGTCTGCGCTCCGCTGCGGAACGTGCCGATGTCGCGCAGCGCCTCGTCATCCAGGTCGCGACAGTGCGCTCGCCGCATCGCCTGCAGGATCATGTCATCCGGGCCACTCAGGCGCAGGCCCACGGCAAGCCCGGTCTGGTAGCCGCTGCGCGCGGCGGCCGCCGCGGGCGTGCCGCCGGTCGCCCACAACGCCGCCGCCCGGTCCAGCTGGCCGTTATGTCGCAAAGGCTCGAAGGCCGGCAGAAGGCCCCCGCAGCCGCTGACACGCAGCAGCTGCACGGTCGATACCGGGTCCGCCCACGAGGCGGATGCCGCCAGTCCCCAGGATGCAACCACAAGGCAGCCAAGCTGCCGCAGCGACAGTCGTTTCAAGGGCGCGCTCCCGCCTGATCCCACAGCCAGGATAGGCAACGCGCCGGCGGCGCGGGTGGATGACGGAAGGCGGCGGAACGGCGTCACGGAATCCGGCGCCGCCATGCGGCGCCGGATCGCTGCCCGCGGATTACTCCCAGCCGGTCGGCGAATTCAGCGGCATCATGATGCCGATGGCCTCGATCTCATGCAGCTGGCCGCCCCAGATCTTGAAGATGTGCATGGCGGGCATGTCGAAGGGTTTCTGGTTGCTCATGTCGGACTCCTGCCGGTCCGGATTGCCCGTGATCGCGAATTTCTTCTGCGTCATCGGATGATGAAAATGCGAGAAGCCGATCGCCAGGCCCGTGACCGTATCGGCGATCTCGACCCGGCGGTCATCGATGGTGGTGATGTACTGGAAGGTGCCGGAGTCGATCTGGGAGGTGCAATCCTGCATACCCATCAGGCCCGGCGGGCGCGGTGCGCCGCCGCCGGGAAACGTGGAGCCCAGGGACGGGCCGCCGGAGGGCGCGGTGCGGAAGCCGTTCTCGTGACGTTCGCAATCCGGCGCGAACGGGGCCAGGTGCCCGTTGTTGTTGTCCAGCGCGTCGTAATAGGACTTCGCGATGTGGATCATGCGGCCGTGCGAGTCGGCCCATTCATCGGGAATCGTCATCGGGAAGGCCGGTCGCGGCTTCTGCAGCGTGGGGCTGTTCGGGTCGCGCATCGCGACGACCAGGTGCTCGGCCTCGACGATCTTGCCATTCATCACCTTGAGCCGGAATCCGACCTGCGAGGCCTTGCCGTCGTTCTGCATCACGACGAGGCCGCCCACCTCCTGCGTGACCGGGTCGGCCGCCACGATCTTGAACTCCGTCGGCGGGGCCGAAACGGTCTTCCACAGGCCTTCGCCCGGCTTGATGCGGGTGACGTTCTCGACCGTTTTGACATCGGTGGCCAACGGCACCTTGCCCGGGTCATGGGCGACCAGCGCGGCGAGGTAACTGTCGGCCAGCTTCAGCAGCGCGGCGCGGTCCAGCGCGGCGGTCGCGGCCTGGGCGGCCCCCGCCATCAGCGCCACCGCCAGCGCCCCCAGCCAGACATTGAGCTTCGTGCGGATCATGGTGTCCCCCTGCGTTGTTATCGGTGCCATGGCGCGCCCGGAGAGATTCGAACTCCCGACCCTCAGGTTCGAAGCCTGATGCTCTATCCAACTGAGCTACGGGCGCATACGACCCGGACCACTCGCCCGGGCGCCTAGGCTACCGAATTCGAAACCGGAATGGGAACCTGGGCCTGGCTGGACCCGGGCCGGGTCCGAAAAGACATCGGCACCCGGATTTGCGCCGAAATCGCTTAATATGGACGACCGGACACCGGGCGACGAGCGCCCTGGTGAGATCGATTCTTACATTAACTGGGGGTTCCCAATGAAGTTCCGTTCCACCGCCCTGGCGGCCACGCTGGCCATCGGCACATTGGCTTTCGCAGCGCAGGCATCCGCGGGCTGCAGCTACCCGAAGGCGCCGGACAAGATTCCGGACGGTGCGACCTCGAGCAAGGCGGACATGATCGCAGGCATGAACGCCATGCGCGCCTATAACGACCTCATCGCGAAGTACTCCGAGTGCCTGAAGAGCGAGCACGATGCGGCGGTCGCGAAGATCGACCCGAGCCTGACGCAGGACAAGAAGGATGCGCAGAAGGCCGAACTCGACAAGATCCTCGCGCAGAAGAACGACGCCGCGGTGGATGAGGCCCAGGCCGTGACCGGCCGCTTCAACGATCAGATCAAGGCCTTCAAGGCCGCGCACGCGAACTGATTGTCCGCACACGCGCAACCTGAAGCCGCCGTGCCGGGACTGCTGGTCCCGGCACAGGCCGATCGGCTGATCGGCGAGAATCTGGTGTGCATGCCGATCGAGTCGCTGCCGCTGGTGCAGTGTTCCGGCGCGGTGCTGCGCGAAAACATCTACGGCGAGCGCGATCAGCCGCCGTTCGACCGGGTCGCCATGGATGGCATCGCGCTCGACAGCAGTGCGGTGGATGCCGGCCAGCGCAGCTTCGATATCGAAGCCGTGCAGGCCGCGGGCGATGCGCCGCTCACCTTGCGCCGGCGAACCGGCTGCATCGAAGCGATGACCGGGGCCACGCTGCCGCTGGGCTGCGACACCGTGATCCCGGCGGAGAACATCTCGGTCAATGCCGGCGTCGCCCGCCTGAACGAGGGGACCCGGATCGAGGCCTGGGACAACGTCCACCGGCGTGGCACGGATTCGCGCCAGGGCGCCCTGCTGCTCGAGGCCGGCACCCGCTTGGGGCCGCCCGAGGTCGCGATCGCCGCCGGGGCGGGCATGGCGCGCGTGCGCGTCAGCGCCCAGCCGATGCTGGCCGTGCTGTCCACCGGCAATGAGCTCGTCGAACCCGGCGAACCGGTGCTGCCGCACCAGGTCCGCCGTTCCAACGTCTACGGCATCATCGCCGCCCTGCGCCGACACGGCTTCCAGCGCGTCGCCGACGATCACGTTCGCGACGACCCGGAGCAGATGCGCATCCGGCTCAAGCAGCACCTGAGCACCCATGACGTGCTGATCCTGAGCGGCGGTGTCTCGATGGGACGCTACGACCTGGTGCCCGCGGTGCTCACCGAACTCGGGGTCCGCATGGTCTTTCACCGCGTCGCGCAGCGCCCGGGCAAGCCGCTGTGGTTTGGCGTTGCACACTCCGGGCCGGCGGTCTTCGCCTTGCCGGGCAACCCCGTTTCGACCCTCGTGTGCATGGGCCGCTATGTGATCCCGGCGCTGATGGCGGCCATGGGCGAAACCCAGGCGTCGATCCGGAAGATCGCGCTGGCGGCGCCGGTGACCGTGGCCGGCCGATACGTGCAGTTCGTGCCGGTGCGTATCGAAGTGGACGACTGGGGTCGGGACTGGGCGGTCCCGCGCACCATCAACACCTCCGGGGACTTCACCGCGCTCGCGGGCACCGACGGCTTCGTGGAACTGCCGGCCGGCCCGAACACCTACCCGAAGGGGTTCGTGACACGGTTGTTCCGCTGGTAGCCGGCCATGGCATCCCAGGAAATCATCGTTCCCCTGAATCCGCCGCGTCCGCGCGACCGGCTCGACCGGCCCCTGCGCGACCTGCGGATCTCGGTGATGGACCGTTGCAATTTCCGCTGCCCGTACTGCATGCCGCGGGAGCAGTTCCACGAGAGCTATCGCTTCCTGAAGTCCTCGCAGCGGCTGTCGTTCGAGGAGATCCTGCGCCTGACGCGCCTGTTCGTGGCCAAGGGTGTGCGCAAGATCCGCCTGACCGGGGGCGAGCCGCTGTTGCGGGCGAACCTCCCCGATCTCATCGGCGACCTCACGAGCATCGCCGGCGTCGAGGATGTCGCCCTCACCACCAACGGCATCCTGCTGGCGCGGCACGCCGCGGAGTTGAAGGCTGCGGGCCTGAACCGCATCACGGTGAGCCTCGACAGCCTGGATCCCCAGGTCTTCGCGCAGATGAGCGGCGGCTTCGGCGGGGTCAATGAAGTGCTCGCCGGCATCGAGGCCGCGCAGCGGGCCGATCTGCGGCCGATCAAGATCAATGCGGTGATCCAGCGCGGCTTGAACGATCACACGGTGCTCGACCTCGTCGAGCGCTTTCGCGGCAGCGGCGTGATCGTGCGCTTCATCGAATACATGGACGTCGGCAACCGCAATCACTGGGAAGCCGACCGTGTCGTGCCGTCGCGGGAACTGGCCGCGCTGATCCATGCCCGCTGGCCGATCGAGCCCCGGGAACGCAACTACCGCGGCGAAGTCGCGCGGCGCTACGCCTTCACCGACGGCGCGGGCGAAATCGGCTTCATCTCCTCGGTCACCCAGGCCTTCTGCGGTGAATGCTCGCGGGCGCGGCTGTCCTCGGACGGCGCGCTGTATACCTGCCTGTTCGCGGCCCACGGCACCAGCCTGCGCGATCCGCTGCGGGCGGGGGCCACGGATGACGAACTGTCGGATCTCATCGGGAAGGTCTGGTCCGCTCGCCAGGACCGCTACAGCGAACTGCGCGCGAACCTGCGCCAGGCCGCCGGCGACCACACCAAGGTCGAGATGTACTACATCGGCGGTTGAACGTGGCATCCGGACTCACCCACCTGACGGCCCGCAATCAACCGACGATGGTGGATGTCGGGGACAAGGAGGTCACCCGCAGGGTGGCATCGGCCGAGGCCCGCATCCGCCTGCCGCGCTCCGTGCTGCTGGCACTGCGCAGGTCAGGGCACCGCACCCGCAAGGGTCCGGTATTCGACACCGCGATCATCGCCGGTGTGATGGCGGCCAAGCGCACCTCGGAGCTGATTCCGTTCTGCCATCCGCTCCCCCTCGACAACTGCACCGTCGAGATCGGCGCGGCCCCCGGCGGCATCCGTATCGTCTGCACCGTCTCGGTTACGCACCGCACCGGTGTCGAAATGGAAGCGCTGACCGGCGCCACCGTCGCCGCGCTGACCGTCTATGACATGTGCAAGGCGCTGTCCCACGATATCGAGATCAGTGCCGTGCGCCTGCTGGCCAAGACCGGCGGCAAGCGCGATTTTCGCCGCGGTTCGACCCGACGGGCCTCCCGGCCGTAAAATCCCCCCATGGCTCCCCCCCTTTACGGCCTGGTGCTGGCCGGGGGCCGAAGCACGCGGATGCAGCGTGACAAGGCCACCTTGAGCTACCACGGGCACAACCAGCTCGATCACGCGATGGAACTGCTCGCTTCGTGCGTGTCCCGGTCGTTCGTGTCCGTGCGCCCGGACCAGCGCGACGATCCGGCGCGCGCGAGGTATGAACAGGTGGTGGATACCCACGAGGGCCTCGGCCCCATAGCCGGCATCGCGGCGGCGCAGGCGGCGTGGCCCGACGCGGCCTGGCTGGTGCTGGCCTGCGACCTGCCGTTCCTCACCGCGCGGACGCTGGGCTTCCTGATCGCGCACCGGGACCCGCAGCGCCTCGCCACGGCGTTCCGGTCGAGCCACGACGGCCTGCCCGAGCCGCTGTGCGCCATTTACGAGCCGCGCTCCGCCGCCCCCATTCTGGAGTACATCGGCGCGGGCCGGAATTGTCCGCGCAAGTTCCTGATCCGCTCCGATGCGCTGTTGCTGGATCAGCCCGATCCGCGCGCACTGGACAACATCAACACGCCCGAGGAGTACGGTGCCGCCCGCGGCAACCTCCCGGGGCCGCAAGGACAGGCCGCCATGCAGATCAATGTCCGCTACTACGCCATCCTGCGCGAGCAGGCCGGTCGCAGCGAGGAGACCGTGGCCACCGCCGCGCGCACGCCGCGCGACCTGTATGCCGAGCTGCAGCGCCGGCATCCATTCTCGCTGGGTGCGGAAAGCCTGCGCGTGGCCGTCAACGCGGAGTTCAGCGACTGGTCCCAGCCGCTGGCCGAGGGCGATGCCGTGGTGTTCATCCCGCCGGTGGCCGGCGGCTGACGCCAGGGTGATATCCGGCATGAGATCCTTCACCTTCGCGAGCTCCCGCATCGACACCGAGGCCGGAAGGCTGCAGGTCGTCGATCCGGCCTGCGGCGGCTATGCCTCCTTCGAGGGCTGGGTGCGCGATCACAACGAGGGCCGCCAGGTCCGGCACCTGGAGTACGAGACCTTCGAGCAGCTCGCGATCAAGGAAGGCGAGCGCATCATCGCCGAGGCCGTGGAACGCTTCGGCGTCGAACACGCCGTGTGCGTGCACCGTGTCGGTGACCTCGAGCTCGGCGAGCTGGCCGTCTGGGTCGCGGTGAGCGCGCGCCACCGGCAGGAAGCCTTCCTCGCGTGCCGCTACATCATCGACGAGGTCAAGCACCGCGTCCCGATCTGGAAGAAGGAATACTACGTCGACGGGGACTCCGGCTGGGTGAACTGCGAGCGCTGCGCAGCCGTCGCGCACGACCACCATCACGATCACGATCACGATCACGATCACGATCACGATCACGATCACGATCACGGTCATTCGCACCGCGCACCGGCCGCGCGCTCGGCCGCCGACTACTCGCGGCAGGAAACGCTGAAGGAAGTGGGCGTTGCCGGGCAGGAGAAGTTGCGTGCCGCCCGGGTTCTGGTCGTGGGGGCCGGTGGACTCGGCGTTCCCGTGCTCAGTTACCTCGCGGGCGCCGGCATCGGGCGTATCGGCATCGTCGATGGCGACCGCCTGGAGGCCTCGAACCTGCATCGGCAGCCGCTCTACGATTTCGCCTCGATCGGGCAGCCCAAGGCGCAGCTCGCGGCGCAGCGGCTGCGCGCCCTCAATCCCGACGTGGACGTGCAGACCTACGGCTTGCGCCTGACCGCCGCGAATGCGGCGAACCTGATCGGCCCCTGGGACCTGGTCATCGATTGCTCCGACAACTTCGCCACCAAGTTCCTGATCAATGACGCGTGCGTGAGCGCGCGCAAACCCGCGATCCTGTCGAGCATCTACCAGTACGAAGGCCAGCTGCAGGTCATCCGGCCGGACCGGCACGGCGCCTGCCTGCGCTGCATCTGGCCCGAGGCCACCATGGATGGTCTGGTCGGCAACTGCGCCGAGGCCGGCGTGCTCGGACCGGTGCCGGGGGTGTTCGGCAGCCTGCAGGCGCTCGAGGCGCTGAAGATGCTGCTTGGCCTGCCCGGGCAACTCGGCGACGAGCTGCTGGTGCTGGACCTCGTGACCCTGCAGGTCTCGCGCATGAAGGCACGGCGCGCCAGCGCCTGCGCGGCCGGTCCCTGTGTGCGGATTCCCGCACCGCCCCCGCCGGATGCCGCGCTGCAGCGGCGCTTCGAGTCGCTGGCCGACGCGCAGGCCGCCGGCTACACGATCATCGACATCCGCGAACCGGCTGAGGTCGCCGAGGAGCCCGCGCCCGGCGCCGGCGTGCGCCGGCTGCCGATGCAGCAGCTGCTGCGCCCGGACGGCGCGTTGTCCCGGGAAGAGCGCTACCTGCTGGTGTGCGCCACGGGCCGCCGGAGCCTCGCGGCGGCGCAGGCCCTTCACGCCCGTGGCTTCGAAGCCGTCGCTTCGCTGGAAGGCGGCGTGAGCGCCCTGCTGGCGCGTCAACAGCCGGCCTGAGAGCGCCCTGCCGGCGCGGGCTAGGGCCGGACCTGGCCGCTGCCGCGCACCACGTACTTGTAGCTCGTCAGCTGCTCCACGCCCACCGGGCCGCGGGCGTGGAAGCGGTCGGTGGAGATGCCGATCTCGGCGCCCATGCCGAACTCACCGCCATCGGCGAACTGGGTCGAGGCGTTGTGCAGCACGATGGCGCTGTCCACCCTCTGCAGGAAGCGCGCGGCGGTGGCGGCGTTGGCCGTCACGATGGACTCGGTGTGCGCCGAGCCGTAGCGGGCGATATGGGCGATGGCCTCGTCCACGCCATCCACGACCCGCGCGGCGATGATCGAATCCAGGTACTCCGTGTACCAGTCCTCTTCGGTTGCGGCGCGAACGCGCACATCCACCTGCTGCACGGTCGCATCACCGCGCACCTCGCAGTCGGCCTCGAGCAGATCCTTGACGAGCGGACCGAGGTGGGTAGCGACGCAGGCCCGGTCCACGAGCAGGGTCTCTGCGGCGCCGCAGATGCCGGTGCGCCGCAGTTTCGCATTGAGCACGATGGCGCGCGCCATGGCCAGGTCCGCATCCCGGTCGACATACACATGGCAGTTGCCTTCGAGGTGACCGATCACCGGCACGCGTGCCTCCTGCTGAACCCGCGCCACGAGGCTCTTGCCGCCGCGGGGCACGATGACATCGATGAATTCGGTCATTCCGGAGAGCATCAGACCGACCGCGGCGCGGTCGGTGGTGGGCACCAGCTGGATGCAGGTCCCGGGCAGACCCGCGGCCACGAGCCCCGCGACGAGGCAGGCGTGAATGGCGCGGTTGGAGCGCTCGCTCTCCGACCCACCGCGCAGGATCACCGCGTTGCCCGACTTCAGGCACAACGCACCCGCGTCGGCGGTCACATTCGGGCGGCTCTCGTAGATGATGCCGATGACACCCAGGGGTACGCGCACCCGCGAGATTTCCAGCCCGTTCGGGCGGGTCCAGTGCGCCGCCACCGTGCCGACGGGATCATCCAGCGCGATGATGTCCGTGAGGCCCTGGGCCATGGACTCGACGCGCCGGTCATTGAGCTCCAGGCGATCGAGCAACGCGGCGGAAAGCCGACGCTCGCGCGCCTGCGCCAGATCCCGGGCATTGGCGCCGAGGATGTCGGCCTTGTGGGCCCGTATGGCCGCCGCCGCCTCCTGCAGCGCGCGGTTCTTCGCCTCGGTGCCGGCGAAACCGAGCACGTCCGAGGCCGCGAGCGCCGCCTGCCCGATCTGACGCATGACGTCGGTCAGTTCGCTGCTCATGAGGCCTCCTGGGCGGGCTGCGGCTGCCAGTCCTTGCGCAGGATGACCAGGTCGTCACGGTGCACGAGGGCATCCCCGCTGCGATAGCCGAGGATGCCCTCGATCTCCGCGGATCGGCGGCCCATGATGCGGGCCACATCGGCCTCGGCGTAGGCGCTGATGCCGCGCGCGACCTCGACGCCATCGGGCGCCAGTATGCTCACCGTATCGCCCTGGCCAAAGCTTCCGGACAGCCGCACGACGCCGGCCGCCAGCAGGCTCTTGCCGGCGTAGAGCGCCTTCAGGGCCCCGGCGTCGATCTCCAGGGCACCGGCGGGATGCAGCGTGCCGGCGATCCACTGCTTGCGCGCCGCGACGGGCGTCTCGGTGGGTACGAACCAGGTGCAGCGGCCACCCTCCTCCAGACGCCGCACCGGGTGTGACGGGTGTCCCGCGGCGATGCACATGTGGCAGCCGGCTGCGACGGCAATCCTGGCGGCCATGATCTTCGTGGTCATGCCCCCCGAACCCACTTCCGAAGCCGAACGGCCCGCCATGGCCTCGATCTCCGGCGTCACCGCCGTGACCCGGGCGATGAACCGGGCGTCCGGATGGCGGTTCGGGTCGGCGCTGAACAGCCCTTCCACGTCCGAGAGCAGGATCAGGCAGTCGGCGCCGGACATCTGCGCGACGCGCGCGGCCAGCCGGTCGTTGTCGCCGTAGCGGATCTCGGCCGTGGCCACCGTATCGTTTTCGTTGATGACCGGCAGCGCACCCAGGGCCAGCAGGGACTCCAGGGTCGCCCGGGCATTGAGGTAGCGCTGGCGCTGCTCGCTGTCCTCCAGGGTCAGCAACACCTGCGCCACCGTGACGCCGTGCTCGCCCAGCAACTCCTTGTACGCGTGGGCCAGCCGGATCTGTCCGACCGCGGCGGCGGCCTGGCTCTCAT
>DATJPN010000166.1:0-6590 GCA_035506335.1 Steroidobacteraceae bacterium | reverse complement strand
GAAGGACCGATTCCGCACTCTGCGCTTCGGGATGTCGGACTGCTGGGTGCCGCCGCACCTGTGGGGTGGCTTCGCCGAATACCTGTATCTGCCGTTCAATTCCGTCGTGCACCGCCTGCCGCCGGATCTGCCCGCGGAGCTCGCGACACTCGCGATCCCCCTCGGCAACGGCTTCCAGTGGGCCGTGCTCGATGGGGGCGCCGGCCCAGGCAAGACCGTGCTGGTGTTCGGCCCCGGGCAACAGGGCCTCGGCTGCGTGTTCGCGGCGAAGGCCGCCGGGGCGATCCAGGTCGTACTGGTCGGTCACACGCGCGATCGCAGCCGGCTCGACCTGGCACTGCAGCTGGGGGCCGACATCGTGATCGACGCCGAGCAGGATGACTTGAAGGACCGCATCCGCAGCCTGACGGGCGGTCGTGGTGTCGACGTGGTCGTCGACACCACCGGAGATCCGACCGGTCAGGTTGCCGCGGACTCCGTCGCGCTTGCGGCCAAGGGAGCGCACCTCAATCTCAACGGCCTTGCCCAGAAGGTGGGCATCGGGGATGTGAAGAAACTGTACCTCACCGTGCGGGCGCCGCGCGGACACAGCTACAAAGCAGTACAGATGGCACTGGACTACCTGTACGCACAGCAGTCGCGGCTGGCGGCACTGTGTTCGCATTCCTTCGGCCTTGCAGAGGTGGATGCCGCGATCCGGGCGACGGCGGGCCGCGGAGCCGCGGGCGCGATACACGTCACGGTGAACCCATGGGCGTGAGTCGCATCTGGCGCCTGCGCCTGCTCGCCTGTGCGCTGGCTGTGGCATCCGGGCAGGGCGCGCGGGCCGAGCCGCCCGACACGGGGGTCGCGGCGCATCGACCGGTGATCGCCGCCGCCTGCCCGACATGCGTCTGGGGACCGCTCGCCGAGATCGTTGCCGCGGCCCTCAAGCCCGCGGGATACCAGGTGCAGATCTGCTACAACTGCAATCTTGACGACAGTCCCCGCTATGTTGCATACGCGCGCATGCCGCCACCGCTGACTGCCCACAACATCGAGCTGGGTGATCCGCCGCCGCCGCACGGTCCGGTGGACTTCGGCATCACGGAAGTACACTTCCTGGAATGGCTCTACCAGGGCACGCACCAGTACGCGAAGGACGGGCCACAGCATCAGCTGCGACTCCTTGCGCGGATCGAGGATCCGAACTACCTGCTGGTCGCGGTCAAGGCGGACTCGGGCATCACCGGACTGGAACAGCTGGCCGGACGCCGGGGCCTGAAGGTCATGAGCGAGGATGATCCGTGGGTGCATCCGGTACTCGAGCGGTATCACCTGACGCGCCCCGAGGTCGAGGCACGCGGCGGAGCCTTCGCGAACCCGATGGCGCAGGTCAAGGCCGGCGACTTCGACGTGATCGTGAGCGGACTGGGCAGCCTGGCCAATAACCGCGAATCGGACGTCTGGTACGAAATGACCACGCGCTTCCGGCTGCGCTTCCTGCCGGTGGCACCGGATCTGCTGGCGCGCATCGCGCGCGAGCTCGATGGCGACCTCGTCAACGTGCCGGTCGGCTACCTGCGCGGCGTCGATCGTCCCATCGCAACCGTCGGTCGATCGGGGCATGCCATATTTGCTCGTGCCGACCTTCCGGAGCCGTTCGCCTACCTCGTTGCCAGGCAGATTGATGAGCGCCAGGACCTGCTCAAGTGGTCCATCCGGCCGTTCTCGTACAATCCCCACACGGTCTGGAAGGCAGGGCCTGTGCCGCTGCACCCGGGGGCCGCGCGCTATTACCGTGAGGTCGGCTATCTGCGGTAGACGGGGCCGGAGCCGGCTTCGGCATCAGGCGATGCCCCGCTCGGCCTTCGGGAAGGCACGCGTATCGTGCGGCAGCCGGTTGGTCTTGCTGATGACTTCCCGCAGCGACTGCTCGTAATACGCTGGCGTGATCCGGTGCCATCCGCCCGTGGGTCGCAGTGGCAGATGGGCCATCGTATCGCCGCGGACGAGATAGCCGAATTCGAGCGCTGCCACCCGGGGGTTCCTTGCACCCAGGCGCGCAAACATCACGGCACCAAATTCAAATAGTGCGCTGCGAACCTTGGTGTGTAACCTGGCAAAGACCGGATCCCGAGCCGCGTGCAGGAAGAACTCGAAACGCGCCAGCGTCCGCTTGCGCATCTCCCGGCCGCTGCCCTGTCGCCACAGCCGATAGTGCGCCCTGGCGACGGCAGGCAGCGGGATCCGGCCGCGGTACTTCCGGAAGAGCGGACCGAGCGTGCTGTTGAGATCCTCCAGGTCATGCTGGACCAGCCGGCGAATGCCGGCGTCGAACAGTTCGTCGCGCCGGCGAAAGTAGAACGACGTCGATCCCTTGGGGAGCCGAAGCAGCAGGTCGATGTTTCCATGAGTGAGTCCGCGCCCACCCTCCTGAGCGAGCAACTCGATCACGGCATCCGCGATCAGCGCGCGGCGGCCGGTGATCTGCGAGGACGCGGGCGCCGGCTTGCGCCGGCGCGCGGGCAATCGCAAATCTTCGCCGCGACGGCTCAGAACTTCATGCCTATCTGCAGCTGAATGAGTCGCTGCAGCGGGCTGGCGTTGGACGGGTCGTACAGCACCCCGTTCCCGGTCGAGGCGGCGTTGACCACCAGTGGCGGCTTCGTATCCAGCAGATCCTGCACGCTGAGGCTCAGCGTGACGCCATCGCGGATCAGCTGCGGCAGGTAGCTGTGCATGTTGTAGATGATGGACAGATCCACCGTGGTGTAGGCGCTCACGCTGCCATACTGGCTGCCGACGCCCGCCGGAAGGTCGCCCAGGGGCACACTGTAGCCGTTCGTGTAGTTGATGAAGAGGTTGGCGGCGAGGGAGTCGCGGTCGAAATTGCGTTGCCAGCCGATCTGCACCCGCCCCTTGAAGCGCAGCGGGAAGCCGAGGTCATTCAGATACGAGTTGGAGGGCGCCCCCGGAAGCAGCGACACATCGTAGCTCAGCGCATCCTCGGCGACGAGGCCGACGCGCCAGTTACCCCAGGCGTTCGACCACGCCTCGCTCACGGAGATGTCCAGGCCATTGGTGTTGATCGAGGTGCTGTTGATATGCTCGGCGTCCGCGATCGCGATGATGTTCGCCGCACTCTGCGGTGGTCCGAGGAACCCCACGTCTCCATGGGCGTTCAGGCACGCGACATACGAATTGAACAATGCCTGGGTCGTGATCCGCTTGCCGATGACGGCCGAGCACGTCGCGGCATTGACGGAGTTCGGGTAGACGAATGGTGCCGGGTTGTTGGCCGCGAGCGCCGGGAAGTACGTCGGATTGTATACAAAGAGCGAGTTGAACTGCTGCGAATTCAGGGCATTGACGTAGCCGATGTCCGACAGCGGCGTGTCAACGTCGTTTTCATAGCGCAGGCGGTACCAGTTGACTGCGGCCGTCAGCCCCGCAATCTGCGACGGCGCCCAGTCAAAGCCGAAGGACCAGGTGTGCGCGGTCGAGGCCTCGGTCGTGTGATAGCCGACATCGATCGGCAGCAGCGCGCCGGGGAAATTGCAGCCGGCGCACGCGACGGTGACGCCGCCGAAGCTGGGCAGGGCGATGTAGCCATGCTGTGCCGTCACGTCCTCCTGCAGCATCGAGGGTGCACGGAAGGAGGATCCGTAGCTGCCGTGCAGCTTCAGGCCATCGACCGGCGTCCAGTCGATGCCGATCTTCGGGTTCTTGGTGCTGCCGAGACTCACCAGGGAATCATGGAAGCTGTCGATGCGGCCCGCGAGATCCAGCTGCAGGCTGCGTATCAGCGGCATCGCATTGGCGGCGCCAACGATCGGAACGTAGGCCTCGAAAAACCCGGAGGTGATGTCGCGGGTGTCGAGGTTGCCCATGCCGAAGCTGTTGTTCGCACGGACGGCCTGCGAATTGTACTCACCGCCCACCGCCAGCCGCAGATCGCCACCCGGCAGCGCGAACACCGGCCCATCGGCGTTGATTTCGTAATCGGACATGTTGAACAGGGTCTGCGTGTAGAAGTTCGAGCCGAAGCCCTTGGTGCTGCCAACCGGATTGCAGGTATAGGCCGTGCCGTCGCAGAACATGTTGTAGGCGCTTGCCGCACTGGCCGATGCGAGCGCGGCGGCCAACGGGGTCCCCGGAGCGGCAGACACCGAACTGTTGGGCGCATTCGTGTAGTCCTCATCATGTCCGCTGCCGGCCTGCAGCGTCACCTCCCACCGGGCCGGCAGGCTGATCTGCACGCCGCCGAAGCCGTAGTAGGTCTCCTGGCTGCCGTAGTTGAGGTTCGACACGCTGTTGGCGAAGCTGTAGTCCACGGTGAGCCCGCCGGTTCCGCAGGCCGCAATCAGCGCGGCGGCCGCGCCGGTGGTGTTGTTGCAGGGACTGAAGGGATTCGAGTTCGGAACGAAGTACTGCCCGTTGGCCGGGTGCGCGAGGATCGTGAATTCGCGCTTGGTGTAATAGGCGTCCGAAAAGATGTTGACGACGTCGTTGACCTTCTCGTTGCCATTGAACGTGAAGCTGTTGCGCACCTGGTCCGGCAGCGCCTGCGCGTCATACCAGGCGTTCTGGGTATTGAGCGAGCCGGCCGCGCCGAGTTCGGCGAGTGTCAGGGCGGTGCCGTTCTGGCCGTGCGGAATCGCATAGCTCACGCCATTCACGATCACGTTGCCCGGAGTCGAGTAGGCGGAAGAGGGGGGACCGCCGAAGGGCACGAAGTTGTCGGAGTAGTACGGCCGGTTATCGGCGGCGAGTGCTCCCTGATGGGTGTGCTGGTATGCCACGACGAAGCCACTGGCGTCACGGTCCCACGAGAGTCCGAACAGCTGGGTGGCCTGCCACTGGTTCTCGCCGCTGGCGCTTCCGTACTGGCCGTAGGTTTCGGCACCGGTGAAGGGCTTGCGGAGGATGTAATTGACCGTGCCCGCCACCGCATCGGCGCCGTAGATCGGCGAGGTACCGTCGGCGACGACTTCGACGCGCTGCAACATCTGTACCGGCAGGGCATCGGGGTCGAAAAACGCCATATCCGGACTGCTATACGGAATCCGGTGTCCATCAACGAGGCTGAGGGTGGCCTCGCGACCGACGCCACGGATGTTGACGGCGCGCGCGAGGGTGTTGTCCAGCGTCTCACCCTGCGCGTCCGTTCCGGCTCCGGTGGCACCCAGCCCCGCGCCCAGGGAGAGCAGCTGCGGATACTGCTGCAGCACATCCGCGGTGCTCGACAGGCCGGTGTTCTGGATGTCCACGGGGCTCAGCGTGATGCTGGAGGAGCCGACCTGCTCGACACCGCGAATTCGCGTTCCCGTCACGACGACTTCGGCGAGCTCGTCGCCGGAGGCCGCAGCGGCCGCTGACCCCTGCGCAGGGCCGGTCGGCGCCGACTGGCTCCACGCCACCGAGGGCGGCACCAGCATCGCGGTGCCCAGCGGTAAGGAAGCAAGGATCAGGCGTACCGACGTACGCACGGAAGTTCTCATGAGTCCCCCTTGATACTTGACGGCGGTTGTCTCGGCTGGCCGGAGCCGCGCCCATCACGGGGCGCACCCAACCCACGCCATGGCTCTTCACTCGTAGAGGCAATATGCCTATACTCATACAATCAGTCAACACTGCATACAATCGTTGTTGCGCAAAAACCTCAGGCATTGGCCATCGCAGTCCGGGCCAGCGCCTGGTCGATGTCGGAGGCAGGAAGTGCAATGACAATCCAATCGTTGCTTGCGTCGCACGCCCTGGTGACGCCCGTCGATGTCGCCCTCACACTGCTGGCGTCGGCTGCGGTGATCATCGCCTGGTACCGCGAACGCGGGCTCGGCAGCAGCCTGACGGCCCGGAAGGGGCGCGGCATGCGCTTCGCCGTGATCTGGGCGCGGTGGTTTCTCGGCGCGCACGCGCTGTTTTCCGGTCCCAACTACTTTCTGCACCTGTACCCGCAGGCGCAGATGGTCCATCCGCTGGCCGGGCCACTGCAGCATTACATGGAGGCCGTCGGCCTGTTCGGTGTCATCAAGGCCATCGAGTCGATCGTCGGGGTATGCCTGATTCTCGACGTGTACGTGCCGGCAGCCGCAATGCTCGAAATGCCGGTCACGTTCACGATCTTCTATCTCAGTGTCTTCGTCGTGGCAGACCCGCGGACCCTTTGGACGGGGCCGCGTGAGCTCATCCTCAACGCATTCATCCTGGCGGCATACGGCGGCTGGTTCGCAGACATCCTCAGGCCGCGCCTGTCGCCACGCCCATTATGGAGTCAGTGGCCGGGCGCCCCCGCCGCTGGATCATCGACACCGCATCGCGCGACCGAGTAGGGCGGCATGGGTTGCAGCAGAATGCGGATCGCCTGGCTGGCCTTGGGCGCGGTCGTTGCCTCAGCGACCGCCACGGCGGGGTGTGACGTTCCCGGCGGTGGCCTCACAGCCGCCCTGCCGCCGCAGTTCAGCTTCGCCGCAGTCGGCGATGTGATCATCCAGCGCCCGGCCGGTCGCCTGATCAGGCAGCGTGCGCCGCTCATCGCACAGCAGCTGTCGGCCGCCAGCGTGAGCTTCGGCAATTTCGAAACCAACAGCTTCGAGCTGCAGGGTTTC
>DATJPN010000165.1:0-35196 GCA_035506335.1 Steroidobacteraceae bacterium | reverse complement strand
GTCGCTCCGATGATGGACTGGACCGACCGGCACTGCCGCTACTTCCTGCGCGGCTTCTCCCCGGAGGTCCTGCTCTATACCGAGATGATCACGGCGGCCGCGATCCTGCGCGGCAATCGCGAGCGGCTGCTGGCCTACGATGCGGCGGAGCATCCGCTCGCGCTGCAGTTGGGCGGCAGCGAGCCTGAGGATCTGGCGCGGGCCGCGCGCATCGGCGCCGAGCATGGCTACGATGAGATCAATCTCAACTGCGGCTGTCCGAGCGACCGGGTCCACAGCGGGGCCTTCGGGGCCTGCCTGATGCTCGAGCCCGCGCGTGTCGCCGATTGCGTGGCCGCCATGGATGCGGCGGTCAGCATTCCGGTGACTGTGAAGATGCGCATCGGTGTCGTCGCGGGACAGGGTACGGCGGCGCGCGAGGCGATCGGCCGGTTCACGCCGCAGGACATGCAGTCGCTGCAGGAATTCGTGACCGCGGTACGAAGCGCCGGTGCGGCGGCCGTCATCGTGCACGCCCGCAAGGCGGTGCTGGGCGGGCTTTCCCCGAAGGAGAACCGCGAGGTTCCGCCGCTGCGGTACGACGTGGTACGGGAGCTCAAGGCGCAGTTCGCGCAGCTTCCGGTCATCCTGAACGGCGGACTGCGGCAGGTGGACGAGGTGCTCGAGGCGCTGTCCTGGTGCGACGGGGTGATGCTGGGTCGCGAGGCCTATCATCGGCCGTGGCTGCTGGCGCAGCTGCATCACGCACTCGGTGGCGCCACGGCGGGCGCCTTGCCCGATCGCGCGGCGCTGCTCGCCAGGATGGCCGCCTATGCCGACCGGGAACTCGCGAAAGGCGAGCGCCTGGCCGCCATCACGCGCCATATGCTGGGGCTGTACAGCGCCGAGCCCGGTGCCCGCGAGTATCGCCGGCTGCTGAGCGAAGGCGCGCGCGATCCGGGCGCCGGCGCCGAGTTGCTGCGCGCAGCGGCGCCCGGTCAGCTCAAAGCGGCAAAGTAGCGATCAGACCTCAGTTGCGTATAATCCCGACGTATCGGTGCTACGGCGTCAAGACAGCTGTGGCACGGCTTCGCGATCAACCGGTGCATGGGAAAGGATATCGAGCTCGCCATAGTTTTCGCTGACGTCGTGGGTTCCACACGGCTCTACGAGCTGATGGGTGATCTGCGGGCCCGGGACATGGTGGCCATCTGCATCGATGTCATGCGAACCGCGACGGAGCAGCACCAGGGCACCGTCATCAAGACCATGGGCGATGAAATCATGGCGACCTTCGCGGACGCCGACCAGGCGCTGAATGCCGCCGCCCAGATGCAACAGCAGATTTCGCGCCACTCGCAGCTGAAGGTGGAGGGTCAGCCGGTCGCGTTGCGCATCGGCTGCCACTTCGGACCGGTGGTCCTCGAGAACCGGGACGTGTTCGGCTCGACGGTGCATACCGCCAATCGCATGACGAGCCAGGCGAAGGCGATGCAGATCATGACCACGGCCGCGGTGGTCGAGCGCCTCACGCCGCAGTGGCGTGCGGCGGTTCGTCAGGTGGATGTCGCCACCCTCAAGGGACAGGGCAATGAAGTCGTGCTCTACGAGGTGCTCTGGCAGACGGAGGACGTGACGAGCATGATTCCGGCCATCGGCATGAGCAATTCGAAGTTGCCGCATCTGCGCCTGCGGCTGCAGTTCCAGGAGCGGGAAATCCTGCTCGATGAGCGGCATCCGTCGGTGGTGATCGGCCGGGCGGAAGACAGCGACATCATCGTCAAGGGCAACCTCATTTCGAGGTTGCACGCGCGCATCGAGTTGAACCGGCACAAGTTCATGCTCGTCGACCAGAGCACCAACGGCACCTTCGTGCGCTCCGAAGGCGGCGATGAGGCCTTCGTGCGCCGTGACAGCGTCCAGCTCAAGGGCAAGGGCATGATCGGTCTGGGGAAGCTCCCCGACCAGGATTCTCCGCAGACGATCCGTTTCGCCTGCGAAGAAGACTGACCGAAGTCAGCCGAGCGCCCTTTCGACCCGGTCCAGGTTCTGCGTGAGCGACGCCGGCACGCGCGATCCGAACTGCGCCAGATACTGCCTGATCTCGACGACCTCATTGCGCCACAGCGCGGGGTCCACGCGCAGCAGTTCATCGAGGGCCTTCGGATCGATGTCGAGCTCCGCGAGATTCAGGTCCTGCGGACGCGGCAGGGCGCCGATGGCCGTGTCGGTGGCGCCGGCCGTTCCGGCGATGCGCTCGAGCATCCACGCGAGCACCCGCAGGTTGTCACCGTAGCCGGGCCAGAGAAACTTGCCCTGCGCGTCGCGACGGAACCAGTTCACGTGGAAGATCTTCGGCGGATTTTTGAGTCTGGCGCCGACGTCGAGCCAGTGCTGCCAGTAGTCGCCGTAGTTGTAGCCGCAGAACGGCTGCATGGCCATGGGGTCGCGGCGCACGATGCCGACCTGGCCGGTGGCGGCGGCGGTGGTTTCCGAAGCCACCGACGCGCCGACGAGCACGCCGTGCGCCCAGTCCCGGGCCTCGTACACCAGCGGGGCGAGCGTGCGGCGGCGGCCGCCGAAAACGATGGCGCTGATGGGCACGCCCTTCGGGTCATCGGTGTGCGGCGAGTTTCCGGGGTTGTTGTGTGCCGAAACGGTGAAGCGTGAATTCGGATGTGCGGCAGGCCCATTGGCCTTGTCATACGGACGCCCCTGCCAGTCGATGACCGGCGTGCCGTCCTTCAGGCCTTCCCACCACGGCTGGTTGTCCGCGGTCAGCGCCACGTTGGTGAACAGCGTGTCGTGGCGGATCATGTCGTAGGCATTGCGGTTGGTTTCGCGGTTGGTCCCGGGAGCCACGCCGAAGTAGCCCGACTCCGGGTTGATGGCCCACAGCCGGCCGTCCGGGCCCGGATGCAGCCAGGCGATGTCATCACCCACCGTGAACACCTTCCAGCCGGGCATCGAATGCGGCGCGATCAGCATCGCGAGGTTCGTCTTGCCGCAGGCCGACGGAAAGGCGGCCGCGATATAGTGGGTTTCTCCCTTCGGGTTCTGCAGGCCGACGATCAGCATGTGCTCGGCGAGCCAGCCTTCGGTGCGGGCCTGGTAACTGGCGATGCGCAGCGCGTGGCACTTCTTGCCGAGCAGCGCGTTGCCGCCGTAGCCTGACCCGAAGCTCTCGATGAGCAGCTCTTCGGGAAAGTGCATGATGAAGCGGCGGTTCGGATCGAGGTCCCCGGTGGAGTGCAGTCCCTTGACGAATTTGCCGGTGCGGGAGATGAGTTCGAGCGCCGGGCGACCCATGCGTGTCATGATGTGCATGTTCAGCACGACATAGGCGCTGTCGGTGATTTCGACACCGTAGCGCGACAGCGGCGAACCGAGCGGACCCATGCAGTAGGGCACGACGTAGAGCGTGCGACCCCGCATGCAGCCGCTGAACAGGCCGCGCATCTTTTCGTGGGCTTCGGCGGGCGCGATCCAGTTGTTGTTCGGGCCGGCATCCTCCTTGTTGCGGGTGCACACGAAGGTCAGGTGCTCGACGCGCGCCACATCGGAGGGGTTCGAGCGGGCGAGGTTGCAGCCCGGGAATTCCTTCTGATTCAGTTCGAGCAGTTCGCCACGGGCCTGCAGCTCGCGCGTCAGCTGCTGCATCTCGCTCTCGGAACCCTCGCACCAGTGTACCGAGGCCGCCTGGGTCAGGTTGCGGACCGACTCCACCCAGCTCGTGACTTCGGGGCAGAGTTTCGACAGCGGGAGGATCGCGTGCGGGGCGGTGGCCATGCGTTTCAGTCCTTATAAGTCACTTGTTCAAAACGTCGCTGAGCCCTGATTTTCTTATGATTTACTACGTCTACGGGCATTGGAGCGGGCTGGCGAGGCGCGAAATATATACCTTTTCAATTATAGGGATGCCTTGCGCGGGTCCGGAGCTGGAGTTGTCATTTGTCGGACGGATTTCCGGGCCCATGGCCTGTATCGTCATGGCAATGATGCAACTTTTGCCACGCAAGTGCAGCATCGGCGAGCCCGATCTGTCATGCAGGGCCGGAAGATCTGTTGCAAAATTTTGATTTACAAGAAATTTTCGAAGCTGGCGGCAGCCTTTCGAGGAGCCTGAAAGGGTTCGTGCCACGAGCCCAGCAGCTGCATATGGCCGAACGGGTGGCCGATGCGCTGCGCGTGCACGGGATGCTGGTCATCGAGGCCGGCACCGGCACCGGCAAGACCTTCGGCTACCTCGTTCCGGTGCTGTTGTCAGGGCTGCGGGTCCTGATCTCCACCGGTACCCGGACCCTGCAGGACCAGCTGTTCGAGAAGGATCTGCCCCTGGTGAGCGGCGCCCTGGGGCTGCCGGTGCCGGTTGCGGTGCTCAAGGGCCGTGGCAACTACCTGTGTCTGCACCGCCTCGGGGAGGCGCAGCGGGGCCAGGCGCTGCGGGGCGGCGGCCTGCTGGCCGAGGCTTCCGCATCCCTGGCCGACCGGGTCATCGCGTGGGCGGCCCGCACCACGAGCGGCGATCTGGCCGAAGTGCCGGACTTCGCCGATTCGCATCCCCTGTGGCCGCAGATCACCTCCACCCGCGACAACTGCCTCGGGCAGCGCTGTCCGGAATTTGGCCGCTGTCACCTGGTGAAGGCGCGGCGAGAGGCGCAGGAGGCGCAGGTGGTCATCGTGAACCATCACCTGCTGCTGGCCGACCTCACGCTGAAGGAGGACGGCTTCGGTGATGTACTCGGCAACGCGGATGCCGTCGTGATCGATGAGGCGCATCAGCTGCCCGACCTCGTCATGCAGTTCTATGGCGCCAGTTGCGGCGCACGCGCGCTCACCCAGCTGCTGACGGCCGTGCGTGCGCAAAGCCTGCAACCGCCATCGGGCCTGAAGTTCGCGCTGAGCGCCGCCGAGGAGAGTCTCGCCGGCATCACGACGGCATTGCCGGTGCGCACCGGACGGATTGCCTGGGAGGAGTGCCCGCCGGAACTGGCCGGGCGCACCCGGGATCTGGCCCATGCGATGTCGGCGCTGGGGGGTGAACTGGAGGCTGCGCCCGAGGACGATGCGGCGAAGGGCCTGACCGGGCGCGTCATGCAGGTCGCCGAGCAGCTCACGCGCATCGCGGCCCTCGAGGAAGTCGAGGGCGCACGATCCGTGGAGCTCGGTTCACGCGGCTTCGTGCTGCATCTGCTGCCGTTCGAGGTCGCCGGCCGATTCCAGTCGCAGGTGCGGGCGCGGCGTGGCGCGTGGATCTTCACCTCCGCGACTTTGTCAGTGGGGGAGGACTTCGGTGTGTTCACGTCCCGCCTCGGGCTCGGCGATGCCGAAACGGTGCGTATCCCCAGCCCCTTCGATTTCGAACGGCAGAGTCTGCTGTGGCTGCCCGAAGGGCTTCCGGAGCCGGCCTCTCCCGACTTCATCGCCGCGATGCTCGGCGCGAGCCTGCCACTCATCGATGCCGCACGCGGCGGGGCCTTCATGCTGTTCACCAGTCATCGTGCCTTGTCGGAGGCGGCCATGCGGCTGCGCGCATTGTGGGCCGCCGCGGGCCGGCACTACCGGTTGTTCGTTCAGGGCGAAGCGCCGCGCGAGCAGCTGCTTCGCGGCTTTCGCGAGGACGGCGACGCCGTGCTGCTCGGCACCGCCAGCTTCTGGGAGGGCGTGGATGTGAAGGGGGCGGCCCTGCGCCTGGTCATCATCGAGAAGCTGCCCTTCGCGTCTCCGGAGGATCCGATCGTCAAGGCGCGCGTGGAGTACATCCAGCGCCAGGGCGGCAACCCCTTCAAGGACTACCAGCTTCAGGAGGCGGCACTGACGCTGCGCCAGGGCGTCGGGCGCCTGATCCGCAGCGAGTCGGATTACGGCGTGGTGATGATCGCCGATCCGAGGCTGCGGACCCGGCCCTATGGCCGGATGCTGCTCGCCGCATTGCCGCCCATGCGGCGCGCGCGATCCGCGCCGGAGGTGGCGGCCTTTCTCGCCAGTCACGCGCCGCGGCGCGCGGTCGGGGCGGTGTCTTGAGGATCCTCGCGCTCGATACCGCCACCGAGGCGTGTTCGGTCGCGCTGCTGCTGCAGGACGACGCCGGCACCCCGGCGCGGGTGCTCGTGCGCGAACGGCCGCCCGGACCGGGTCATTCGGCGCACATCCTGAGCCTGGTGCGGGAGGTGCTCGCCGAAGGGGGCCTGGGCCTGCATGACCTCGACTGCATCGCCTTCGGCCGTGGCCCGGGAGCCTTCACCGGCGTGCGGCTCGCGGCCAGTGTGACCCAGGGACTCGCCTACGGGGCGGGGCTCAAAGTGGTCCCGGTGTCGGACCTGCTCGCGGTGGCGCAGCAGGCGCTGGATCTCGCACCGGGCAGCACCAGTGTCCTGGTCTGTCAGGACGCGCGCATGCAGGAGGTGTACTGGGGCTGCGCCGTGCGCGGGCCGGCCGGGCTCGCGTCGCCGGCGGGCGAGGAGCGGGTCGGTTCGCCGGATACGGTTCAGGTACCGGCCGAGCTGCCGGGGCCGGTGCAGGGCGCCGGGCGCGGTTTCGGGGTCTGGCCACAGATCGAGCAGCGCCTGGCAGGGCAGCTGGCGGGGGTTCAGGGCGACCTGCTGCCCCGGGCCCGGGATATCGCGCGGCTCGCCGCACCCGAATGGCTGGCTGGCCGTGCCCTGGACCCGGAACAGGCGCAGCCGGTGTACCTTCGGGATGATGTCGCGACGCCGTCACGCAAATGACACAAAATCCACAACGTCATGATTCTGCAATGATCCGTCTCTGTAATACCCGCGCCAGCCACTACTCAACGCCATGCCAGCCAAACAAGTACTGATCGTCGAGGATGAGCGGCCGATTCGCGAGATGATCGCCTTTGGCCTCAAGCGCGCCGGTTTCGAGGTGCGCGAGGCGGAGGATTGCCGCGCGGCCCGGGCGTTGCTGGCCGACCGCAGGCCGGACCTGGTGCTGGTGGACTGGATGCTGCCGGACATGAGCGGGCTCGAGCTCACCCGGGCCCTGAAGCGCGATCGGGAAACCCGCGAAGTCCCCATCATCATGCTGACGGCACGATCCGAGGAAGGTGACAAGGTGGCCGGTCTCGAGGGTGGGGCCGACGACTATGTCACCAAGCCCTTTTCGCCCCGGGAACTGCTGGCCCGCATCAATGCCGTGCTGCGCCGTGCCGGCCCGGCCGGCGAGGGCGAGCGCATCGATTTCGAAGGCCTCGCTCTGGATCAGGCCAGCCATCGCGTCCTGATTGGCGACATGACGGTGCCGCTCGGTCCCACCGAGTACCGCATGCTCGAGTTCTTCATGACCCATCCGGAGCGGGTCTACACCCGCGACCAGCTCCTGGACCGCATCTGGGGCGGCAATGTCTACGTCGAGGAGCGCACGATCGACGTGCATATCCGGCGTCTGCGCAAGGCGCTGGAGGAATTCGGGTACGATCGGTTCATCCAGACGGTACGCGGCTCGGGGTATCGGTTCTCCGCCCGCACCGCCTGACGGCTTCTGACGGGTGCAGCCTGCGTATGGCGAGTGGCTTTCAAGTCGGCCTGTTCATCCTCCTGCGCCTGCTCGCAGCCGCCGCGGTGGGATTGCTGCTGGGCTGGCCGCTGGGCAATCCCTGGGCGGGCCTCGCCCTCGTGTTCGGCGCCTACCTGTGCTGGGAGCTAATCACCCTGTTCCGCGTGGAATGGTGGGTGCGCCACCGCGGCTTCGCCGAGCCGCCGGATATCGGCGGCCCCTGGGGCGAGGTCATCACCCAGATCGTGCGGCTGCACCGGCGCAAGCGCTTCCACAAGCAGCGCTTCGTGCAGCTGTTCCGCCAGATCCAGCGTTCGACCGCCGCATTGCCCGATGGCGTGGTGATTCTGAATGACCTGCGCGAGATCGTGTGGTTCAACCGTATGGCCGGGCAACTGCTGTCGCTGCGCAGGCCCGCGGACCTGGGACTACGCATCGACAACCTGGTGCGCCAGCCCGAGTTCGTGCGCTACCTGAATTCCGGCCAGTTCAGCAACCCGGTGGTCCTGCGCGGGGGCAAGGGCGAGCACCTGTACCTGTCATTGCAGGTGGTCCCGTACGGGGAGGGTCAGCTGCTGCTGCTGGTGCGCGATGTCTCGCGGCAGATGCGCCTGGAGGCCATGCGCAAGGACTTCGTGGCCAATGCCTCGCATGAGCTGCGCTCCCCACTGACGGTGATTTCCGGTTACCTGGAGACCTTGAGCCAGGATCCGCTGCTGGACGTCGACCTGCAGGGCCCCATCGGCGAGATGCGGCGGCAGGCCGACCGCATGACCACCATCATCACCGAACTGCTGGAGCTGTCGAGACTGGAGGCCGCGCAGGAGCCGGTCGATACGACGCCGGTGGACGTGACGGCGCTCATGGCCATGCTGCGCAAGGACGTGCTGGCGCGTCCCGAGCATCCGGGCGAGGTGCGGCTGCGCATGGATTCCGATGCGATGCTCACGGGCAACGAATCCGAAATCCATTCGGCCTTTTCGAATCTCGTCGACAACGCCGCCAAGTACACCCCAGCCACCGGCTCGATCGAGATCGGCTGGCGCGTCGATGAGGAAGGCGGGCATTTCTGGGTCACCGACACCGGCATCGGCATCCACCCCGACCATATCCCGCGGCTCACCGAGCGCTTCTACCGCGTCGATGCCGGCCGTGCACGCGACACCGGTGGATCGGGACTCGGACTCGCGATCGTCAAGCACGTCCTGCAGCGGCACGGCGCGACGCTCGAGATCGCGAGCATCCAGGGGCGCGGCAGCACCTTCACCTGTCACTTTCCACCGCAGCGCCTGCGCATGGCACGCACCGCCGCCGAGGTCGAAGCCGGCCGCTCCGCGACGGCCTGACGCTGCGCGCGCCGACGATTCAGAAAACCTTCGCGGCACTGTCATACAACGGACACGGCGATCTTCGAGGCTCCCGCTCACCTGTTGGCAGCCGTCGGAGTCATATGAGCAGCAAAGGGAAGGAGCACCGTCACCAGGTGCGCACCCTGTTCCTCTCGGATGTCCATCTGGGCTTCAAACGCGCGCGAACCCGGGAGCTGCTCGCCTTCCTGCGGGGGGTCGAGGCGCAGACCATCGTTCTCGGCGGTGACATCGTCGATGCGCTGAGCCTCGCGCGGCGCTTCTTCTGGACCGACGAGCACACCCAGGTGCTGCGTGCGCTGCTGGCGCGCCGCCGGGCCGGCGTCCGCCTGGTGTACCTGCCGGGCAATCATGACGCCTCGGTGTCGGTCTTCGTCGAGATGCTGCAGGGGCAGATCGAAGTCCATCGGGAGTGGGTCTATCGGACCAGCCGCGGGGAGCGCTACCTGGTGCTGCACGGCGACCAGTTCGACGAGGAGGTCGATTGCCCGGCCTGGCTGTACTGGATCGGTGACCGGCTCTACGAGGGCACGCTGCTCTACAACCACCGGGTGAACGACGCCCGGCGACTGCTCGGCCTGCCCTACAGGCCGCAGACGGAGAAGCTGAAGATGTCCGTGGCCGCCAGCGCCCGCTTCATCCGCCGGTTCGAGTCCGTGGCGGCCGCGCAGGCGCGGCACCAGGGGTACGATGGCGTGATCTGCGGCCACATCCACCGCGCCAACCTGTGCCGGATCGAAGGCACCTTCTACGCCAACACCGGTGACTGGGTCGAGTCGTGCTCGGCGCTGGTGGAAACCCGCGCCGGGGAGATGCAGCTGCTGCGCTGGCCCCATGGGGCCGTGGGCAGCGTGAGCCTGGCGACGCTGCTCGCCGACGCCGCCTGAGGCGGCCCGCGCCGCCGACGCCGGCCCGGGCGTGGCGCGGGTTGAAGTTAACTGGCCACCGCCGTCCATTCGGCTATGATCCGCCTGGCACGCACCGCATCCGCTTCGGCGCTCACTGAGGATCTCAAGCTGATGGAAACCGCCGACCTTTCGCACCACATATCCCGCCGCTTCAACGAGGATCTCGAGCGCGTCCGCAACCGGGTGCTGGCGATGGGAGGATTCGTCGAGCAGCAGCTGCAGAAGGCGATCTCCGCGCTGGTCGAGGGTGACAGCTCCCTCGGGGAAGCGGTGGCCATGGATGACTTCAAGGTCAACAGCATGGAGGTATCCATCGACGAGGAATGCAGCCGCATTCTCGCCACCCGCGCTCCGGCGGCCGGCGACCTGCGGGTCATCGTCGCCATCATCAAGACCATCACCGACCTGGAACGCATCGGCGATGAGGGCGAGAAGATCGGCTACATCGCCTCACGGCTGGCCACGATGGAGCGCCCGGCGGACAAGTACCGCGAGATCAAGCATCTCGGCCGCCTGGTACAGGATATGGTGCACAGTGCCCTGGATTCCTTCGCGCGCATGGACGCGGAGGCCGGACTGCAGGTGGCCCGGCAGGATATCGCCGTGGACGAGGAGTACGAGTCCATCCAGCGCCAGACCATCACCTTCATGCTCGAGGATCCCCGTACGATCCGTCGCCACCTGGATGTGATGTGGGTGGTCCGATCTCTCGAACGCATCGGCGATCACGCCAAGAACATCGGCGAGTACGTGATCTACATGGTGCACGGACGCGATGTCCGGCATACGAACCTCGCCGACGTGGAGCGCGAGCTGCGCGGCGAGAAGGCCGCCCAGGAGGCTCACCCGGAGGGTCAGTACGTGGCACCGGCCAATGGCAGCACGGGCGGCCCGAACGCCGGCTGACCGCTCCCGTATCGCCTGCGGCGCGTGCTTTAGTATCATCCCGCCATGCTCGAACGCAGGCTGATCAATTTCGCAGGGGCCGCGGCGTGCCTGGGGATGTTCGCATTCGCGATGTACACCCAGTATGCCGACAACCTCGAACCGTGCCCGCTGTGCATCTTCCAGCGCATCACGGTGGTGGCCCTGGGGATCGTGTTCCTCGCGGCCGGGATCCATGACCCGAAGCGGCGCGGCTGGGCCTGGGCGTATGTGGGCCTGATCGCGCTCGCGGCGCTCGCGACGATCGGGATCGCGGCCAAGCACGTCTATATCCAGAGTCAGCCGCCGGGCAGCATTCCGGCCTGCGGTGCGCCGCTCAATGTCCTGATGCAGATGTTCAACGTCTGGCAGGTCGTCGTGAAGGTGCTGCACGCCGGCGGGGAGTGCGCGGTCATCAACTGGACCTTCCTCGGCCTGAGCATGCCGGCCTGGGTGCTGTTTTGCGCCCTGGTCCTCGGCGGCGTCGGCGTCATCGCGAATGTTCCGCGCCGGCCCCCGGCGCTGCGCTTCACCTAGAGCAGCAGGCGTTCGAGGACACCCGCATACATCCGGTGCAGGCCGTCGATATCGGCCGCGATGACCTGTTCGTTGACCTTGTGGATGCTGGCATTGATGACGCCCAGTTCCACGATCTGCGCGCCGAGGGCGGCGATGAACCGGCCGTCGGACGTGCCGCCGCCGGTGGAGAGCCTGGGGGGCTTGCCGGCGATCGCGGTCACGGCCTCGCACACGGCCTGTGACAGGGCGCCCTGCGGGGTGTAGAAGGGCTCCCCCGACACGTACCACTCCAGGGTGTAGTCGACCTTGTGGCGGCGCAGGATCTCCTCGACCGTCTGCTTGAGGCGCTCCAGGGTCTGTACCGGTGAATAGCGCAGGTTGAAGCGGGCCTTCAGCTCGCCCGGGATGACATTCGGGGCGCCGGTGCCGGCATTCAGGTTCGAGACCTGGAAGGTGGTCGGCTGGAAGTGCTCGTTGCCCTGGTCCCACTCCCGGCTGGTGAGCTCGGCCAGGGCCGGCGCCAGCGTGTGGATCGGATTTCGGGCCAGGTGCGGGTAGGCAATATGGCCCTGGACGCCATGGACGGTGAGTCTTCCGGACAGGGAGCCGCGCCGGCCGATCTTGATGGTGTCGCCCAGGGTCGATTCGCTGGAGGGCTCCCCGACGATGCACCAATCGATGCGCTCACCCCGCGCGAGCAGCGTTTCGACGACACGCTTGGTGCCATCGACGCTCGGACCCTCCTCGTCGCTGGTGATCAGGAAGGCAATGCTGCCGCGATGGTCGGGATGCGCCGTCACGAACTGCTCCGTGGCGGTGACCATGGCGGCGAGGCCACTCTTCATGTCCGCCGCGCCCCGTCCATAGAGCACCCCGTCGCGAAGCGTCGGCTCGAAGGGGCGGGTGCGCCACTCCTCGAGCGGCCCGGTGGGCACCACATCAGTGTGTCCCGCAAAGCACAAAACCGGACCGGACGCTCCGCGGCGTGCCCAGAAGTTCTCGACGCTGCCGTAGGTGAGCTTCTCCACCTGGAAGCCCAGGGCGGCGAGGTGCGAGATCATGACGGCCTGGCAGCCCTCGTCGGCGGGCGTGACCGAGGCGCGGCCCATCAGGTCCATGGTCAGGTCAAGTGTTCGCGACATGGGGTTGCGGCGCAATAACTCTAGGTTTTCAAGGGGTTTGTCATACGCATGACATCGATCCGCACCCACAATGGGGCAACCGGCGTAAGGCCAGGGTAAGTGTCGCCGTCCTGAGGGTCGGCGCGCGGCGGGATCAGCGTCACGTGATCGTCATAATTCTGTCATGTAATAGCGTGGATGGGAGTACGGCCCCGGGGTCATGCCGGGCACCCTGAATTCCATCGATCCGGAAGGCACTCGATTCGGTCGGATTTGCGAATTTTCACGTAGTTTTTTCAGGAGCAGAGCAATGAGCCTTGCAAGTGTACAACGCGTCGTGGTGGCTGCGGCTGCCATCGCGCTCACCGGGCTGGTGCATGCAGCCGATATCTCCGGTGCGGGTGCCACCTTCCCATACCCCATCTACTCGAAATGGGCCGATGCCTACAAGGCGGTGACCGGCACCGGCCTGAATTACCAGTCCATCGGCTCCGGTGGCGGCATCAAGCAGATCAAGGCCAAGACCGTGACCTTCGGCGCCTCCGACATGCCCCTGAAGCCCGAAGAGCTCAAGGCCTCGGGCCTCGTGCAGTTTCCGATGATCATCGGCGGCGTCGTGCCGGTCGTGAACGTCAAGGGCATCGGCCCGGGGCAGATGGTCCTGGACGGCGCCACGATCGCGGCCATCTACCTCGGTGACATCAAGACCTGGAATGACCCCGCGATCAGGAAGCTGAACCCCAAGCTCACCCTGCCGGCCACGGCGATCGCGCCGGTGTACCGCTCGGATGGTTCGGGCACCAATTTCCTGTTCACGGACTATCTGTCCAAGCAAAGCCCCAAATTCAAGGACAATATCGGTGCCGCGACCTCGGTGCAGTGGCCGGTCGGCATCGGTGCCAAGGGCAATGAGGGCCTGGCCAACCAGACCACGCAGACCGACGGCGCCATCGGCTACGTGGAGTACGCCTACGCCAAGCAGAACAAGATGGCCAGCGTGCTGCTGATCAACCAGGCGCACCACGCCGTGGCACCAAGCGCGACCTCGTTCCAGGCCGCGGCCGCGAACGGGGACTGGGCTCACGCCGATGGCTACTACCTGGTCCTGACGGACCAGGCCGGGATCAACAGCTGGCCGATCACCGGTGCGAGCTTTATCCTTGTCTATGGCAACCCCCCGGATCCGGCGGCCACCGGGGAGGCGCTGAAGTTCTTCGCCTGGGCGTACAAGAACGGCACGCAGATGGCCGCTGACCTTGATTACGTGCCGCTGCCGGCCGCGCTGATCAAGCAGGTGCAGGCCACCTGGAAGGCTTCGATCACCGCCAACGGCGCACCCGTCTGGAAGTGATCACGGGCCTCATGGCAGCCCGGCGCCGTACGCCGGGCTGCTCGGATTAGGACATGAACCAGGCCACTGCGTTCGTCATCGAATCGCGCCAGGCGACCCGCCAGCGTTTTGGAGAGCGGGTTTTCCGAGGCGCGACCCTGATCGCCGCCGTGCTGGTGCTCGCCTTGCTCGGCGGGGTCACGATCGCATTGATCAAGGGTGCCTGGCCGGCGCTCGCGCACTTCAAGCTTCAGTTCCTGACCCGCGAGATCTGGAATCCGGTGACCGAAAAGTTCGGCGCCCTCGCGGCGATCTACGGCACCCTCGTCACCTCGGTCATCGCGATGGCCGTGGCCGTACCCTTGAGTTTCGGCATCTCGATCTTCCTGACGGAGCTGTGTCCCGCATGGCTGAAGCGGCCGGTGGGCGTGGCCGTGGAACTGCTGGCCGCCGTGCCGAGCATCATCTTCGGCATCTGGGGCATGTTCGTGTTCGCGCCGATCCTGCAGCGACACGTGCAGCCGTGGCTGATCGACCATCTCGGACCCCTGCCGCTCGTCGGAGCGCTGTTCCAGGGACCTCCGTTCGGCATCGGCATCCTCACGGCCTCCCTGGTGCTCGCCATCATGGTCCTGCCCTTCATCGCCTCGGTGATGCGCGATGTGTTCGAAACCGTGCCGGACGTGCTGCGCGAGTCCGCCTACGGCCTCGGCGCCACGACCTGGGAGGTCATCTGGCAGGTGGTGTTGCCGTATTCGCGCACCGGCGTCGTCGGCGGCATCATGCTCGGCCTCGGGCGCGCGCTGGGCGAAACCATGGCGGTCACGTTCGTGATCGGCAACGCCCACCGCGTCAGCACCTCGCTGCTGGCCCCCGGCACCACGATTTCGGCCTCCATCGCGAACGAATTCACGGAGGCGGTCGGGGACCTGTACACCTCCTCGCTGATCGCCCTGGGCGTGCTGCTGTTCCTGATCACCTTCGTGGTCATCAGCGCCGCGCGGCTGATGCTGATGCGCCTGGATCGCAGGGCGCTGGGATCCGTATGAGTCGCCGCTTCACGCGCAAGGTCACGAATGTCGTGGCGCTCACCCTGTCGCTCGCGGCGACCGGCGTGGGATTGATGTTCCTCGGCGCGATCCTGTGGACGTTGTTGAAGAACGGGCTCTCCGGGATGTCTCTCAGCCTGTTCACCCAGATGACGCCGCCTCCGGGGTCCGCCGGCGGCCTGCTGAACGCCGTCTTCGGCAGCGCCGTCATGACCGTGATCGGCATCGCGGTCGGCGCGCCGCTGGGAGTGCTGGCGGGCACCTGGCTCGCCGAATACGGCGGCAATTCGCGCCTGGCCTCGGTCATCCGCTTCGTGAACGACGTGCTGCTGAGCGCGCCGTCGATCATCGTCGGGCTGTTCGTGTACCAGATCCTCGTGGTGCCGATGGGCCATTTCTCGGCCATCGCGGGCGCCATGGCGCTCGCCGTGATCGCCATCCCGGTGACGGTGCGCACCACCGAGGACATGCTGCGACTGGTGCCGCAGGGCATGAAGGATGCCTCCACCGCCCTCGGTGCCTATCCCTGGCGCACGACGCTCAGCGTCATCTACCCGGCCGCGCGCAGCGGCATCCTCACGGGCCTGCTGCTGGCCATCGCCCGCGTGAGCGGCGAGACCGCGCCGCTGCTGTTCACCGCGCTGAACAACCAGTTCTGGAGCCGCGACCTGAACGCCCCGATGGCGAACCTGCCGGTGGTCATCTACCAGTTCGCGCAGAGCCCCTATCCACAGTGGCAGCAGCTGGCCTGGTCGGGCGCGCTGCTCATCACCCTGACCATCCTCGCGTTGAGCATCTTTGCACGCATCGTGGTCTCGGCCCTGCAGCCGGCGAGGCGCTCATGAACGCGAGCGGGACCGTCGAGCCCGTGGCAGTCGCCGGCGCGCGGGCGCCGGTTGCCGCCGCGCCCCCGGCCGGCGCCGCGGCGCCGAAGATCTCGGTACGCAACCTGCATTTCTATTACGGCAGCTCGCATGCCCTGAAGGGCATCAACCTGGACCTGGCGGACCGCAGCATCACCGCCTTCATCGGTCCTTCCGGATGCGGCAAATCCACGCTCCTGCGGGTGCTGAACCGGATGTATGCGCTGTATCCGGGCCATCGCGCCGAGGGTGAAGTGCTGCTGGATGGCAGCAATATCCTCGAACCGAACGTGGACGTGGCGAACCTGCGCTTCCGGGTGGGCATGGTGTTCCAGAAGCCGACGCCTTTCCCGATGTCGATTTTCGACAATGTGGCCTTCGGCATCCGCCTGGCGCAGCGCATTTCGCGCCGCGACCTGGCCGAGCGGGTCGAGGGAGCGCTGCGGGACGCCGCGATGTGGGACGAGGTGAAGGACAAGCTGCACGAGGATGGCCGTGGCCTCTCCGGCGGCCAGCAGCAGCGGCTGTGCATCGCGCGCACGATCGCGGTGCGGCCCGAGGTCATTCTGTTCGATGAGCCGACCGCCGCGCTCGATCCGATCTCCACGCTGCGCATCGAGGAAACACTGCAGTCGCTGCGCGAGAAGTATTGCATCGCCATCGTCACGCACAACCTGCAGCAGGCCGCACGGGTGTCGAACACCACGGCCTTCATGTACCTCGGGGATCTGGTGGAAGTCGGACCGGCCGAGCAGATCTTCACGGCCCCCAGGGATCGTCGTACCGATGATTACGTCACCGGCCGGTTCGGTTAAGCGGAAGTACACTCATGAATGAATCCACATCGACCGTCACGGCCCCGGGTCCGGCGCCGGCCGTCATCGCCGCCGCCGGCGAGGAACGGCCGCCCGATGCCCCCTTGAACCTGCGCCCCGCGGCGCGGGGACCGGCCGCCAACCGCCTCGATGGCGCCGTCATCGGCCCGACCGTCGGCACGGTGACCGTGGTCGATCCGGTGTTCTCCTGCCGCGATGTCAACGTGCACTACGGCGCCAAGCATGCCATCCGGGGCGTGAGCCTCGACGTCGGCAAACGGCAGGTGCTCGCCATGATCGGTCCGTCCGGCTGCGGCAAGTCGACCTTTCTGCGTTGCCTGAACCGGATGAACGACACCATCTCCGGAGCACGCGTCACCGGCCAGATCCTGCTCGACGGCGAGGACATCCACGACCCGGGGCGCGATGTCGTGCAGCTGCGGGCCCGCGTCGGCATGGTGTTCCAGAAACCGAATCCGTTCCCGAAATCCATCTATGACAACGTGGCCTTCGGCCCCCGGCTGCATGGCCTCGCCCGCAGTCGTGCCGATCTGGATGAACTGGTGTGCACGAGCCTGCAGCGCGCCGGGTTATGGGATGAGGTGAAGGACCGCCTGACGCAATCCGGTACCGGCCTGTCCGGCGGCCAGCAGCAGCGGCTGTGCATCGCCCGTACGATCGCCGTGAAGCCCCATGTCATCCTCATGGATGAGCCGTGCTCGGCGCTCGATCCGATCGCGACCGCGCGCATCGAGGACCTGATCGATGAGCTGCGGGAATCCTTCGCGATCGCCATCGTCACCCACTCGATGCAGCAGGCGGCCCGCGTCTCGCAGCGCACGGCGTACTTCCACCTGGGTTCGCTGGTCGAGGTGGGCGAGACGGACCGGATCTTCACCAACCCGCGTCACAGGCTCACCGAAGACTACATCACCGGCCGCTTCGGCTGACCCCTCCAACCGCAGGCGCCGTCGCGAGCCCGGACATGCTCGAAGGTCATATCAGCAAGTCGTTCGATGGCGAGCTCGCCGGCCTGCACATCCGGGTTCTCGAAATGGGCGGCCTGGCGCTCGATCAGGTGCGGGCGGCATCGCGTGCCTATTCCGAGTGGGATGTCCACAATGCGCAGCTCGTCGTGGACCGCGAACACACCCTCACCGGCCTCGGCACGCGGATCTACGATGACCAGCTGACGCTGATCGCCCTGCGCAATCCCGTCGCGAGCGACCTGCGCGCCATCATCGCGCTGGCGAAGATCGCCGCCGAACTGGATCGCGCGGGTGCCGAGGCCTGCAAGATCGCGCGCACCGTGCTGCAGCAGAGCGGTCGGCCGGGGCGGGGCACCTCGAGCGATGCGCGGCATCTCGCGAATCTCGCCACCGCGCTGCTGCGGCTGTCGCTGGAGGCGCTGGACCAGATGGATGGGGAGCTTGCGGCGCAGGTGATCGACCGCGACCAGGACCTCGACGCCGAATACGCCGCCGGGCTGCGGAGGCTGTTGACGCGTGCGCTGGAGAATCCGTTGCGCCTGGACGTGACGGTGGAGGCGGCCTTCGCGCTGAAGGCCCTCGAGCGCATCGGTGATCACGCCCGCAACGCCGCCCTGCAGATCGTCACGATGGCCGACCAGGTCACGGTCAGAAGGCAGCCCGCCTCGTGACCGAGGGCCGGTCGTCCGGGATCACCCGGACGACCGGCCGCTGCGGTCACTTCTGGAAGGGGTAGATGCGGAAGGAAGCCATGCCCTGGAACATGCCGGCGACCGGGGCGCCGCCGGTGCTCTCGAACAGCGTGCGCTGGAGGTAGCCCGCCTGTAGTCCGAACTGGGCGTTACCGAGCGGGCCGCGGTAGAACTTCCACCAGAAGCCGCCGGTGACTTCATCCACCGTCTGGTTCTGGCCGGAGCAGGTGCCGCCGAGCACGTAGCAGCCCGTGTTGGTCAGGTTCGGGATCCCCAGTCCGAACCAGTAGGGGCCGACGGTCGGCGTGCCGTACTGATAGAGCGTCTTGAACTGCTTCTCGCGGCCGGCGTACAGGTAGGCCTGCAACGTCGGGTTCGGGGTGAAGACCAGGCCGGCCATGGCCTGGTAGGCCTCAACCGGAGCGAGCTGGCCATCAGGCTTCACGACCACGTCGTTCAGGGACGCCGAGCCGTAGCGGCCGATGCCCTTGCCGGCGAGGCCGCTGATCTGGAACGACAGCACATCGGGGATCAACGGCAGGATCGCCCCGGCGCCGACGCCGCCACCCATCGTGGTCTGGGCGCTGGTCGCGATTTCCGAACGGAACCAACGGGCGAGGCCGTACAGCTCGTAGTGTCCGTAGCCCGGATCCACGGCGACCTTGGCCACGATGTCCGGCGCGATGTCGGTCGAGAAGCTGCTGCCGCTGACCGAGCAGGTGGTCGTGGAAGTGGACGTCGAGGTGGACGTATCGCCACCGGTGGTCGTCGTCGTGGTGGTGGTCGTCGTCGTGGCCGAGCAGGTGCCGCCGCCATTGCCCAGCTGTCCGGTGCCGGCAAATCCGGTGGTGGGGCCGGTCGGCAGGGTGCCCTTGATGCCGCCGTTGGCGAGGCTGTTCGTATTGACGATGCCCGTGGCCTGCGGGCTCTCGAGAGACAGGCCGAGCCATACGCCGTCGGCGATCTTGTCCACGAGCCGGACCTGCGGATTGCGGGTCCAGTTGAATCCCGAGACGTACTGCGCGTCGATGGTCAGTGGCACGTTCTCGTCGCGCGGATCCATGCCCTTCTTCTCGAGGGTCACGAGGCTCCAGTTCTGGCCCGCCAAGAGGTACCAGCCCGAGTCGCTGTTGAAGCGGCCGTAGATGTTGCGGATGCGCGGCTGGTAGCTGTTGCTCTCGTTGGAATTCGCGGTTGGCGCGGCGCCGAGGAAGTCCATCTCGAACCAGGTTTCGGCCTTGTAGCCGCCCATGTCCTGGGTCTGGGCCAGAATCGACAGACGGCTCTGGCGAGCGCTTTCACGGAATTCAGAGACATTGCTCTGTTCCGTGTTGGCCATCGGAATGCCGTTGAAGCTCGAACCCACGTCGGCGCTCTCGTCCTTGCTGCGGTAGATCGTCGCAAGTTCGCTGAAGCCGCCGAAGGTCAGGTTGACCGGACCGGCCTGGATGACCGGACTCGTCGCCGGAGCGCTCTGCGCCATCACCATCGAGGTGCAGGCTGCGCCGAGCACGACGGCGGCCGCGGCAAGAGGAGTCGACCGGCGCCGCGCGAAGGCAGCGACGGGCCGGGAACTGGGGACTTTTTGGCTGGGCGATGTCATGGGTCGGTATCCTTCCTCACCGTTGTTTTGATGCGAACGAATCGGCTGGAGCGCGGAATCTGCATTGCGCCCGGGTGGCGCACGTCTCAGCGCCGCAACTGTGATTCATTCGTATGACAGATGGATTTCGTGCATGTGACAGTTCTGTGTCACTGATACTGCGCCGCAGGGATTTCAGGCGTTTCATGAGCCGATCGGGTTTCATGTCCCGGCCCGGTCGGCGCCCGACCAGGAGCGCGGATCCGCATATTTCCCGACTGTGGCTTTTTCGCAGCAAGGATCCGGCGGCCGCGGCCGCATTCAGCGCCGACCGTCCGCCGGCTCAGACCACCCGAAGGTGTCCGAACAGCACGGTCTTCACGGCGTCGAGGGCGAACGCGAACAGCACGGCCGCGGCGATGACGGCGCCGATGAGGGACCAGGGCAGCGCGTGCATCAGCGTTCCCGTCCCGGCCAGCACCACCATGATCGATACATCGGTGACCGATGAAAGCACCACCCAGCCGCTCGGGCGCGAACTCCACAGATGCCGCCGATCCCGGACGACATAGAAGGCAGCCTGGCTGCTGCACACCAGCGTGACCGCGGCCAAGGTCCGCAGCCCGCGGTTCTCCAGGCCCAGGTGGAAGTAGCCGACGGCGAGGATCGCGCTGCAGAACATCACGGTGCAGATGCCGAGGATGACGGCTGCCACCGTGATGAGGCCGATGCGCCAGGCATTCGGTCGCGCCGCCGGCCGGACATTGTCGGTCGTGGCCGACATCGCGAGGAAGTCGCCGCTGATCACGACGATCACCATCAGCATCGGACTCAGGATCGCATGTCCGGTCATGATCAGGCCGATCGTCAGGAACAGCATCTGGTTGATCTTGGTCGTGACCGACCGCAGCGTGTAGGTGAGGATGCGCTGATAGGTCACGCGCCCGCTGCGGACGGCCTCGAGGATGCCCCCGAGGCCCGGCGCTGTGAGCACGAGGCCGGCGGCGGCCTTGGCGACGTCGGTCGCGGTGGCGACGGCGACGCCCATCTGGGCCTGGCGCAACGCCGGGGCATCGTTGGCACCGTCGCCACACATCCCGACGGTATGGCCGCAGCGCTGGAAGGCCCGAACCAGGTGAAACTTGTCCTCCGGGAAGACACCGGCGTAGACCGCGAAGTCTCCCGGCTGCACGTGTTCCGGAACGGGCCCCGGGGGGAAGACGGGGCCTGAGAGCCCGACGGCGCGCGCGACCACGCTCGCCGTGGCCGCAGCATCACCCGTGATCATGACGGTCTGCACGCCCAGGGCGCCCAGTTCGCGGATCATCCCGCCGGCGTCGGCGCGCGGCGGATCGCTGAGCGCGAGGAGTCCGGCCCAGGCCGGACCCTCAGGGTCACCGGCCGCGACGGCCAGCACCCGGTATCCCCGATCCTGCAACGCGGCGGCCGCCGCGCGCACGGTGCCGGACGCGGGCAGGATGGTTTCCAGGGCTGCCACCGCACCCTTCAGGATCCGGATCGTGCGTCCGTCCCGATCCCGCACCGTGGCTTCGGACAGCTTGCGCGCCGGATCAAATGGCAGTAACGAGATGCGCTGCGGCGGATCGTCCTTCGACAGCCGCGCGGCGGCGCCCCGCACGGCGTTATCGACGGGATCAAGGCCCGCTTCGGCACTGGCCAGCGCGGCGAAGGTGAGGACCCGGGATTCATCGAAGCCCGGCAATGCCTGCACGCGGGTGACAGTCAGTGCGTTCTGCGTCAACGTCCCGGTCTTGTCCGAGCACAGCACATCCATCGTACCGGCCTCGTCGATCGCCGAGAGCCGTGTCGGCAAGACGCCGAGGGCGGCGAGCCTGCGCGCTGCGATGGCCGATGCCAGCGTGAAGGTCGCGGGGAGCGCCACGGGAATCGCCGCCAGCACGGCCGTCAGCGCCAGAGGAATCATCTGCACCGGCGGCATGTCCATGACCGTCGCGTAGGTGAGCTGCACTGCTACCAGAGCGGTGCTGAAGAACGCAAGGTTGCGCACCACGCGCAAGACCGCCTGTTGCTGGGTACTGATGGCATGTGCCACGCTCACCAGCTGCGCCGTCCGGCCAAACTTCGTACGGCCCCCCGTGGCGGTCACCTCTGCGGTGGCCTCACCGCGCCGCACGAGCGAGCCGGCGTAGGTCACGGTGCCGGGTCCGGCCTCCACGGGCAGGGACTCGCCGGTCAACATCGACTGATCCAGCAGCACGTTGCCCGCGAGCAGCCTCGCATCGGCAGGGACGACACCGCCCAGCGTGAGACTGATGAGATCCCCGGGAACCAGTCCGGTCGCGGGCAGGGTCTGCCAGCGCCCGTCGCGCCGGACCGAGGCGAGCAGTGCCAGTCTGGACTTGAGTGCATCGAGCGTGGCCTGGGCCCGGGTTTCCTGGATCTGCCCCAGCAGCGCGTTGAAGACCAGCAGCACGGCGATGACCGCGGCCTCCGCGTATTCGCGCAGCGCGAACTGCAGCAGGATCGCGATTTCGAGCATCCACGGTATGGGGGCCGAAAGCCGTCCCACTGCCTGGCGCCATTTCGAAGGGGTCGCGTCGGGCAGGGCGTTCGGCCCCACGGCACGAAGCAGCCGTTGCGCCTCCGCCGTGCTCAGACCCACGGGGTCCATGGTCTCGCGATTCCCTCAGTTCGCGTGTGCCAGGCGCCGGAACGCCGCGATGATGGCCGGCTGCGGCCGACGGATGTCGGGCACCTTCCGATAGTTCTGCCACCCGCCGCCCAGGCTGCGGAACAACGCGACGAATTGCTCATCCGCGGCAGTCTGTGCCTGGATGTACTCGCCCTGGATATCGTAGCCGGCGCGCTCGGCATCGACGACATTCAGGTAGTCCGTAAGCCCCCGGGCGTAGCGCTCCTGCGCCAGTGCGATCGCGCGCTGGCTGGCGGTCACCGCAAGCCCGAGCTTCTCCAGACTCGCCTGGTCGGCCGAGTAGCGCACGAGTGCCGTATCCACCTCGGCGACGGCTGACTGGATGGTCCTGCGATAGTGCACCAGCAGCGCACGCGCCTGCAGGTCGGCAATGTCCACCTGCGCGTCGAGCGTTCCGAAATCCAGCAGCGGCCACAGTACCGAGGGGCCCGCCGACCAGATGTGCTGACCCACGGCCGGGTCGGTGCCCATACCCTGGCGCTGGAAGCCGATGGCTGCGGTCACCGCCAGGTTCGGGAACAGGTCCGCGGTGGCCACGCCGATGCGCGCCGTGGAGGCGGCAAGCTCGCGCTCCGCCTGCCGGATATCGGGTCGCTGGCGCAGCAGCGCAAGCGGCAGCCCGGCCGGGGAGAGTTCCGGCGTACCCGGGATCATGTTCGCGGGCGTGAGTTCGGCGACCATGTCTTCCGGAAAGCGACCGAGCAGAACGGCAAGCGTGAACTGCCCGGCGCTGACCTGCGCCTGCAGGGGCGCGAGCTGCGCCTGCTCATCGGCCAGTTCGCGATCGGCCAGGGTGACATCCAGCTCGTTGGTGATGCCGCGCTCGAAGCGGGTGTGCACGATGCGTTGCGATTCCTGCAGGGCCTGGACGGTCGCCTGCAGGGTCGCGATGTGCATCTGGGCGCCGCGCAGGTCGATGTAGGCCCGCGCCACGTCGGAAATGACCGAAACCAGCGCCCCGTCGCGCGCCGCCGCCAGCGCCTGGGTATCGGCGTGCGCGGCCTGCATTTCACGCCGGTACCTGCCGAACACGTCCAGTTCCCACGCCGAGTCGAAGCCTCCGGCCTCGTTCAGATGCCTCAGGCCCGCGGCGTCATCGGCCGAGCCGAGCGTCGGCGCAACCCGTCCGCGGGTCAGGTCGCTGCCCGTGCCGCGCCCCGCGCCGGCGCTGCCGGCGAGGTCCGGCAGCACGGTGCCGAGCATCGCCGCTTCGTAGGTTCGCGCCGCCTGCAGGTGATCGAGCGCGATTTCTATGTCGGGATTGGCGCTGATCGCGCGCTCGATCAGGGAATCCAGTTCCGGATCCTTGAGCGCCCGCCACCAGGCGGCCAGCTCGATCGTGCTGGCCGCCGCGGTTCGCGGCGCCGCCGTGTAGCGATCGGGCAGGGCAATCTGCGGCACGTGATAGTCGGGTCCGACCGCGCAGCCGGCGAGGGTGGCGGCCAGGCCCGCCGCCAGCCCCATGAGCGGCGACCGGACGCGGGAGTGTCGGCGGCTCATGGCTGCCTGCTGACCTGCACCGGATCGCCCGCGGCGATCTGGCTGCTCAGATTGAGGATGAGACGGTCGCCGGGCTTCACGCCCGAGCCGAGCTCCACCAGGTTGCCGTCGTCGCGCGCGATCGTGACGTCACGCATGACGACCCGCCCGGCGTCATTGACGGTGGCGACCTGGGTTCCGGTGGCCCGGAACAACAAGGCCGCGGCCGGTACCTGCACGAGCCCGCGTGGCGGCAGGTCGAAGCGCGCCGTGAGGTACATGCCCGGTACCCAGTGCCCGGCGGTGTTCGGAATGTCCACTTCCACCAGCAGTGTCCGGGCCTGCGCATTCAGGGCCTGCGCGGTGCGCGCGATCTTGCCCGAGTAGCTGAGCCCCTCACCGGCGCCGGTGCCCGTCACGGTGACTGGCAGCCCGCCCTGCATGAGATCGGCGGCCGCACTCTGCGGCACCTCGATCATGGCCCGCATGGGGTCGTTCTGGGTCATGACGTACAGCGAGGAGGTCGTGCTGGTGCTGCCGGCCGTCACGAGGTTGCCGATGTCGATGTTCCGCTGGGTGATCGTGCCGTCGAATGGCGCACGCACCTGCTTGTAGCCGGAGAGGGCCGAGTACTGTTCCACGCGCGCGCGGTCCAGAGCCACCTGCGCCTCTGCGGCCTGCAACTGCGCGTTCGAGGTGGCAAAGGCCGCCTGCTTCTCCTCGCGCTCCTGGTCGGAGACCACTCCGGAGGGCGAGTCGCGCCAGCGCTCGTAGGTGGTCTTGCTGAAGGCGGCCTCGGCCTGGCGAACGGCGACCTGTGCCTCGGCCGCCGCAAGCTCGGCGCGCGCCGCCGCGAGCTGCGCGTCGAGCTCCGGAGTATCGATGACCGCCATGATCTGTCCGCTGCGCACGTGATCACCGATATCGACGAACCACTTGCCGACATAGCCGTTGACGCGGGCATAGATCGTGCTCGAATGCCAGGCGGCCGTCTGTCCGGGGAGGGAAAAATGTTCCGCCGCACCGACGGGCTTGGCGGTGACCACATCCACTGTGCGCGCGGCCGTGGTGGCCGAGAGCGCCTGGCTCGCAAGCTGACGGTCGTGGAGGAAACCGACGATGCGCACCGCCAGCAGGGCCAGCACCAGTACGGCGGCCAGGATGATGCCCGCCTTGCGCAGGCTGCGCGCGGTCTGTGGTGCGAACTGCGTGGACACCGAATGAGCGCTCACCTGCCGGTCATCGGCCCCGAGCTGCTCCTCATAGTCCGTCTTCATGACTTCGGCGTCGTCCTGGTCGGGGTCACGCGTCTGCATGGTCGCCTCGTGTGTTCACGGTCGTACCCGTGACGGGATCCAGCCTCATCAGGCGAAACATGGTCGGTACGAAGATCAGGGTCGCGAAGGTCGCGAACAGCAGTCCGCCGATGACCGCGCGGGCGAGAGGGGCATTCTGTTCGCCTCCCTCGCCGATGCCGAGCGCCATGGGCACCATGCCCAGCATCATGGCCCCGGCGGTCATGAGTACCGGCCGCAGGCGGATGTAGCCCGCGGTCGCGGCCGCAAGCAGCGCCGAGTCGCCCTGCGCGAGCCGCTGGTTCGCGAAACTCACGACCAGGATGCTGTTCGCGGTGGTCAATCCGATGCACATGAGCGTCCCCATGAGGGCGGGCACCGACAGGTGGGTCTGGGTCAACAGCAGCATCCAGATCACGCCGCCCAGGGCGAACGGTACGGCGAGCAGCACGATCAGCGGGTCTATCCAGCTCTGGAAGTTCACGACCAGGAACAGGTAGACGAGGATGATGGCAAGCCCGATTCCGGAGAACAGGCCGGCATAGCTGCTGCGCATGGTCTCGACCTGGCCGCCGAGGCTCACGCTGATGGCCGAGCTCGACGGGGGGCGGTTGGCGTCGATGAGACGGTCTATGTCGCCGGCGGCGCCGTTCAGGTCGCGACCCTGGATGTCGGCGTGTACGTCGAACACCGGCCGGATGTTCAGCTGCGACATCACCAGCGGGATCCTGCCGCGACCCATCGTGGAGACGTTCATGAGCAGGGAGCCGGAACCCGGTCCCGCGCCGGACAGGGGGATGGTCAGCAGATTGCCCGTGGAGTCGATGCTGTAGGCCGGCTGCTGCACCACCAGCGGATAACTCACGCCGTTGCGCGGATCGACCCAGAAATTCGGCGCCGACTGCGCGCTCGAGTTGGTGGTCACGAGCATGTTCTCGGACGCCTGGCGCTGCGAGGTGCCGAGCTGTGACGCCTGCGTGCGGTCGACGGTGATGTTCAGCGAGGGCGCGTCCGGGACCTGGAACACGTGCGAGTCGACGACTCCGGGAACCCCCGTGAGCTTGCGCGCGAGCTGCAGCGCCGTGGCGTAGGTGGCATCGGCGTCGGAGCCTGCGACGCGGATGTCTATCGGTGCGGGTTCTCCGAAGTTCAGGACCTGATCGACGATGTCGGCGGGCTGGAAGAAGAACTGCAGCTGCGCAAACCGCCGCGGCAGTTCCCGGCGCAGCATGGCTGTCAGAGCGGCGGTCGGGGCGTGGTGCGGCTCGAGCGAGATCAGGATCTCCCCGTCCATGGGCCCGACGGTCGCCGAGTCGCTCAAGGCGAGGTTGATGCCGCTGTACGGCAGTCCGACGTTGTCGAGGATCACGCTGATCTGCCGTGCTCCGACCAGGCTGCGGATGGCACCCTCGACCGCCGCGAAGTCCTGCTGCGTGCTCTCCAGGCGGGTTCCCGGCGGGGCGCGCACGTGCAGCCGCATCTGGCCGGCGTCGACCTGGGGAAAGAAGTCCCGTCCCAGCAGTGGAAACAGCAGCAGCGACACAGCCATCAGGCCGGCGAAGGCGCCGGCTGCGGGTCTGGGATGTGCCAGGCACCATGACAGCGCATTGCGATAGGTCTCACGCAGGGCCTCGAAGCCGTGCTCGAAGCGCCGGTGCACCCGTGTGAGCGGGCTCGTGGCCGCGGCGCCGTGAGCCTGCGGCTGTCCGTCGCGGCGCATCAGCAGGTCGAAGAGCACGGGCACGAGGGTGAAGGAGAGCACCAGGCTCGCCAGCAGCGAGGTGATCACGGACACGGACAGGGGCGAGAACAGATACTTCGCGGTTCCCTCGAGCAGGAACACCGGGACGAAGACGATGCAGATGCACAGGGTCGACAGGAAGGTCGGAGTGCCGACCTCGCCGGTGCCGCGGATGATGGCCTCGCGGATGCTCCGGCTCACGCCCGCATGGCGTTCGACGTTCTCGATGACGACGGTGCCGTTATCGACCAGGATGCCGACCGCGAGCGCGAAACCGCCCAGGGTCATCGTGTTCAGCGTCTCGCCGCCGGCCCCCATGCACAGTACCGCAGTCAGGATCGACAGCGGGATCGATGCCAGGATGATCAGCGTCAGGCGCCAGTTGCCCAGGAACAGCAGGATCATCAGCGCCGTGAGGCCCGCGGCCATGCACCCGCCCATCACCACGCTGTTCAGCGCGGCCTTCACGAACACGGATTGATCGAAGATCGGCTTGATGACGACCGAGTCCGGCAGCAGCCGGCGAACTTCCGGAAGTGCGGCGCGGATGCCGTTGATGACGGCGAGGGTGGAGACTCCGCCCGTGTTCCGGATCGACATCAATGCGCCCGGCACACCATTCACCGACACGGAATTCGTCTGCACCTGGAACCCGTCGTGCACGTGCGCCACGTCGTGCAGGAATACGGTGCGGCCGCCGACTTCCCGGACCGGGAAGTTGTTGATCTCGTCGAGCACGTTCGGGCTGTTGTTCATCAGGAGGGTGTAGTCCCGGGTGCCGATCTTGACGTCGCCCGCCGGCAGGATCACGTTCTGCGACTGCAGCGCCGCGCTCACGTCGCTGGCGTTCAGGCCACGCGCCTCCAGCGCCTTCGGATCCAGGTCCGCCATGATGACGCGCGGCTTGCCGCCGTACGGGTAGGGCACTTCGGCGCCGTGGACCACCGCGAGCGCCGGCCGGATGATGTTCTGGCCCAGGTCGTTCAGTTTCGTGTCCGGCAGCGAGTTGCTCGACAGACTCAGCTGGATGATCGGAACGTCGGTGGCCCCGTAACGGATCACGAGCGGCGGGGTGATGTTCGGCGGCATGTATTTCAGGACCACCAGCGCGCTGCTCGCCAGCTGCGAGATGGCGCGCGTCACGTCCGCGCCCTCGTGCAGGTAGATCTTCTCGACGCCGACGCCCTGGTAGCTCGTGGCTTCGATACGCGAGATGTCGTCCACCAGCGAGGCGAGTTGCCGCTCGTGCAGGGTGAGGATGCGGTTCTGGATGTCCGGGGCGCTCATGCCGGCGTAGGTCCACACCACGCTCACGACCGGAATGTCGATGTCCGGAAAGATGTCGACGGGCATCCTGAAGGCCTCGCCGACGGCCAGCAGGCTCACGAGAATCAGGACGGCGGCGATGGTATAGGGCTTGCCGAGGACGTAACGGACGAAGGACATTCAGAGGATGCCCGTTCCGGATACGGGATGGCACTCGATGACCACCCGTAACCCGGGCTTTGCATCCTCGAGGGTCAATGCGAATTCATGCAGGCGGACGATCGCGGCAACAACGCTCAAACCCAGGCCCGATCCGGCCACCGCACGGTTGCGTTCGCCGCGATAGAAGCGCTGCAGAACCGACGAGCGCTCCGGCGCGGGAATTCCCGGGCCGTCATCCTCCACGATGATTTGAGGCCGTCGCGGATCGGGCCCGAGGTGCACCCGCACAGTACTGCCGCTTCCGCCGAACTTGATGGCGTTGTCGACGAGGTTGCTCACCGCTTCGAACAGCAGTTTGGGATCCGCCTCAACCGACGTTCCGGCTTCGAAAGTGGTCAGCAGCCGCACCCCGGTCGACTCCGCGAGCGGCTGGTAGAGTTCGGATACCGGCCCGATGACCTCGGCCAGATCAATGGTCGCAAAGGCGGCGCGCCGCTGTCTGACATCCAGTTCGGCGATTCGCAGGATTGCGCGGAAACGCTCCAGGACCTCGTCAAGTCGCGCGGTGACGCGTTCGATCGCCAGCGGGTCGTGGTGCTCCGAGCGCTGGATCCGGCGCAGCTGCAGCGATGCGTTCGCCAGAGGACTCAGCAGGTCATGGGCGATCACTTCCGTGGCGCCCTTGACCTCGGCGATCAGCCGCTCCACCTCACCGATCATGAAATTCACGGCCCCGGCGAACGCGTCCAGTTCATCGCCCCGGTCGCTGACCGGCATCCGGCGCTTGAGGTCCCCGCGTGCGATGTCCTGGGCGACGGCTTGGAGGCGTCGCAGGCGTTGCAGGGGCGCCGCGCTCAGAATGACGCCCATCGCGAGACCGGCGACCAGGATCAGCACACCGCTCCAGATGAGCGCCTGGGTGATGATCGCCCGCATCTGCTGCAGCTGGCTCACGTCGCGGCCGACCACCAGGATCTCTCCGCCCGGCAGCCGGCGGGCGATGAGGCGCGCGCTGGCGGGAAACCGCGTAGTCGGCGCAATTTCCACCGGGCCGTTTCCCTGCAGCAGCGCCGGTGGCAGGGCGTCGAGATTGCCGGCCATGTGCTCACCGGCGCTGGTGAACAGCCCGTAGACATTCGTCCGCGATCCGTTGAGGGTCAGCTCCTGATCCAGGCGCTCGCGCAGTCCGGGCCTGGGAGAATGCATCAGGGCGTCTGCTTCGGTGTTGAGAATGCCGTCCACGCGCCGGGTGAGGTAGCCGGCGGAGCGCAGGTACACCATGCCGAGCAGGGCTATCGTGCCCAGCGCGAACAGCAGCCCGTAAAGAAGGGAAAGTCGAAAGGTCGTCGTACGGCGAAGCGCGCTAAACTGCATCGAGAACATAACCGGTGCCGCGCTCGGTGCGGATGAAGGAGGGTCGGCCCGGTTCATCGATCTTCCGGCGCAGCTTTCCGACATGGACGTCGATGAGGTTCGTGCCGGGATCGAAATGATATTCCCAGACATGCTCGAAGATCATCCGCCGCGACAGCAGCTGTCCGGCGTTGCGCATCATGAATTCCAGGAGCTTGAATTCCATCGGCAGCAGCTCGATCGTGGTGTCGCCACGGTGTGCTTCGCGCGAGACGAGATCCAGCCTCAGGGTGCCGACTGTGAGTGCCAGCTTCCGCTCCGGTGATCGGCTGGCCCGGCGCAACAACACTTCCAGACGAACGACCAGTTCGCTCGGCTCAAAAGGCTTGAGGACATAGTCGTCGCCGCCACTGCGCAGGCCCGCCAGTCGATCATCCAGGTTCGCCATGGCGCTGAGCATCAGCACGGGAATGGCATGTCCGGCGTCGTGCAGCGTCCTGGCGATGGTGAGGCCGTCGCAGCCGGGCAGCATCCGATCGAGCGTCACGGCGTCGAAGGTTCCTTCCAGGGCCAGTCGAAGTCCTTCCGTGCCATCAAAGCAGCATTGTGTGCGAAAGCCGTTCGCCTCGAGGCACTCGGCAATCTGCCGGGCCATGTCGACGTCGTCTTCGATGACGAGAATTTGCGTCACCAGTGCTTTCCCTTGCCGGCCGGCTGCGCCATCCGAGCAATCATAGGACATCGGAAGTACCGGGACCTCAATCGATCGGAGTGTCTATGGCGTGGAGGGTGTTCCGCAGATCGTCCGCGCAGGCCCTGAAAGCATCGCCCGTGGGCTCGATGCCCACCGCGGCACAGGCCAGTTCCTCGCGCCGGTGCCGCTCATGAGCCGTGGCGTAGAATAGCGAGCCGACCGCGGCCGGAATGGACGCGGCGTCCTGCGGACCCATGATCGCCGGCTCGGTGCCATCGGTGCGGTCGAGCGCCGCTGTCGACTGCAGCACGCACAGGGCGAGGGCCGGGCTCCCGGCGGTGTAACCTTTCGCCCGACAGGCCCGATCAGACAGCTCCTTTGCCCGGGTGTCGCGGGCGAGCTGCAGGGAATGGGAAAGGCTGGCGATACAGCCGCGGTAGCGACTGGTCCAGTAGTCCAGAGCCGCGCCTCCCAGCCAGTCTCCGCCAACGAGCCGTTCGGTGGGACTCAGTCCCATGACCTTCTGGCAGACCTGCGCGACGCCCGAAATCGATACTGCCGGAAGATTCTCGGGATTGAAGTCGCGCGGGGCGGCGGTGCATGCCGAAACGCCCAGGGCGAGCAGCACCGAAGCGGCAATTGCCGGAGCCGTTGCAGAGGGCTTGCGGGTGGTCATGGCAGTTCTCCGTGCCGGATCCGTGGATCCGTTGGGAGAATGCTAATTGCGGGCCGCCACGCAACCCAGTGAAAGAAAATTTACGGTATGCGCGGCCGCCCGGGACTCTTCCCGGGCGGCCGCTCGATCTCTCGACCGGACGTCACATCAGAATTTGTACTGCGCGTAGATCCCGATCTCGCGGAAGGTGCCACTGGTGGTGGACGTTGCCCCGCCTATGACATAGGAGCCATTGGCGTCGGCGCTACCGATGGTGACGGCACCGCCGTGCACCTGCTCGTTCTTGTACACCAGCGCCAGATCGAGCGCCTTGATGGGTTTGAAATCGATTCCGGCGTCGTAGAACCTGTCTTTCAGGTTGGGCAGGACCTTGTCACTCGGATTGATGTCATCGTAGCGGGCGAACACGTTCCAGCTGGCGTTGAAAGCGTACGAGGCGAGAAAACTGTAGCCCTTCGCCAGGTCGCTGTTCAGAACCGCCGTGGGCGAGGAAGCCACGACATCCTGGGTGCCGAACACCCCGGCGGCGAGGCTGTTGACCGTCTTGAAGTTCTTGGCGTCGATGTATTCGCCGGTTACGCGAAAACCGGCGAAGTGGACCGACACCAAGCCGTCCCAGCGCGTGGCATTCCTGCTCGGGTAGGTCTCGTTCGCGACCGTGACCTGGCCGAGGTGTCCGTTGTAGTACCCGAGCCCCACGTCCAGCCAGTCGAGCGGCTTCGAGGTGATGCGACCTTCGAAGTCGGGATACTTGGTCCGGGTCGGGTTCTTGTACCCGCCTCCGTTGGTCACCGAAGCCGAGTAGGACAGCAGATTGTCGGCGAAAGCGCCTGAGACATTCAGACCCCAGTCGGCGGAGGAATCCGACAGGCTCAGGCGGTCGGCGATTCCCTTTTCGACCCAACGGTAGCCCGTTATGCCGTCGGTGTACTGGATCCAGGGCGTATTGTAGGAGCCGGCATGAACGATGAATGCATCGTTGATCTTCGCGGTCAGGTACAGAAATTTGATTATCACGTCCGTGGCGCTGCCGCCGGTGTTGAGCGACGTGGTGGCGGGCGTGACGCCGGTGATCGAATTGCCCGTTCCGGGGCAGGTGGCTGTGCCATTCGTGATGACGGGTTTGCCGATGGCGCAGGTGATGGTCGTACCGGTGACGACGGTGGTGTTGCTGGCGTATTGGGCGTCCGCCGTCAGGTCTGCGGAAAAGATGTCGTTGAACTGGTGATCGACAACCAGATAGAAGCGCTTGACGTCGAATCCGGTGCCGCTGGGCGCGACGGAAGGGTTGGTCCCGTTCGTCTGGCCCTGGTGGTCGCTGATATTCGTCAAGTCGAGAAATGCCAGGCCACCCACCGTGGTGTTCGCGTCGAGGTCCGCGGCATGGGACGACGTTGCGGTTGCGCAACCCGCGAGAATGGCCGCGGTGACAAGGTGCTTTCGCATTGAACATGACTCCTTGAGTGGTGCGCGCGTCGCGCGCGAGCTGTGCTGCGAATACTGAAGCGCCACGGTTATGGCGTCGGTAGCGGGGGGGTTCCATATTGGTTATTTGTGCCGGCGCAGGTCATTTTCACGGGAAAATTGCATGAGCGGTGCGCCCGAAGCTGCGACAATCTCACCGGGTTGGTGCCGGCATGGCACCGGTGACATTTCCGAGGACCTTATGTGGTTCCCCCGCAACCAGACGGTTTCAGTGATGTGCTTGATGGTCTTGGCGCTGCCCGCGGCGGCCGATAGCCTGCCGCCGGCGGTTCGCGCCTGCATCGGTGAAGCCGATCCGGCACGGCGCCTCGCCTGTTACGACCGCGAAGTCGCGCGCGTCATTACTCCGCCGGGTACGTTTGCTCCAACCACCACCACTGCGGCGGCTGCCTCACCATTGGGCACTCCCGTGACGCAGCCGACGCCGGCCCATGTGATTGGAAAGGTGCGTACGGTGCACTCGTCGGGCGACCGGCTCGTCGTGACGCTCGAGGACGGCAGTGTATGGGAGCAATCAGCGCCGGCGACCAGCGAGTTGAACCTGCGAAGCGGCGACACGGCGCATGTCGATCACGAGATGGCGAACTGGTTCCTGTCTGATCGTTACGGCAACACCGTCCAGGTAAGACTGCGTCAACCCTGACGGCCCATGGGTAAAATGGCAACATGGATCACCGTCGTGGTGGCTGCGCCATTCTCCTGCTCTGTGCCCTGAGCGTCGCGCCCGCGCGCGCGCAGCAGAAGACGGGGCCAGGCGTTGCGGCAGACGATAGGCTGACATGGCACGGCATCACGCTCTACGGCGTGGTCGATGCCGGGATCCAGTACGATTCCCACAGTGCCCCGTTCACACCCTTCCGACCTGCCGCCAGCGGCAATGTCGTACGATCCAATGACTACTCATCACCGGTCGGCGTCACTCCCAGCAATATGGGCCAGTCCCGGATCGGTCTGCAGGTGAACGAGAGGCTGGCGGGAGGCGTTTCGGTCGTCCTGGAGGTGGAGAGTTTCTTCAATCCCCAGTCGGGCGAGCTCGCGGACTCCATGAAGTCGATCACCCGGAACAATGGCAAGCCCGTGGATCAGCAGCGCATCGGCGTCGATGGCAGTTCGGCCGGTCAGGTCTTCCAGACGGACTTCATCGCATTACACGTGGCGCGATTCGGCGAACTGACCGTCGGTAGGCAGGTGACGCTTCTCTCGGAAGGCATGATTCAGTACGACCCGAATTTCCTGTCGACGGCCTTCGGTCTGCTCGGGGGTACGAACCAATATGCCGGTGGCGGCAGCAACGAAGACAACCGCCTTGATGACACCGTGAAGTACCTGGCCGGCTACGGTGGTCCGATGCATCTTGGCGCGATGTACAAATACAGGAAATCGGCCGGATCCGGTGACACTGCGTGGCAGGCGGATATCGGCGGCAACTTCGCCGGCGCATCGCTTGATGCCTACTATTCGAAGATCAACAGCGCCATAGCGGCCACTGCATTGAACAGTGCGCAGGCCAATGCGCTGCTGACGCTCGGATTTCCCCTGGGAGACTCGGTTTCGGCGACCATTTCGGACAATACGGCGTATGCGCTCATGGCCTCATACAGGTTCGATGCGTTCCGATTCTTTGCCGGCTATGAGCACATCAAGTGGACAGATCCCGCCAGGCCGTTGCCAGCCGGGTATCGGGACATCGGGGAGTACGTCCTGGCCTTCGTCACGAACTCGGCCTACGTGGATCCCAAGCAGGTGCAGGTCTATTGGACCGGCATCCGTTATTCAGTGATCCCCAAAATCGACCTTACCGGCGCCTTTTACCTGGTACACCAGGATGCCTACGGCACCGGTATTCAGGCCGGATGCGCCACCGCTGCCCACAGCACATGCAGCGGAAGAACCGGGGCCGTATCCCTCGATGCCGATTATCGCCTCAATGTCCATCTGGATTTCTATGTCGGCGCCATGTACAGCGTTGTGCATGACGGGATGGCGAGTGGCTACCTGCATTCGACCAATATCAACCCCACCATCGGTTTTCGCTACAAATTCTGAGGCTGGCCGCTCAGTCGGCGGCGCGCAGCAGCTCGTTGATGGAAGTCTTGGCCCGGGTCTGGGCGTCGACCTTCTTGACGATCACGGCGCAATACAGCGAATAGCGGCCGTCGGCGGCGGGCATGGAGCCTGAGACGACGACCGATCCGGCCGGCACGCGTCCCTGCAGGACCTGTCCGGTGGTGCGGTCGTAGATGCGCGTGCTCTGGCCGATGAAGACGCCCATCGAGATCACCGAGCCGGCTTCCACGATGACGCCTTCGACGATCTCGGACCGGGCGCCGATGAAGCAGTCATCCTCGATGATGGTGGGGGCTGCCTGCAGCGGCTCGAGGACTCCGCCGATGCCTACGCCACCGGAGAGGTGCACGTTGCGCCCGATCTGCGCGCACGAGCCCACCGTGGCCCAGGTATCCACCATGGTTCCGGCGCCGACATGGGCGCCGATGTTCACGTAGCTGGGCATCAGTACCGCGTTGGGCGCGACGAAGGCACCGCGTCGAACGATGGCATGCGGCACCACGCGCGCTCCCTGGCGGGCGAAATCCGCGGCTTCCATGCCCGCGTACTTGAGTGGCACCTTGTCATAGAAGCGCGTGTAGCCGCCCTCGATGACCGCATTGTCGTGCGTACGGAAGTACAGCAGCA
>DATJPN010000164.1:0-12130 GCA_035506335.1 Steroidobacteraceae bacterium | reverse complement strand
CGACACCCAGTCGAGGTGACTGATGATGCCGTAGGGGAAGCCGTGGCCCCAGGCTCCGAGCAGGAGCGGGCGAATCACCACGAGCGTGACGTACGCGAGGATCGCGAACGAGAACGCGATCGGCACGTGGTAGCCGATGCCGAGCTTGCGACAGATCTCCACCTCACGCAGCGCCCAGGAAACGAATGCTCCGACGGCACAGATCGTAACCAGCTGCCACAGGCCCCCCGACTTGAGTGGTGCGAGTCCCAACCCGTATTTCAGGTCCGGTGGCGCAATGTTGATCTGCCACAGGTTCCAGGTCGGCCCCAGTGCGGCACCCCAGGCAAGCATCGCGACCCCGAAAGCCGCGAAGAAGATCGTGGTGACTCCGAAGAATCCGACGTAGAACGGTCCGACCCAGAAGTCGAACAGGTCGCCTCCCACCAGCGTGCCGCCCCGGACCCGGTATTTCTTTTCAAAGCTCAGCATCGCCATTGCCACATCCTCCCGGCCATCACACCTTCTCGACCCCGTGCCTCAAGCAGCGGACGCAACTGGCCAGAGCGCCGATCCGCGTCCGCTGCCTTCAGCACCAACGCAGGCGCCGGAGCGCCCCGTCCGCTTTCCCGCTCAGTGCGCAGGCAGCTGCTCGACAGCGGCCACCTTCGCGCTCGGCTTCTCCAGCCAGTTGAACCGATCCGTGCTCAGCAGGATGAAATGAATCACCAATGCCAGCGCGAACAGGAACGTGAACAGCGCAATCAGCACTCTGCGCGGATCAAACAACAGCCATAATCGATACATTTGCGTTTCTCCTTCAGCTCTATCGTGATGCGCTCAAAGCCAGGGGCGCCACTGCCATACGAGGAAGTGGGCAACCACGGCGATCAACGTGAACACGATGAAGCTGGTCATGAAGATGCGGTGGAACTCCTTGGCCTCGTTTTCGGTGAGCCCCGAAAGCGATCCCTTCCTCTCAACCGTCCTTTCCTCAGCCATAACTCAACCTCCAGTCATCCGTCCCTTCGGACACTCGCCGCGCCTGTCACTCGCGGCCCTATCGACCGGGACGCCAGCCGTCCCGGATTCTTCTCGGGCCGCTTGCCGCGGTCCGAAACTCTTGCCAACGCTCATGCCGGCTCCGCTTCGCGCTGCGTCGCGGCAACCCGCTCGGTCGTGACCTGCGGCTCACCCGCGCGCCGCGCGCCGCGCTCGATCGAATCGCGAAGGCGCTTGGCGGCAGAGATGCGCACCAGCACCGGGTGCTTTTCGACTATCTGGTCCAGCGCCGCCTTGGCGTCCTCCTTCCAGGGCAGCTCCTCATGCAGGCGCGAGGGCGTGGGCTCGACTTTGTCGAGCTCGGTCCCGAGGGGCAGGATGTGAAACAGTGCATCGAACAGCGCGTTGCAGACTTCCTGCACCAGGTATACGGCGCCCGAGTAGCCCATGAAGGGCGTACCGGTGTGGCGGCGGATCAGCGCCCCGGGAAAGGAGGCCGGAATGTACATCGCCCGGGCTCCGGCCTCGGCGAGGTACATGCGTTCGTTGTAGCTCCCGAAGAGGACGAGCGGCGGTCTGTCCTGCACCCTGCGGCGGGTCGCTTCGTTGTCGGGCTTCACGCCCGGATTGCGCCCGATCGCAAAACTGCAGGGCATGCCCAGTTCCCCTTCGAGGAACTGGCGTACCCCACGTGCGTAGGTTTCGGTGGCAACGATGCCGAAGCTCGCCGTCGCAAAGAAGTCCTGGGTTACCGAGCGCCACAGATCCCAGATGGGTTTGATCGTGGTGTGCTTTTCGCGCTCGATGAAGGGTCCGGGATCGAGGTTCAACAGCTCCCCGAGCTTGCGCAGGAAGCGCGTGGTGCTATGAATGCCGATGGGCGCCTGCAGATAGGGACGCTCCAGCGCCTCGCACAACAGGCGCCCGAACTCCCGGTACATGCATATGTTGACCTCCGCATCGGCAAGCCGGGGAATGCCGGCGAGGTGGCATCCGAGCGGCATCACCAGATTGATTTCCGCGCCGATGCCTTCGACCAGACGGCGCATTTCGGCCAGGTCCGAAGCCGTATTGAAGTTACCGTAGGCCGGACCGATGATGTTGACCTTTGGCCGCGACCCCTCGGCACGGGGTTTCACTGGCGGGACCTTCTTGCGGCCGAACTGGGACCACAGCCAGTTGATCGCGCGGTCCGCGCACTGCCACTGGTCCTCGTCGATCGTGCGCGGGAGGAAACGGTGGATGTTCGTGCCTTCCGGCACGACGCCGCCGCCGATCATCTCCGCGATCGATCCGGTCACCACCACGCTGGGCAGATCAGGGTCCAGAGTCCGATGTGCCCGGCGCATCGCCGCCTCGGTTCCGTGCTGTCCGAGCTCATCCTCCGACAGGCCCGTCACCACAATCGGCAATTCGTGCGGCGGGAGCCCATCCGTGTAATGCAGAACCGAGGTTACCGGCAGATTCTCGCACCCGACCGGGCCATCGATGATGACCTGAAGCCCCTTGATCGCCGTGAACACATACACGGCGCCCCAGTAGCCGCCCGCACGGTCATGGTCGACCACCAGCATCAGCCCAACTCCTCGGCTTTACGGCGAGCCGAGATGCGGGCCATCTGCCGCTTGTACTGCTCGCGATACTCCGAATGCGGCTCGGGCTGCTCGCTCCACACTCCGCTGTGGTCCCCCTTCCCCACGCCCTCGAAGAAACTGCGGAACTGAGCAAATCGGGCGTTGTTGCCGATCGCGGCATTGACGACCTGGGCCAGCGAGCCCGCCCCCGCAATGCCCATCAGCGGCCGGGCGGAGACCAGATTGGTGAAATAGAGCGACGGAACGGCTTTCTGCTTGGCGTGCTGGACAACCGGCGTCGTGCCGATCGCGAGATCCGGGGCGAATTCCTCCACCGCGGCGATGTCCTGTTCCAGCGAGGCCCGATACTGCACGCGAACGCCACGTGCCTCCAGCCACTCATGGTCCGCGGCCGACCACTGGGTTCGCGGACACGCGGTACCGACGTACTTGAGATCGGCGCCGCTGTCCACGAGCAGGCGGCCGACGAGGAGTTCCGAGCCTTCGTAGCCGGACAGGGTGATGCGCCCGCGAATCGCGTTGCCGGACAGGGCGCTGCGGATGGCCGGGAGAAATTTCTGTTTGGCCGCGGCCACCCGCTCCGGTGGCACGTTGCAGATCTCCCCCACGGCCTCGAGCCACGACGCCGTACCCTCATAGCCCACCGGAGCGGAGCCGAGTATCGGGCGGCCGGCCAGAGCGAACTCGCGCAGTGATGCGGTATAGAACGGGTGGATCGCAGCGACCGCGGCGCAATCCAGCGCGCCGTAGAGTTCGCGCCACTCGCGGGTCGGAACGACCGGGCCGGCGGCCAGCCCCAGCGGCTCGAGCAGCATCCCGATCCCGAGCGGGTCCACCGGGAACATCTCCCCCAGCAACGTCACGGTGGGCTTGCCGCTGCGCGCAGAGCGGGGCGCCTGCACGGGTCCCTGCTCGGCTTCCAGGCGGGCATATTTCAACATCGCCCCCGCCAGCACATCCTTTGCCTCGGCGTGGGTGGGCACGCCGAAACCCGGCACGTCGATGCCGACAATACGGACGCCATTGATCTGCTTGGGCAGAATCTGCAGCGGTACGCCTGAGGCCGTGGGCACGCACAGGTTCGTGACAATGACGGTGTCGTATCTGGCGGGGTCGGCGATCTGGTGAACGGCGTCGCGGATGTCCTCGAACAGCCGCCCGGTCACCAGAGTCTCCGAATTGAACGGAACATAGCCGACGCTGCGGCGCGCGCCATAGAAGTGCGAGGTGAAGGTGAGCCCGTACACGCAGCACGCCGATCCGCACAGCACCGTTGCGGTACGCCGCATGCGCAGGCCGACGCGCAGCGAGCCGAATGCCGGACACATGCTCTGCGGCTGATCGTGCGGACCCACCGGGTAATCGGCCGCATATCGATCGAGGGTCGCGCTCTTGCCCGCGCTGGCAGCCGCACGGCGCAACTCCTGTTTGCCGGCGTGGCAGTCCGGCGCCGGCGTCGACTCGGAGACGATCTTGAGTTGCTGTTCGTTCATCGCGAGGCGGGCTCCTGGTGCTGTTGCATTACGCCGGGTCGTAAAGCACTTCGAGCGAGGGGCGGGCCGCGAGTGTCGCGCCGCCACACATGTCGGCCAGCGAGGCCGGCTCCAGCACCACGCCGCGGCCTACCGCATCACCCTTGAACAGGCTCAGGAGTCCGTCGTGGGTCAGCGGCCGCGGCCGCACGGGCGCCGCTTCGGCGACATTGGTGGCCAGGCCTTCGAACAGCGCGCTCCAGCTGCCGCCGGGCTTGCCGATGATTTCGTAGTTCGCGCTCTTGCGCCTGATCTCATCGTGGGCCGGAATCGCCGACAGCACCGGAATACCGACCGCGGCGGCGAACGCGGCGGCCTCGCCCGTGCCGTCGTCCTTGTTGATCACCATCCCGGCGACACCGACATTGCCGCCCAGATTCCGGAAGTAATCGACCGCAGAACAGACGTTGTTCGCCACGTACAGCGATTGCAGATCGTTCGATCCGACCACGATGACCTTCTGGCACATGTCGCGCGCGATCGGCAGTCCGAATCCGCCACAGACGACGTCACCCAGAAAATCCAGCAGCACGTAGTCGAAGCCCCAATCGTGGAAACCGAGCTTCTCGAGAAGTTCAAAGCCGTGAATGATGCCGCGCCCGCCGCAGCCACGCCCGACCTCGGGTCCCCCCAGTTCCATCGCGAACACGCCGTCGCGCTTGAAGCACACGTCGCTGATCTGCACCGCCTCGCCCGCACTGCGTTTGCGCGCGGAGGTCTCGATGATCGTCGGACAGGCCTTGCCGCCGAAAAGCAGGGAGGTCGTATCGCTCTTCGGATCGCAGCCGATCAGGAGCACCCGCTTGCCGAGCTGGGCCATCATGTAGGAGAGGTTGGCCAGCGTGAAGCTCTTGCCGATCCCGCCTTTGCCGTAGATGGCGATGACCTGTGTCTTTCGCGCCGGCGTTCCGGTCGGCACGGCATCGGGCTCCTGGGCGGCCTCCTCCCGCAACTGCTTCAGTCGCCGCTCCGAGGACAGAAGGCTTACGCTGCTCAGTGCTTGCGTGCTCATGCCGGGCTTCTCCAGTCGAGTATCATCTTCAGGCAGGTCGTATCGGTGAAGGCAGTACGGTAGGCATCGGGTGCCGCCGCCGCCTCGCTGCAATGGGTGATGAGCCCCTCGAGGGGCAGCGCGCCAAGCCGCGCCAGGTCGCGCACGGCGGTCAGGTCGGGCTGCGTCCATTCGGCGGCGACGCGCAGGCGGGCTTCACGCATGAAGGCGGGGGCAAATTCGAATGAAAGCCGCTCCCTGTAGAAGCCGGCGAGCACCAGCTCACCGCCGCGGCTGAGGCGGGCCAGGAGCTGATCGAGCAGGCCGCCGTCCCCGCTCACATCGTAGATGGCGCCGTAGTCCCGGCGCTCGTCGGTTGCCGGGTCGATGACCTCATAGCCCATTGCACCGCTGCGACGGCCGGCATTGCGCTCCCAGACTACGGGCCGCCCCCCGCGCTGCACCGCCAGGCGGGCCAGCAGCCGTCCGAGCACGCCGTGCCCCACGATCAGTTCCGGCGCCCTTGCTCCCGGGGCAGTGAGCGCGTGGTATGCCGTGGCGGCCAGCGCCAGGAGCACGCCGCGCTCGCGAAACCCATCGCCGATTTCAACGACCTTGGCGCCGGGCACGACCAGGCGCTCTGCGGCACCACCAAAGAGCCCGCGGACGGGACCAAAGCAGCGGGCCCCGGGCACGAAGACCTGTTCGCCCACTTCCCGCCCGGCATCCGGACCGGCTGCGGCCACCGTGCCGACCGACTCATAACCCGGGACAAGCGGATATCCCAGACCGGGAAACGGCGGCATCTGCCCTGACCACAGCAGGCGCTCGGTTCCGGTACTGATGCCGCTCCAATGCACCTGCACCACGACGTCGGCGGCGCCGGGCTCGTCGAGCAGGAGCGGCTGGACAGAAAGTCGCTGAGGCGCCTCCAGCACTACCGCGCGGGCGGCATGTGAAGCTGACTGAGATGGCGATGTCATGTCTCGACCGCTGCGTTGTGAATCGGCTTATGGGCTGCTTGAGAAGAATGGACAGCGACTAGTGTCACCCTACGCTTACACCGGAAAATGTCAAGCGGCATTCACATTCATACTGGATACGATCACCTGACACTGCAGTGGAATACGCGTGGGAATCCGGCGCGGGGCACAAAAACCGCTCTGCACGAGCAGGGCCGTCAACTGCTCCACGGTGCGCGTACGCCCTTGTCCCATGGCCAGCAGGTAGAACCCGAAGTAGGCGTCGCTCACCCGGGCGGTACCAGCCTCCGACATCGGCTCGGCGATGAGCAGTGCGCCGCCCGGCGCGAGTGCCGTACGGATTGCCCGCAGCAGGTGCAGCACGACTGGATCATCGTGATCGTGCAGAACACGCACCAGGCAGACGAGGTCGGCGTTGCGCGGCAGCGGGTCTGTCAGAAAGCTGCCGCCAATGGCCCGGAGCCGCCCCGCAAGGCCTTCTGCCTCGAAGCGCGTCTGCGCCCGTTCGGCAACGGCCGGCAAGTCGAAGACGCGGCAGGTCAGATGCGGCGCGCGCCGTGCCGCCGCCAGAGCGAAGTCGCCGAGGCCGCCCCCCACGTCCAGCAGGTCGCGATGGTCGTGCAGCGGATAGGCATCGAGCACCTGGCGCGCGATCAGGGGCTGGGAGGCCGCCATGAGTTCCGAATAGCCGTCGGTGCGCGGGCCGGCCAATCGCGCCGGGAATTCCTGCCGCGCGTAGGCCCAGTAGTCCCGCAGCGCCGTGCCCGACACGGGCTGACGCAGCAGTGCTGCGGGATCGGCAAGATCGCGGTAGAGCAGGTGGTGGTGTCGCACCAGCGCCAGAACCGCAGGATTGCCCAGCAACATCGCTCCGCGCTGCCCCAGTCCCACGCGGCGCCCTCCACTGCGGCGCTGCAGCAACTTCAGGGCGATGGCGGCATCGATCAGCCGCTCTGCGCGCGCCGCAGCGAGCCCGAGCCGCTCGCTCAACTGCGCCCGTGTCAGCGGCTCCTCACGGACCAGCTCCAGCAGTCCCAGTTCGACGCTCGCCAGCAGGATCTGTGAGTAGACAAATCCGGCGCACAGGTCAAAGAGCTCGCTGGCATTGCGCCGTGCCAGTATGCCGGCCAGCGGGGAGCGGGAGGCCCAGGCCTGGAAGCGCTCGCTCGAAAGGCAGCGGTCTCGCAGCCGCAGCCAACCCTCAGGCCACGACACGCATGGGCCGAGCGAGCTTGGCCGGCAACAGGCGGCTTGCCTCGCTCCTGATGTGGGACCTGAGATCTGCCGCACCGATGCACGGTGGAATCTGAGCCAGTGCACCCGCCATCAGGTCTTGCAGACGCGCGATCGAAGCGTCGATACCCATCTCATGTACGGCGTTGGGCCGCCCGAGCACGGCGTCGCGCCCGACATCCTTGCCCAGGTTCTCGGTCGAGTCCGAGACATCCCGGATGTCATCGGCAATCTGGTAGGCCGCGCCGATCTTTTCGCCCAGAGCATGCCATGCGGCGCCGTCGGCCCCGGCGGCGATCGCACCGAGACTCGTCGCGGCCGCGAACAGTGCGCCCGTCTTGGCACGCTGGTAGGCCACCAGCGGGATGTTCGGTTCGCCTTCCCAGGCCTGGCCGGCAACGATGCCGTTCGGCATGCCCGAGGCACGCGCCAGCACCAGCAGCAGCCCCTGCAGATGCCGCGCGGGCAACTCGCGCACGCGCGCCACCGACTCGAATGCCATGACGATCAGGGCATCGCCCGTCAACACCGCCATCGGCTCGCCAAACGCCAGGTGCACGGCCGGTCGGCCACGCCGCAGCGTCGCGTTGTCGAAGCACGGTAGATCGTCGTGCACCAGGGAGGCACAGTGCAGCAGTTCAACCGCCGCCGCGGCCGCGGCGGCACACCGCAGATTCTCGTCGCCGCAGGCGCGCGCGACGGCCAGGCACAGCTTGGGCCGGATTCGGGCGCCGCCCGGGAACACCGCGTACCGCACCGCGGCCAGCAGCCGCGCGGGGCACGGCTCGCCCAGGCCGACGGCAATGGCTTTGTTCAGCGCTCGTTCGATCCGGGTGGCATTGTCCACGGTCCCTCCGGTGGCAAGTGTCTTGCTTACATGTCAGTTCAAGTTGTCATGTAATCTAGACACTTCGACCCGACCCGTCAACCAGTGCCGAACCTCCCCCATGGCTGCCTCACGAATCACGATCATCGGTGCCGGGGTTGGCGGGCTCTCCGCCGCCATCGACCTTGCCGCGCACGGACTGGCGGTGACGGTGATCGAGGCTGCGGCGACGCCCGGTGGCAAACTGCGTGAGGTGACGGTGGGCGGACGCGGATTGGACGCCGGACCCAGCGTGCTCACCCTGCGCGGGATATTCGATGAATTGTTCGCGGTCGCGGGTACCACGCTTGATTCCCAGCTTCGCCTGAGCCGCGCATCGCTTCTGGCGCGGCACTACTGGGACCGCGAGCAGCAGCTGGACCTCTACGCCGACACGCGGCGCTCGGCTGCCGCGATCGGCGATTTCGCGGGAGCGGCGTCCGCGCGTGAATTTCTGGCATTCAGTCGGCAGGCGCGGCAGGTCTTCGAGGCATTGGAGCGCAGCTTCATGCGGGCGCAGCGTCCCGGCGTCCTGGGACTGTCCCGCGCCATTCTGCGGCAGAACCCGCGCGGTCTGCTGGCGCTGCAGCCCTTTACCTCGCTGTGGTCGGCATTGTCGGCGCGCTTCAGCGATCCGCGCCTGCGGCAGCTTTTCGCTCGTTATGCCACCTACTGCGGCTCCTCGCCTCTGGCGGCCCCCGCTACCTTGATGCTGGTGGCGCATGCAGAAAGCTCGGGCGTGTGGCTCGTCGACGGGGGCCTGTACGGCCTCGCGCGTGCGTTGACTGCGGCAGCCCGACGACAGGGCGTGCAGTTCCAGTTCGGACGACGCGCTTGTGCGCTGCAGCGCGATGCGGTCGGTTTCTGCGTGAGTCTGGACAATGGAGATTCCCTGCGCAGCGATGCGGTGGTGTTCAACGGTGACATCGGCGCGCTGCAGGCCGGGCTGCTCGGCGCCCTCTCCCGCCGCGCGGTCGCCGCTGCAGTGCCGCCGCGGATGCGCTCTCTGACGGCGATCACCTGGAATCTGATCGCCACGGCGGGCGGTGTTCCGCTGGCCCACCACACCGTGTTCTTTTCCCGCGACTATGTGCGCGAGTTCCAAAGCCTGCAGTCGGGGCACATGGCGCCGGCTGATCCGACGGTCTACGTTTGTGCGCAGGACCGTAGCGCGGCCGGCGTCCACCCGGCCGGCGCCGAACCGCTCTTTTTCCTGATCAACGCGCCCGCGCGCGGTGAGACACAACCGATGACGCCGGAGGAGCTGCAACGATGCGAGCAAGGAATGTGGGCTCAGCTGTCCCGCTGCGGACTGCGGATCGAGTCGGGCGGCCCCGAACCGTGGGTAACGACCCCGACCCGGTTTGCGCAGATGTTTCCGGCAACGGATGGGGCGCTGTACGGCAGCGCGACCCACGGGTGGCGGGCTTCGTTCACGCGACCGCCAGCGCGGACCCGGCTGCCGGGTCTCTATCTGGCGGGCGGAAGTGTGCACCCGGGTCCGGGACTGCCGATGGCGGCGCTGTCGGGCCGGCTGGCCGCCGCGGCGCTTCTCGAGGACCTGACTTCGGGAATCCGATAGCCCCGGGCGGCTACCGCTGGTGGTATGTCGACGCGCACAGCGATGATGGCCGGCAGGCGCTTACGGTAATCGCGTTCATCGGTAGCGTATTCTCGCCCTACTACGCCTGGGCCCGACGTGCCGGCGCACGCGTGCCTGCCGAGCACCATGTGGCAATCAACGTCGCGCTCCGCGGTCGCCCCCGTGGCGCATGGTCCATGACAGAGCGCGGTGCGCACTCACTGCGGCGCGGAGTCGACTTTCTGCAGATCGGACCCAGCGCACTGCTGTGGCGCGATGATGCACTCGTCATCAGCCTGCGCGAGACGGGTTTCCCCTGGCCGGTGCGCATCCGCGGGGAGATTCGGCTGCACCCGAGCAGCCTGCCAGGGTGCAGCTGGCCGTTGGACGGTGCCGCGAAACACTGGTGGACGCCTCTCGCGCCGCTGGCACGGGTTGAAGTCGACCTTGACTCTCCGAGGCAGCGCTGGTCGGGGGCGGGGTACCTGGACTCGAATGCGGGCGAGGAGCCGCTCGAGCAGGGTTTTGATGGATGGCACTGGTCGCGCACGGGGCTGCGCAGGAACACAGCCGTCCTATACGACGTCATGCGCCGCGATGGCAGTCGGCTGGCACTGGCGCTGGACTTCGACGCTTCGGGGCGCGTCGAGCCGTTTTCACCGCCGCCCCTGCGTTCTCTCGGCAGAAGCGCCTGGCGACTGCATCGGTACACGCGCTGTGAACCGGCGGGCACCGCGCACATCACGCACAGACTGCTGGATACACCCTTCTACGCCCGGTCGATGATCACGACGCAGCTTCAGGGACAGCCCGTCAGGGGCATTCATGAGAGCCTGTCCCTGCAGCGCTTCTCCTCTCCCCTGATCCAGGTGATGTTGCCTTTTCGGATGCCGCGGCGGACACGCCCGGACGACCTGCTTGCGCGCGAGGTCGACGATCGAGGCGCAGCGCCACGAGTTCCATGACCTCCCAGCCGAGCGCGAAGGCCGCGAATACCAATCCCTCGATCCACCCGCGCATCCGCAATCCCCGACGCTCAATCGGATCCGCGGGTAGCCAGCTGCTCGCGCTCGAGTCTTTCGAACAGTTGCAGCAGCCACTCGGCGCGGGACGGCACTGGTGGAGCCTTCAGGGGAACCGACGGCGCACGGTGCGCAATGACGGCGTCGACCAGGAAGCGGGTTTCCACGAGCTGCCCGGTCAGAGCGCCACGCCATTGCAGTGCGCTGGCAAGTGCTTCCGGCAACAGCGCGAGTTTGCGGCCGAGGCTGACGCGCGCCCGCACGCTGATGCTGTCGCAGCCGTTTTCGCGCACGGCCGCGCCGATCTGCGCATAGAGCAGCCGCGCCGCGTGCATGCCCGCCCGACACCGCCAGGGCAACCATGCGATCCCCTCCGCGGCGCGCGCATAGAGCAGGTCCGCCTGCTGGAGCAGGCGCTCCAGGGGTTGCTGCCAGCGCGCATCGAATCGCGGCCGTTCAAGCCAGGCCTCTGCCTCGATGCCGGCTTCGCGCAGCCAGTCCCCGGGGACGTACAGGCGGCCGGCGCGGGCGTCCTCGCCGACATCACGTGCGATGTTCGTCAGTTGCATCGCGACGCCCAGCTCGCTGGCGCGCGCGAGTACGCGCGGGTCACGCTGCCCCATCAGCAGTGACATCATGACACCGACGGATCCGGCCACCCGTGCGGCATAGCACTGCAGGTCCTGAATCGTCGCGTAGCGTCGCCCTTCGGCATCCCAGGCAAATCCCTCCAGGAGCGCCTCCGGCAGCGCGCGGGGAATGTCGTGGCGCTCGACCACCGCCGCAAAGGCACGGTCGGCGGCCCGGTCCTCCGGGCGTCCGCTGTAGATCAGATCGAGGCGGCGGCGAATCCACTCCAGGGCCGCGGTGCTGTCGCCGGCGCCATCTATTGCATCATCTGCGACCCGGCAGAATGCGTACAGGGCGGTTGCCGGATCCCGCAACGTGGCGGGCAGCAGCAGCGAGGCGGCGTGGAAACTCTTCGAACCCCCGTACAGCAGCTCGCGGCAGGCCGGGAGATCCCCGCCGCAACCGGTCGGATCACCGCAGTTCATGGACATCGGGAACCACCTTGTCGAGAATGCGCGCGGAGGAAAGTACGCCGGGAAGGCCGGCACCGGGATGGGTTCCGGCACCCACCAGATAGAGATGCTCGACGTCCTCGCTCCGGTTGTGGGGACGGAACCAGGCACTCTGACTCAGTATCGGCTCCATGCCGAAGGCGGCGCCCTCGTAGGCGAGCAGCTGGGAGCGGAAGTCCTGGGGTGTGACGACACGGGACGTGACTACGGAACGTCCCAGATCCGGCAGCAGCTGTCGTTCGAGGAATGCCTCGATGCGCCTGC
>DATJPN010000163.1:0-6290 GCA_035506335.1 Steroidobacteraceae bacterium | reverse complement strand
CCCGGCGCCGGGTACACATGCGACATGTTCGCGAACAACCTCAATGGTGCGTAATGCCCTGCAGCCACTTGCCCGCCCGGTCCAGCAAGGTCGGCTCGGGTCTCACGACCGGCGCCGCGCCCGATCCCGCCGCGCCCGGCACGGCGCAGCCCGGGGGCGGCGCCGGCGGCGTGAAGGCGAGCGGCACGTAGACCGTCACCGGATCCGCCGGGCAGGCGGCCGATGGCGCGTAGCCGGAGCGGTAGTCGATCGTAACCGCGTGCAGTGTAGCCGGCATGACACCGGACACGGAGGTCGGTCCGATGGCCGTCAGCAGCCGATCCCAGACCCCGAGCGCGCCGGCCGAACCGGTCAGCCCCGTCACGCGGTCATCATCGTAGCCCACCCACACCACCGCGACGGCGTTGCCGGAGAATCCCGCGAACCAGCTGTCGCGCAGGTCCGAGGAAGTGCCCGACTTGCCGGCGACGATGACCCCTGCGGGCAGGATCGACTGGGCCGCGGCGCCGGTACCGCGCTGCATGACCTGCTCCATCATCGTCTGGACCACGAATACCGCCTCCGGCTGGGCCACGGGCGCCACGTCCAGGTTGAAGGCCTTCAGCGCCTTGCCGTCGGCGCCGAGCACCGCGCGCACCGCCCGCAGGTTCGTCTTGAAGCCCCCGTTGGCCAGCCCCGTGTACAGCTGTGCGACATCGAGCGGCGTCAATTCGAAGGTGCCCAGCAGCAACGATGGAATGCGCGGCGGCTGTTCCTCGATTCCGAAGCGTTGCAGGGAGCGGCGGACGTTGTCGAGACCGATTTCCATCCCCAAGTTGATGGTGGCGAGATTCAGCGACCGGGCCAGTGCCTCGACCATGGGAACGGGGCCGTTGACGTCGCGCTCGAAATTCTCCGGCTGCCAGTCCGCCGCGCCGGGTATCCTGATGTTCACCGGCACGTCCTCGATGATGCTGGCCGGGTTGTAGCGACCGGTTTCGATCGCCGCCAGGTACACGAAGGGCTTGACCAGCGAGCCGATCGGCCGGCGGGCATCGAGCGCGCGGTTGAAGCCATCGAAGCCGGCCTGGCGCCCGCCGATCACGGCGGTGACGTCACCGCTTTGCGGGGCGGTCACGACCACCGAGCCTTCGAGCGGATCACCCCGGGCCTTGTGCAGGCGGTCGAGGCGGGTGAGCTCCCGGTCCAGGATCTTCTCGGCCAGTTCCTGCGTGCGCGGATCCAGGTTGGTGAATACCGACAGGCCCGCTTCGGTCAGATCCTGTTCGCGATAGTCGCGCCGCAGGGTCCGGCGCACGAGGTCGAGGTAAGCCGGGTAGTAGCCGCCCGAACCGCGTCCGAGCACCCCGAGCGGACGGGTCTGGGCTGCCTTCGCGTCCGCCGGCGCGATGATCTTCTGGTCCGCCATCAGCCCGAGAACCACGTTGCGCCGCTTCAGCGCCCGGTCCGGATGTCGGCGCGGATCGTAGTAGGACGGGCCGCGCGCCACGGCCACGAGGGTCGCGACCTGCGCCAGGTCCAGTTCCACCAGCGGCTTGCCGAAGTAGAACTGGCTGCCGAGGCCGAAGCCGCGGATCGCGCGGTCCCCGTCCTGGCCGAGCTGGATCTCGTTGATATAGGCGGTCATGATGTCGGTCTTGCTGAAGTGCGCTTCGAGCAGCACCGCCATGATGGCCTCGCGCAGCTTGCGGCCCGCCGTCCGGCGCGAGTCCAGGAAGTAGTTCTTGACGAGCTGCTGCGTGAGGGTGCTGCCGCCCTGCTCCCACTGCCCGGAGCGGGCGTCCACCCAGATCGCGCGCAGCACGCCCATCGGGTCGATGCCGATATGGGTGTCGAAGTTGCGGTCCTCGACCGCCTTCAGCGCCGCGGGCAGCATCGTGGGCACCTGCTCCGGGGTGACCACGATGCGATCCTCGCCGTGAATCGGAAAGATGCTGCCGATGAGCAGGGGCTCGAAGCGGGCGATCGCCACCTGGGCGCCCGTGATGTCGGTGAGCGCCACGATGCCGGCGCCACTGGCGTCGACATTCAGCACCGTGGCGGGGCGGACTTCATCGGCAAAGCGCGCGGCGCGCAGGTTGATCTGGAACCGGTCCGCCTGCCGGGAGTAACTGCCGGGTTTTTCGGCATGATCGGCGCGCCGGTATTGCAGCCGCTGCAGTTCGTGTTCGAGGTCCGGCCCGGAGAGGTTCTCGCCCGCGTACAGCTCCAGCGGCGCCGCATACACCTGCGCGGGGAGCGTCCAGCGCCGCCCTTCGAACTGCGTGGTGACGATCCGGTCCAGGTGCGCCACGTACAGCGCCAGCGCGACGCCGCACAGCACCAACACCGCCAGCAGGTACCGCCAGATCTTCAACGCGACCGCCCCGCCGCCATAGGCTCAAGTCACCGACAACTTAGATGCAGAATTCCTCGGCCGGTTCACGCAGCGTGTAGCGCGAGCTCATGGCGTGGCCGTAGGCACCGGTGTTCGCCACGAGCAGCACATCGCCCGACAGGGTCGGCGGCAGCAGGCGATCATGCCCCAGGACATCGCCGCTCTCGCAGATCGGGCCGACGACGGTCGCCTGGACCGTGGCGGGATCCTCCACGCGGGTCAGGTTCACGATCTCATGGTAGGCACCGTACAGGGCCGGCCGGATGAGGGAGTTCATGCCGGTGGCCACGCCCACGTAAGTGGTATCGCCCTTGGACTTCAGCTGCGTGACCCGCGCCAGGAGCACGCCGGCCTGGGCCACCAGGTACCGACCCGGTTCGAGCCACAGGGACAGGTGCGGGTGCAGCGCCTTCACCCGGGCCAGCGCGGTGTCCAGCCGTGCCAGATCGAATTCGGCCTGCTCGGGGTGCTCGGGCACGCCGAGGCCGCCGCCCACGTCCACGACACTCACGTCCGGGAAGCGCCGCGCGACCTCGGCGAGCAGATCGGCGGTCTGCTCCCAGTTGGCGACATCGAGGATGCCGCTGCCGCTGTGGGAGTGCAGGCCCACGACCCGCGCCCCCGCCGCCCGTACCAGTTCGGCCAGCGGCTCGATGTCGGCCACGGGAATTCCGAACTTGGAGTGCTCCCCGCCGGTGCGCACGTGGCGATGGTGACCGCGGCCGATGCCGCCATCGATGCGCACGAAGATATCCCGGCCGGCGAATACCTTCGGCCAGTTCTCGATGGCATGCAGGCTGTCGAGCGTCACCTGCACGCCCTGCGCGAAGGCCCAGGCGTACTCCTCGCGGCCGATGAAGTTCGGCGTGAACAGGATGCGGCCCTTGTCGATCCGGGGCACGGCCTTCACCAGGTGCTCGATCTCCCCCCGCGACACGCAGTCGAAGTCCAGGCCCTCGGAATGGAACAGCTGCAGCACCTGCGGGTGCGGATTGGCCTTCATGGCATAGAGCACGCGCGCTGCGGAGGCCACGCCCTTCACGGAGCGCGCGGCACGCAGCAGGGTGGCCCGGTCATAGACATAGGCGCAGTCGCGGGCATCCATCAGCCGTTGCAGGTCCGCCCGGCGCTCCTTCCACCACGGCGCGGCACGGGCCGGCCCCGTCGTCTGCGACTGCGGCGCGAACAACTGGTCCCAGGTCGGCCCCAGGGCCCGGTCGCTGCGCGACCGGGGTATCAGCAGTTCGTGCAGCTGGTCGACGAGCCGGTCGCCCTGGCTCTCGTCCACGACGAAGGTGAAATTCAGGTCATTGGCGGCCTGGCTGACCAGGTACACCTGCAGCTCGGCAAACAGCTCGAAGGCCTCGCCGAGCTGATGCAGGATGCCGCGGATATTGCGCCCGACCAGGCTCACCGAAGCGCACGGCCCGATGGCGCGGGCGCGGCACAATCCCGACAGCGCGCCGATCAGCGCATCCAGCTGGGCGCTGTCGAGCGCGTTGGCGGCCGGATCGAGCGACACCGTGACGTTGGTCTCCGAGGTCGACACCAGGTCCACGGACATGCCGTGGTCCTTGAAGATCTGGAACGCATCGGCGAGAAAGCCCACCTGGTGCCACATGCCCGGACTGTCCATCGCGACCAGCGTGATGCCCTTCTTGATGCACACCGCCTTGACCTGCGCGGCGCCATCGCCCGCATCGGCGCTGAGCACGGTGCCTGCGAGGTCCGGCACCTGGGTCGCGAGCACATGCAATGGAATCTGGTACTGCCGCACCGGCAGGATGCAGCGCGGATGCAGCACCTTGGCACCGCTGCTGGCGATTTCCTGCGCTTCATCGTAATGCAGCGAACGCAGCTGGCGCGCGCTCGGCGTCGAGCGCGGATTGGCGCTGAACATGCCGGGCACGTCGGTCCAGATCTCCAGGCGCTGTGCGGAGAGCTTCGCCGCGAAATACGCCGCCGAGGTGTCCGAGCCGCCGCGGCCGAGGAGCACGGTATTGCCGTCGGCGTCGCTGGCGATGAAGCCCTGGGTGATCACGACCTCGCCGAGCGCATTCAACTGCTCGCGGAAAGCCTCGTCGGGCGTGAAGATGCAGGTGGCGTTGAGCACCGACGCCTTGGCCGAGGCGCCGCGCCGCTCGTCGGCCTTCAGCACCGTGCGCGCATCCAGCCAGTGAGCATCCAGCCCCTGGGACTTCAGGAACCGGGCACCGAGGTCCGTGGCCATCAGCTCGCCCGCCGCCATCACGCGCGCCCGGGTCCGGTCGCTCAACTCGCCCACGAGGGCCACGCCGGCGCTGATCTGTCCGAGCTCCCGGAACTGGCGTTCGAGCGCGGCGCTGACCGGAATCTGCAGCTCCGCGGCCAGGCGCCGATGCCGCTCCTGGATGGCCTCGAAGACCTCCTCGTGGGAGCCGTGCAGGGCCGCCTCGAGCAGCTTCTCCAGCTTGTCGGTGGTGCCGGTGACGGCGGAGTGGACGATGAGCACGCGCTCGCCGGCGGCGAGCCGCGAGCGCGTGATCTGCGCGATGTTGCGCCAGTTGGCCAGCGAGGAAACGCTGGTGCCACCGAACTTCAGAACGACCCACTGCGGAAAATTACGCCCCACGATACTGCCTCGATACGGATCCCCCGGGGCCGCTCGGGCTAACCCTCATCATCGAAAATGTCGCGCAGGTCCTTTTCCAGCTTGCGATCGGCGAGCACCTCCTCGAGCTTGCTCCACGCGGCCTTGCCGCGCTTGCCCTGGGTGCGTACGCGCTTGTCCACGCGGTCCAGAATGCGGTCGTAGTCGGTACCGTCTTCGGGTGCGTTATTGAGGAATTCGTCGTCCAGATCGAAGTTTTCGTTATCGCGCTCTGACATCGCTGAAGGTAAGAATTTTCACATAAAAACAAAGGCTTATACCGAAAAGGCTAAGCCCGCGGGTGCGCGAACTATAGCGGATTCGCGCCGCCTTTCAACTCTTTTGCGCCCGGGGCCGAGTTGGGCGGGTCCACGTCCGCCTGCAGTCCCACGAGCACCGGGATGCCGTCGGCCTTCTTCAGGGTCTCGATCGCGATGTCCCAGTTGACGGCCGTCGTGGTCGCGCCCAGGACCTCGTTCAGCATGTCCTCGAACTTGCCCAGCACCGGCTCGATGGACTGGCCCTGCGCATCCACCGGGGGATGGGCCTCGAGCAGCAGGTCGCCGTCCACGAAGGCCACCTTCAGCGGCACGTTGATCAGGTACACCTTGGTACCCACCGGAACGGTCGGAAAGATCGCGGCCACGTCCTCCGGGTACATGCGGATGCAGCCGTGGGTCACGGCCATGCCCACCGCCAGGGGATTGTTGGTGCCGTGGATCAGGTAGTCACCGGGATGAATCCCCAGGCGCATCGCGAACAGGCCCAGCGGATTGTCCGGGCCGGAACGGATGACCCCGCCGGGGAGCGGATCGCCGTTGGCCAGGTGCTCGGCGCGCACCGATGCCGGCGGATTCCAGGTGGGGTTCTTCTCCTTGGAGACCACGTGCGTGAGTCCCAGCGGCGTCTGCCAGTCCATCTTGCCGATGCTCACCGGGTAGGTCACCACGGTGGGCGTGTGTCCCCTGCGGGCCTTCGGAAAGTAGTAGAGGCGATGTTCGGGAATGTTCACGATGATGCCGTCGCGCGGACCGGGCGGCAGGATATGGCGTCCGGGTATCACGATCCGGGTGCCCTCTCCCGGCAGCCAGGGATCCACCTTCGGGTTGGCGCGCACGATCTCCTCGTAGCCCAGTCCATAGCTGCGCGCGATCTGCACCAGGGTGTCCGAGTAACGGGTCTGGATGTGCAGATCCTCACCCACCACCTGCAGGTTCGGGTCCGTGAGGTCGTATACGGCGGCCTGCACAGGCCACGCCGCCCACGCCGCGGCGGCGGCGAACA
>DATJPN010000162.1:0-2824 GCA_035506335.1 Steroidobacteraceae bacterium | reverse complement strand
TGGCGAAGGCCATGAATCGCTCGGTCGGCAATGTGCTGTTCAGCAACTTCGGCGACGCGGACACCGGCCAGCAGGGGGATATCGCCGGTCGCCTCAAGGCCGCGGAGGCGAGCGACGCGGCGACCACCATGCGCTATGCCGGCAAGGTGATCATCGTGCCGGGGTACGGACTCGCCTCGGCCCAGGCGCAGCAGAAACTCTACGAGCTCGTGAGGTTGCTGCAGGCGGCGGACGTCGAGGTCCGGTTCGCGATCCATCCGGTCGCGGGCCGCATGCCCGGCCACATGGACGTGCTGCTCGCCGAGGCCGGCGTGCCCTACGACCTGATCGAGGAGCTCGAGGAGGCCAACAGCGACTTTCCGAACGCCGACGTGGCCCTCGTCATCGGCGCGAACGATGTCGTGAATCCCGCTGCGCGCACCAACAAGGCCTCGCCGATCTACGGCATGCCCATCCTCGATGTGGAGCTCGCCCACCAGGTCTACGTGATCAAGCGCGGCCAGGGCAAGGGTTACGCGGGCATCGAGAACGAGCTCTTCTACCGGGACAACTGCCATCTGGTCTACGGCGACGCACAAGCGGTGCTCGGGCGCATGATCCAGACGCTGAAGGATCTCGCGCCCGCGGCGGCAAACGCCGCCTGAGCGTGATGTCAGGCGGCATCACAGGTATTGTGCCGAAAACGCGGAGTCGATCGGCTAAGATTGTCGGCCTGCGCGAGGCAACAACTGCAATCCTCAAGGGGGTTCCCGCGATGATCCGATCCCACACGCGTTTCGGTGTGCTGCTGTCCGGTGCGATCCTCACCTGCTGCGCGATCGGCCAGGTGGCCGCCGCTTCGGACACCGGGGGTCCCGCCGCCAACGTCAACGCCCGGCGGCTGGTCAATGCGGCGCGCGAGCCCGGCCAGTGGCTGACCTACGGCGGCACGTACTCCGAACAGCGCTTCAGCCCCCTGAAGCAGATCACTTCGGAGAATATCGGAACACTGGGCCTCAAGTGGTACGGGGATTACGAGACCAACCAGGACCAGCACGGCTCGCCGCTGTATATCGACGGCGTCATCTATGTTTCGACGTCACGCGATGTGGTCCAGGCCTTTGACGCGAGGACCGGCAAGCCCCTGTGGACCTACAACCCGGGCATCCGTGGCGAGCGGCTGCGATACAACGTCGGCCTCGTGAACCGCGGCATCGCGGCCTGGAACGGCAAGATCTTCATCGGCACGCTCGATGCCCGGCTGATCGCCATCGACGCGAAGACCGGCAAGCAGGTGTGGGAAACCGACACCGTGCCCGAGAGCCTCGGCCTCGGTGAGAAGGGCAAGCAGTACTCGATCACGATGGCCACGCGCGTGGCCAAGGGCAAGGTGTTCATCGGTGCCTCCGGCGGCGAATACGGCGTGCGCGGCTTCATGGCCGCCTTCGACGCGGAGACCGGCAAGCAAGTGTGGCGTTTCTGGACGGTGCCCGGCGATCCGGCCAAGGGCTTCGAGACCAAGGCCCTCGAGAAGGCCGCGAAGACCTGGACCGGTGAGTGGTGGAAGAACTCCGGCGGTGGCGGCACCGTCTGGGATGGGGCGCTCTACGATCCGGTCACCGACCTCTTGTATTTCGGCACCGGCAACGCCTCGCCCTGGAATGAACGCACCCGCGAGCCGACGCTCGGTGATGACCTGTATTCGGCCTCCATCATCGCGGTGAATCCGGATACCGGCGCATACGTCTGGCATTACCAGGAAACCCCCGGGGATGCCTGGGACTACGATGCGGTGAGTCCGATGATGACCGCGGATCTGTCGATCGGCGGCCGCAAGCGCCACGTCATCCTGCAGCCCTCGAAGAACGGCTTCTTCTACGTGATCGAGGCCAGAACCGGCAAGCTCCTGAGCGCCGATCCCTTCACCGAGGTGAACTGGGCCACCGGCGTGGATCTCGCGACCGGCCGGCCGAAGGTCGTGCCAGCCGCGCGCTATGCCAACGAGCCGTGGAATCTCGCGCCGGGTGTGCAGGGCGGCCACAGCTGGCATCCGAATGCGTACAGCCCCGACACCGGCCTCGTCTACATTCCGGCCTGGGAGGCCTACTTCACGATGGCCGGACCGCCGCCGGGCAGCCCCCCGCCGCCCGGCGGGGGATTCAGCCTAGGGATCAACATGGGAGCGCGGGTCGATCCGAGCCAGCTGCAGCCCTATGCGCGCACCGGCGTCAAAGGCAAGCTCGAAGCCTGGGATCCGGTGGCCCGCAGGATCGTGTGGCAGACCGAGCCCTTCGCCAATGGCCGCCCCACCAGCGGTGTGCTCGCCACGGCCGGCAACCTCGTCTTCATGGGCAACGGCGGCGGCAAGACCCTGAGCGCCTACGATGCGAGGAATGGCACGAAGCTGTGGAGCTTCGACGCCCAGACGGCGGTGTTCGCCGCGCCGATCACCTACCTGCTGGATGGCGTGCAGTACATTGCCGCCAGCGTCGGCGGCGCGGGCCAGGGCGGGTACTTCGCGCCCACCTATGCGCGCATGCTGGTGTTCGCGCTGGGCGGCAAGGCCGTGCTGCCCGTGCCGGAGCCCTATACGCCCCCGCCGCTGAATCCGCCACCCTCGACGGCCGCGGCGGACGTCATTGCGCACGGCAATGCCGTGTACACCCAGTACTGCTCGGTCTGCCATGGCGCCAACGGCTTTCAGGCGCGGACGAGCTTCCCGAACCTCACCGTCTCGCCCCTGCTGTGGACCCAGGAAGGCTTCGACCAGGTGGTGCTGCAGGGCGGTCGCGCGGACAAGGGCATGGGCAACTTCGGCAAGGACCTGAAGCCTGAGGATGCGGCG
>DATJPN010000161.1:0-32923 GCA_035506335.1 Steroidobacteraceae bacterium | reverse complement strand
CCGACGAACAACGGATGGAAGCTCAATGCGAATCGCAGATGGGGATCGGACACGTGGCTGGCGACCAGCCCATGCAGGCTGCGATGGCCGCGCAGCCGAAGGATGGATGGTACCTGTCGCAGCATGTCCCAGAGGGAGTCGAAGGGCTGATGTCCAAGCTGCTCGAAAGCCACGGCGCAGATATCCGCGCTTTGCCGCATGAATCCGTCAAACCCGGCGAGCTCCTGCGGAAAGCGGCTTGCGATCTCGGCGCGCATCCGCGGCGCATCGGCGAAACACGCGAGGCGAAAACCGTCGCTGAAGCGCAGCTCATAGGCCGGCGCGAGCGCCCGCAGGGTCACATCATCTGCCATGCGGCGTCCGACCAGCTGCCACAGCTCCTCGAACAGGAAAGGGGCGGTGATGATCGTGGGGCCGGAGTCAAACACGAAGCCCTGATCCCGCATCACGTAGGCGCGCCCACCGGCCGCGTCGCGTCGCTCCAGGAGCGTGACGCGGTAACCCCGAGCGCGGAGGCGGATCGCCGCGGCCAGGCCGCCGAAGCCGCTGCCGATGATCACCGCGTGCGGCCCTGCCGATTGCGGCAGCCCCGGCGAGCCGGGCTCGGACACCGCGTCCGCGACGAGGGCAGCAGTGCTGCGGTTCATGCGACGGCCACCGACTCGCGCGACAATTCATGGATCAGATTTGCGACCTGCCGAGGACGCTCCTCGTGGGCAAGGTGCCCCAGGCCGTGAAGCCGCAGGATGCGCGCATCCGGCACCAGCAGGCGCACGCGTTCGGCCTGGGCCGGGGGAATCGTGCGATCGTCGGTACCGATCAGCAGCGAGAGTGGCTGGCGCAGCCTCGGCAGGTCCCGCAGCAGCGGGCGCAGGTCCCAGCCGGCCATCATGGCGAGCGCGCCCGAGACATGGGCGGGTGAGCGAACCAGCCGTGCGTAGAGATCGAGCCCTCTCTGGTCGAGCCTCGATCCGGTGCGCTCCACGAGTCGGCGCACGGTAGCCGCTTCATGGCCCTGCCGCGCGAGCAGGGCGGCGGTGAACGCGCTTTCCGCCAGCAATCGGGTCGCGGGTCTCAGCAGATGGAATATCGCACCGCCAAAAGGCAAAAATGCACCGTTGAGGCTCAGGATCCGCTCCGGATCGATCGATCCATCGAGGCACTGGCGCACCAGCAGGGCTGCGCCCGCGGAGTGGCCCACCACGATCCGGGGCGCAAACTGCAGATGCCGGAGCAGGCCTGAAAGGGCACGGGCCATGTCGGGCAGGGAGTCACGAGAGGCAGGCAGCGCCGTGCTGAACCCGTGTCCCGGGAGGTCCATCGCCATCACGCTGAAGGTCCGCGCCAGCAGCGGCAAGAGGTCGCGCCACGAGTGCGTCGCCGCACCGGTACCATGCACCAGCAGCAGCCGGGGTCCGCTTCCGGCACGCTGCACGTGCCACGTCAGGCCCGCCGCGGTGACGAAGCCACTGGCCTCGCGATTGGGCCAGTCGGCGCCCTCCTCTGCCCAGGTCATGCCGCCCATGCTGCCGCTGCCGTGTGCTGTGCCATGGGGACTCCGTGCGGCCGCTAGGCAGCCGACTCACTGAGACGTTGCACGGCCCGGGACATCTGCACGGAGTCGGCGTGGGGCAGCGGCAGATAGACTCCACCCATTTCCCCGGCGAGTGCGTATCCGGTCGGCCCTGGTCGGGGCGAGGTGTCGATCAGGATGGAGCGCCAACCCGCGCTGCGCAGCGTACGCGCCGCGGCCCTGGCCTCCTGCTCGGCTACGGCACGATTGCCCATGCCCGAGAGTGTCAGGTTGCCGCGGCCATCGGTCAGAAACACCAGCGTGGGTGTGAGGCCGGCGCGTTGGGAGGCATCGGCCATCCGGTTCGCGGCGTGGATCGCGGCGGCCAGGGGCGTGCCGCCGCCACCGGCAAGTGCGGCAAGGCTGCGGCGGGCGCGTACCAGCGAACGTGTCGGCGGCAGGAGCACTTCAGCGCCCTTGTTGCGAAAGGCGATGACCGCAACCCGGTCACGACGCACGTAACACTGCGCGAGGATCAATTCGACCGCCCCCTTGGCCTCAGCCAGCCGATGTATCGCTGCAGACCCGGACGCATCGACGATGAACACAGTCACGGTTTCACTGCGTTGCTGGTAGCGTCGCACGTGGAAGTCCTCGGCTCGAAGCTGCAGCCTCGCCGCGTGGCCGCCAACCCTTTGCGCTCGGCGCAGGCGCTGCCACGGTGCGGCGGCGCGCAGCGTGTCGATCACGCTCAAGCGGATACCCGGGCGGGGCAGCCCTTTGCGTACACCGGCAGGGCGCCCCCGGCGTAGTGACGTGCGCAGCATCCCCACACGTCCCCCACCGACACCCACCGGGGCGCGCCCGCCAGCAGCGCCGAGTCGTGCCAGGAGGTCTGCCGGAATGACAGCGTGAGCCGCGGCGATCACCTGCTCGGCAAGCTCCTTCGCGCCCGCGCTCTGTTCGGCCGGCTCGCTGGGTAGATCCGGTCCGGCGGCCTGCGACCGGTCCCCGGCCGAGGGCTCCGCCGATGACGCAGCGTCGGTGGACTCTTCCTCGCGGTCCTCCTGCGCGGCGATCCGGGTAGCGCGCGGCCCGAGAACCAGCCGGGCGGCGGTGCACAGATCCTCCTCCTCGACGCTCCCGCGGTCATCCAGGGCAGCCAGCGTGCGTGCCACCTGTAACGCGAGCAGCGGCGCGCGCAGGGACTCGATGCCGAACTCGACGGCCGCGGTAACCAGGGCCAGGAGCGCGTCATCGCTGTAGCGTACGGTCGGCAGCCGTTGCCGAGCCGCAGCCACAGATCCCGCCTGCGGCATCCGGTCCTGGATCTCGCTCAGCGCCACAGTGCGCAAATCCAGCCAGATGGCAAGCCGATCAGGCAACACCGGCAAAGGTTGCTGTTCATCGGTACCCTCATCCAGCAGCAGCACGCCCACGTGCGCAGATTCGCGCACACTGAAGCCATCCCGCTCGACGCACACCTCGCCTGTGTCCAGCGTGGCCGCGATCCGCGCCGCGATCCCGCGATCCAGGCGTTCGGCCATCGGAACGACCACCAGGCCATGGTCGGATGCGGCCAGGACTCCGCGCTGCAGGATGGGTCGCCCCTGGCTGAGCGTGGCCGCGAGATCCAGTCCGCCAAGCAGACGCTCCTCGGTGATCTGCGCCGGCAGGCGCCGTACCGGCGCTGCCGGGCCTACGAGGCCACGCAGCTGCTCCAGCCACAGGTCGCGCACCGGGCCGTGGCCCGCGCGCAGCACAGCGCCGCCAACCGCGGCGGCATCGACCGCGAGGATCCGCAAGGCCAGGACGGCATCCGTCCACACGTCGGGCCGGCTGCGTGGCGCGGCTGATGCCATCATGGGTCAGGCCCCAGAACTTCCGAGACGGCGCGCGCGACGCGCTCCGACGCGTCCGATTCGTCCAATGGGTTACGCCGCAGACGGTGCCGCAGCGCCGAGGCGGCGACGCAGCGCAGCTGCGCGGCCCCTACGCTGCGCTCCCCCTGCACGCTCGCAAGCGCACGCGCGGCGCGCACCAGAGTGAGTTCCCCGCGAAGTCCGTCCGTACCCAGGTTCATGCACAGTCGGGCAGCGAGCTGGAGCGTGGCATCCGGCACCTGCACGAGGGGCAGGCGTTTGCGGGCCGCGAGGATCCTGCGTTGCAGGATCGCATCGTGACGCCGCCAGGCGCCGACGAACGCGACCGGATCACGTTCGAACTGGTCACGGCGGCGGACGACTTCCACGCGCGCGTCGATATCCTCGGGTGTCTTCACGTCCACCGACAGGCCGAAGCGGTCGAGCAGCTGCGGACGCAGCTCCCCCTCCTCGGGGTTGCCGCTGCCAATCAGCACGAACCTTGCCGGATGCCTCACGCTCAGTCCTTCGCGTTCCACGACGTTGAATCCGGAGGCCGCCACGTCAATCAGCAGGTCAACGAGATGGTCCTCGAGCAGGTTCACCTCATCGATATAGAGGAAGCCCCGGTTGGCCTTGGCCAGCAAGCCCGGTGCGAACAGTTTCGTGCCCTGGGAGAGCGCGCGCTCCAGATCCAGCGCGCCGACCACGCGATCCTCCGTGGCTCCGAGCGGCAGGTCGACGACCGGAACCGCAACGGCGTGTTGCCGAAGCGAACCGTTCTTCGCACGCTCCTGGCAGTCGTCGCACCAGGCTGCGGGGGTGTCCGGATCACAGGAGTAGCGGCAGTCGCGAACTGCCCGCATCTTCGGCAGGAGCGCCGCCAGTGCGCGTATTGCGGTTGACTTGCCGGTACCCCGGGTGCCGAAGACCAGCACACCCCCGATTCCCGGATCCACCGCAGCACTCACGAGGGCCTGCTTGATCTGTTCCTGCCCCACGATCGCGGAAAAAGGAAACACCAAAGCCTGAGCCATCGTCATTCCTGGCAGCGATAGCACCCTTTATCAGGAGCGAGGGCTTGCGCTGCACTTGAGAGCGGGTGGCCTACTCCATCAACTTGCCGGGAAAATGTCAACCTGCTTTGACACTCCAACTGTAATGCCATCTGGAAAGATCGGCCAATCGGATGCGCCCGTGCCTGCGCCCACGCACCGGGGGAGACCAGCCGGCGACCTCGTGCAGTCCGGGCCCGACGGCAGCGGCAACGCCCGGCGAATCCGCGAAGTAGGCACTGCGCGTCACGATCACGGCCAGACCGGCCGCCGCCGCCGCGGTGGCACCGGCCGGCGAGTCTTCGAGGGCCACGGCCTCGGCGGCGCCCAGGCGCAGTTGCTTCAGTACGCGCAGATACACCTCGGGATGCGGTTTCTTCCGCTGCACGTCCTCGCCACAGACCACCGCCTGGAACCACTGCGCCCATGAGGCCCCCAGCGTCGCATGCAGCAGCGACGAGACGTTGATGCGGCTGGTGGTCGTGGCGATCGCCATGGCGATACCGCGCTCACGGCACTCCTGCATCAGATCCACGACGCCCCCACGCAGTGGAATACGACCTTCGCTTACGATGTCGCCGTAGAACCCGTTCTTCAAGGCGTGCAGCAGACGCGCGAGCCGTTCACGGTCCCGCGGTCGCTGAGGTGCGCAGGCGCGCGCCCCCATGTCGTGCAGCAGCCGTTCGCGGCCCCCGGTGATGCGCAGGAGTTGGCCGTAGAGCTCCTCAGACCACTGCCATGGCACCGCAGTCGCCGCGAATGCCTGGTTGAAGGCCACGCGATGACCATCCCGCTCGGTCTCCGCCATGGTGCCATCCACATCCCAGACAACCGCCTTCAGGGCGGGGACCCCGCCGGACCGTGTCATGCGTCGCTATTGCCGGGTGACGTACGCCGCGAGATCGAGCACCGTCGGAAAGATCCGGTCGGGATTCGCGCTGACGATCGGTACGCCGCCGTTGTATCCATACGGCACGGCCCACGCGGCCACGCCCGCGTTTCGGGCAGCCATGACATCGATGCGGGAATCCCCCACATGGCCCGTTTCCCGGATCTGCCCCTGCAGCTTCTCGACCACATGACGCAGGACACTCGCGTGGGGCTTCTTCTGGGGGAGTGAATCGCCACCGATGACGAGACCGAAGAAGTCGGCGAGGCGCGTCACGCTCAGCACGCGACGGGCGTAGCGCAGTTCCTTGTTGGTGACACAGGCGAGGCTGATCCGCGCCCGCCTGAGCTGCTCCAATGCCTCGCCGGTTCCGGCATAGGCGGCGGCAAGGGTGCCCGCAGTCTCGCCGTAGTGGCGCTCCAGACTCATCATGACCCGATCGAAACCGATGGACGCCAGGCGCCCGGGCTGTTCCGTCGCGATCTGCGCCAGCACGCTGCGCAGCAACTCGCGGGTGCCCAGCCCGATGTGCGCGCTGATCTGCGCTACCGACCGGCGCGCCAGTCCATGGTCCTCGAGAGACCGGTTGGTCGCCTCGGCGATCTCGGCCGCGGTATCGACGAGCGTTCCGTCCAGATCGAAACACACGGTTCGATAGCGCCGGCCCGCGCGCTTCAAAGCAGCTCCAGGGCGCGTCGGCGCCGCTCCAGCATCCGCAACACGAACGGTGTGAAGATGAGCTGCATCGCCAGCTCCATCTTACCGCCCGGCACGACGATCGTATTCGCGCGGGACATGAACGAGTCGGAAAGCATCGACAGCAGATACGGAAAGTCGATGCCCTGCGGATTGCGAAAGCGGATGACGACCATGCTCTCGCTCGCGGCGGGAATATGCCGTGCGATGAAGGGATTGGACGTGTCCACCATCGGCACACGCTGGAAGTTCACGTGCGTGCGGGAGAACTGGGGGCAGATGTAGTTCACGTAGTCAGGCATCCGCCGCAGGATCGTGTCGGTCACCGCCTCGGCCGAATAGCCACGGACATGCTTGTCGCGCCACAGCTTCTGGATCCATTCGAGGTTGATGACCGGCACGACACCGATAAGCAGATCCGGGTAACGCGCCAGATCGACCTCGGAGGTAACCACGGCTCCGTGGAGGCCTTCGTAGAAGAGCAGATCCGTTCCCTCGGGCAGCATCTTCCAGGGCGTGAACGTCCCGGGCTCCTGCTGGAAGGGCTCGGCCTCTGCGGCGTCGTGAAGGTAGCAGCGGCTGAAACCCGTTCCGGTGTTCGAGTAGTCCCGGAAGAGGTCCTCGAGCTTCCCGAAGAGGTTGTTCTCGGGCCCGAAATGGCTGAAGTGCCGGTTGCCATCCCTTTCCGCAGCGAGCTGTCGCTCGCGCATCTGCGCCCGATCGTAACGATGGAAGCTGTCTCCTTCGATCACAGCGGCCTTGACCTTCTCGCGCCGGAACACCTCCTCGAAGGTCTTCGTAACCGAGGTCGTACCGGGACCCGAGGAGCCGGTTATCGCGATGATGGGATGCTTTTCCGACATGCACAGTCCTCGCCCTCGACAGGCGTCATTACTCCCTGAACAAGCTGCGCTCGCCAAACAGCGGCGCTGCCCGCTCGCGGTTGGCCGGATCCGTGTGGTAGCGCTCGATGCGCTCGACTTCATGGCGCGAGCCGAACACCAGACCGACGCGCTGATGCAACGCTGACGGCGTGATTCCGAGGAGCGGCTGGCGGCCGGTGCTGGCGCGGCCGCCGGCCTGCTCCACGACGAACCCGATCGGATTGGCCTCGTATAGCAGCTGCATCCGTCCGGCCTGGGCCGGGTCCTTGCTGTCGCGCGGAGCCAGGAATACCCCGCCGCGCAGCAGTATGCGATGCGCCTCCGCCACCAGGCTCGCGATCCAGCGCATGTTGAAATCCTTGCCCCGCACGCCGGTCCGGCCGGCCAGGCACTCCTCGACATAGCGCTTGATCGGCGGCTCCCAGAATCTGCTGTTGGATGTGTCGATCGCAAATTCGCGGGTTTCCGGCGGAACGCGGATCGCCGGATGGGTGAGGATGAACTCACCGAGGTCCGGATTGAGCGTGAACCCGACAACCCCGTTTCCCACGCTGAGCACGAGCATCGTCGCAGGACCATAGATCGCGTAGCCCGCGGCCACTTGAGTCGTACCGGGCTGCAGGAAGTCTGCCGCCGTCACATCGAGCCCCTTCTCGACCACCGGTGGAGGCGCCTGCAGAATCGAGAAGATGCTGCCGGCGGAACCATTCACGTCAATGTTGTCAGAGCCGTCAAGCGGGTCGAACAGCAGCAGATAGTGACCGCGTCGATATCTGGCGCCAATCTGCAGCGGCTGTTCCTGGTTCCCGGAAGCCATGCCTGCGAGGTACCCGTTCCACTCGCTCATCTGGATGAATATCTCGTTGCCCACGAGCCCCAGCGGCCTGCGCTCGGCCCGACCCTGCGCATCGGCGCCCGTCGAGGCCGCATCGGCGGCACCCGGGTCATTCAATCTGCCGAGCGCGACGACGCGTGCGACCGACTTGCACGCAAGCGACACATCCAGTATCAACCCGTTCAAGGTGCCGCCGGCCCGGGGAAACCGCCGTCGCTCCTCGATGAGATAATGGGTAAGCGTCGCGCCCGGTGAGGGAATCATCTGTATCTCCGGCGCTGCCGCCCGTTCAGGCGACGCCGCCGTCGAACACCCGGCTCGCACGGATGTCCTGCGGCTCCAGCGTCGTGAGGTCAGTGCGTGACAGCACCCGCTCCGCCTGGCTGAACAAGCGGCTCGCCTGCCGCAGCCGGATGCGGTCGAGGGCATTGCGGACACTTCGCGCATTGGCAAAGTGCGGTTGTGACCGGCGCCGCGCCAGATACTCCGCGAATGCCTCGCGCGCGCCCGGGCTGAACTGGTAATTCATGCTGTCCAGCATCCGGTCCGCGATGAGCAGCAGCTCCCCGCTGCTGTAGTCGGGGAAGTCCAGATGGTGCGCGATGCGGGAGCGCATGCCGGGATTGGATTCGAAGAAGGTTCGCATGCGCTGCGCGTAGCCGGCAAGGATGACCACCAGGTCGTCACGCTGGTTCTCCATGACCTGCAGCAGGATCTCGATGGCCTCCTGCCCATAGTCCCGTTCATTCTCGGGTCGATAGAGATAGTAGGCCTCGTCGATGAACAGCACACCGCCCATGGCGCGCTTGAGAACCTCACGCGTCTTCGGTGCCGTGTGCCCGATGTACTGCCCGACCAGGTCGTCGCGCGTCGCGGCTACGAGCTGGCCGGTACGCACATAGCCGAGCCGGTGCAGGACCTGCGCCATCCGCAATGCCACCGTGGTCTTGCCGGTCCCGGGGTTGCCGGTGAAGCTCATATGAAGCGACGGGGTGTGGGCGGACAGCCCGGCATTGAGGCGCAATTTGTCGACCACCAGCAGCGCCGCGATGTCCCGGATGCGCTGTTTCACGGGTGCGAGGCCAACCAGATCGCGGTCGAGATCGGCGAACACCGCATCGACCTGGCTCAACGCGAGAACCTCCGCTACCGAACGCGCTGCGGCCACCGGGTCCGGTGGTGCCGCCGCGGGCGCCGTGGAGGCAACGGACGCGCCGGGTATCGAATACAGGGTTGAGTTCGGGCGCGGCGCGGCCGGCTCAGCCATGATAGCGCTCTCCCTCCGGCGCCGCCGCAGCATACCCACTGACGCTGTAGCGAATGTTCCGGCCCTGCGCCTCCTGGCGCTCGAGCTGGAACCCCGGCTCGGTCTTCGGCCGGTTGACGATGAAGCTCATGGCTATCGATTCAACGCCTCTCGTGGAGTCAAAGGCCTGCAGGCGCACATAGTGATGAGGAAAGGTCGCTCGGCATGCATTCAGTTCATGAAGCACTCCTGCCGGATCGCGCAGATCAAACATGGGATTGCCATACATTTCCCAATAGGTGTTTCGAGGGTGCGGATCATCCGTGTACTCGATGCTCCAGGCGAAGTTGCGCTTCAGGCCGTACACGATCTGCAGCGTGATTTCGGCATCAGTGAGATCCGGCAGGAAGCTGAACTGTCCCTGTGTGAGCCGTCCGGTGGGATTCGTCATCATGATCCAGGGCTCCGGATGCGTCAGGCCGCCACGGTCGGCGTCGTGGCAAAGTCGCTGGTGTCCGTGGGGGCGTAGTTGAAAGTGACCTCTCCCCACGTGTCCAGGGCCTGTTTCAGCGGTGTACAGAAGCGCGCCGCGGCGGCAAGGATCGCGGGGCCTTCCCGGGCAATGTCGCGCCCCTCGTTGCGGGCTTTCACCATGCACTCGAGCGCCACCCGGTTGGCCACCGCTCCCGACTGGATGCCCGCCGGATGGCCGATGGTGCCGCCGCCAAACTGCAGCACCACGTCATCGCCGAAGAGGTGCAGCAACTGGTGCATCTGCCCGGCATGGATGCCGCCGGAGGCCACGGGCATCACCTTCTTCAGATCGGCCCAGTCCTGATCGAAGAACAGGCCCCGTGACAGGTCCTGGCGGGTGAAGCTGTCACGGCACACGTTGTAGTACCCCTGGACGGTCGGCGGATCGCCCTCGAGCTTGCCGACCGCCGTACCGGCGTGCATGTGGTCGCAACCCGCCAGGCGCAACCATTTGGCGATCACCCGAAAACTCACACCGTGGTTCTTCTGTCGCGTGTACGTCCCGTGGCCTGCGCGATGCAGGTGCAGGAGCATGTCATTCTTGCGGCTCCAGTTGGCCATGGACTGGATGGCCGTCCACCCGATCACCAGGTCGATCATGATGATTACCGATCCCAACTCCTTCGCAAACTGCGCACGCTCGTACATCTCCTCCATGGTTCCGGCCGTCACGTTCAGATACGAACCCTTGACTTCACCGGTGGCGGCACTCGCCTTATTGACAGCTTCCATCACGTAAAGGAACCGGTCGCGCCAGTGCATGAAGGGCTGAGAGTTGATGTTTTCATCGTCCTTCATGAAATCGAGCCCGCCCTTGAGCCCCTCGTAGACGACGCGCCCATAGTTGCGGCCAGACAGACCGAGCTTCGGCTTGGTAGTGGCGCCCAGCAGCGGTCGCCCGAATTTGTCGAGTCGCTCACGCTCGACGACGAGCCCGGTCGGGGGGCCCTTGAAGGTCTTCACGTAGGCCACCGGTATCCGGATATCCTCCAGCCGGGCCGCCTTCAACGGCTTGAAGCTGAACACGTTGCCGATCAGGCTCGCCGTCATGTTGGCGATCGAACCCTCCTCGAAAAGCACCAGATCGTATGCCACCCACGCGAGATACTGTCCTGGCGTGCCTGGCACCTCCTCCACGCGGAATGCCTTGGCGCGATAGCTGTCGCAGGCGGTCAGTCGGTCGGTCCATACCACGGTCCAGGTCGCCGTACTGGACTCGCCGGCTACCGCCGCGGCCGCCTCGACCGGATCCACGCCGTCCTGGGGCGTAATCCGGAATACGCAGATCGTGTCCGTTTCACTGGGCCGGTAATCCGGTATCCAGTAGCCCATCTGCCGGTACTTGAGGACGCCGGCGGCATAGCGACGCCTGGCGTCGCCGGTGATGTCGGTGGCATCGGTGTGGATGCCAGTGTGCATGTCGGAATTCAACTCGACTCCTCCCCTGCGACGACACGGCGTTCCCGGCCTTGACAGGATCGTAGAGCCGTATTCAGATCGCAAAAAGTCAATTCTTGCGACAGAACAAGTAAGGCAAAGCTGATCGATGAACGTGACCTTCCGTCAGTTGCGTGTGTTCGTCGAGGTCGCTCGCCAGGGCAGCATGATCCGGGCGGCCGCGACGCTGCACCTGACGCCGCCGGCTGTTTCCATGCAAATCAAGGAAATAGAATCTCAAGTTGGGTTGCCGCTGTTTGATCGCGAAGGCCGCCAGGTCATTCTGTCCACCGCCGGTGAGTACTTTCTCGTGCACGCGCGCCGGTTGCTGGCCGCGCTGAAAGAGGCCGAGGACGCCGTAGCGAACCTGAAGCGCCTCGATTACGGTGTGCTCACGATCGGCATGGTCAGCACCGCCAAGTATTTCGTGCCCCGGTTGCTCGCCCGTTTCCGGGCGGAACACCCGGCCGTGGACTTGCGGCTGCGGGTGGTCGGTAACCGCGAGCAGCTCGTGGACCTGTTGCGATCGCGAGAGGTGGATCTCGCGGTGATGGGCCGGGCGCCAAAGGGACTCGCCACGCGCGCCGAGGGCTTTGCCGCGCATCCGCTCGTCTTCGTGTGTCCGTCCGAACACCCGCTGCTTGGCGCGAAGCCGATCCCCGTCACCGCGCTCGCGGATCAGTCCTTTGTCGTGCGTGAATCCGGCTCGGGTACGCGAGCAGCCATGCAGACGTTCTTCGACGATCGGCATTTCGCGCCACATATCACCATGGAGATGTCCAGCAACGAGACGATCAAGCAGGCGGTCATGGCCGGCATGGGGATTTCCTTTCTCTCCCTTCACACCGTATGGCTGGAGGTGACGAGCGGCCTGCTGGGACTGATTGAAGTGATCGACACACCGGTGATGCGAACCTGGAACCTGGTCAGTCTGCAGTCAAAGGTTCTCTCCCCTGCTGCGGACGCGTTCCGTCGCTTTATCCTCGAGCACGGCGAATCGCATCTGCTTGCCGGGGATACGCCTTTGTTGCGGAGATTCTTTCCCGCCACCTGGAACGGCGCCTCGGCGTGAGCTCCGGTGCTGTGCGCCGGGACCGATGGATTGTGCAATGCACAGGACCCTTCAGGCTGCCTTGTCAATGAGTCCGATCGTCAAAAGTGTCAGGCGCGTTCCTGCTGGATTGGTGATCTGTCTTGGCCGCATAGTGTGAAGCGCTCTTGACAGTGGCGACCCGGCAGTGACAACCTTTGACTTATCAAGCTCGACCCGGAACCGATGATGCGAGGACGAATCACGGTCGTGACGCGTCACGCCGACGTGGGATGCGTGAGTCGGCTGGGGAACATGTAGGTCAGACCGCGGGTCGCCCCGATGGCGGACCGCCGAAGAAGAAAATGCGTGCGCGAGGGTGCGGGCCATGCCGACAGCTTCGAAAGCTCACAATCTTGCAGACACTCTGGCGCCGGGGCGGATTCTGCACTGGCTGGAGCGCCCGACGAATGGGCTGCGGCGGGTGTGGCAGTCGATCTGCACGGATCGTCGCCCCGTGCGGGTCTCTCTCAGAGCATCGGCGGAGGCGGCAACCCGGTATTTCGGCGGTGGCACGATGCCCGTGGCCAGGTCGAAGCCGGCACTGAGGGACCTGCCGGAGGCCGGGCGTGCGCTGCGGGTTGACCCGCGTGCGAGGGAGCTGGCTCGGCTGCTGTTAGCCGCCGAACCCAAGGCGGCCATATCCATGATCGAGAAGCTGCGCTCGGACGGCCGCTCGCTTGCCGAGCTTTGTGCGGGTCTGTTCGAGCCCGCGGCCCGTGCGATGGGCGAGCTGTGGCAGAGCGATAGCTGCACGGAGCTGCAGGTATCGGTGGGCCTGGGCCGCCTTCAGGTCGCGCTGCGAACCGCCAGCCGCGAGCTGTCTTCGGCTGTCGTGCCCCTGTTGCCTACCGACGTGCCCCATGCCGTTCTTGTTGCTCCCTTTCCCCGAGAGCAGCACGTGCTGGGCAGCTCGATGGCCTCGGAGCTGTTTGCCCGGGCCGGGTGGGATGTGAGCTGCGAGTTCCCCGAGAGCAACGCCGCGCTCGGTCGGCTGGTTCACGACCGCTGGTTTGACGTGCTGGACCTGTCCCTCAGCAGCGTGTTCACACGCGAACACAGGCTACCGGAATTGGCGGCCTCGATCAAAGCGGCGCACGTCCATTCCCGCAATCCGGCACTCGCCGTGATTGTCGATGGACGCGTATTCAATGAACGGCCCTGGGCCTACGCCCAGGTCGGAGCCGACGCGTGCAGCGGCAGCGTCATGGAGCTCATCGCCACGGCCCAGCGCCAATTCCAGCACCTGAAACTGTCGGTTTGACGCAATAGGAAGCCGGCATTCGCGCCGGCGACGCACGTCACGCATCGGATACGCCGCCTGTCGGCTCGCCTGGTCCGGGCTGGGACGCACTCGTCTCCAGGCTACGGTGCAGGCGGCGCATGAGCAGCCACACGGCCACGACAATAGGCAGCGCCAGCACGCCCAACGCGATGTTCGGGTCGAATCCCGGCAGGAAATGCGCTGTCGCCTTCGCGCAATAGCCAAGGACGCCGACCGCGTAGTAACTGATCGCAATCACCGACAACCCCTCGACGGTTTGTTGCAGACGCAGCTGCAGGTGCGCGCGCCGGTTCATGGACGCAAGCAGGTCGCCGTTTTGCCGCTCGAGGGCAGTTTCGATACGCGCGCGCAACAGCGAACTGGCCCAGGCGGCCCGCGCCGAGAGCTCTTCGCAGCGCTGCGAGAAGGATTGGCAAGTGCGGATCGCAGGCGTCAGCCGGCGCTCGGTGAAATCCGACAGCGTCTGGAATCCCGGGACACGCACGATTCCCAGGTCGCGCAGCCGGTCGCTGACGATCTGTGCATAGGCCTTCGAGGCGCTCATTCGATAGCTCGTCTCGGCTGTCAGGCCTGCCAGCTCCGCGGACAGGAAGGAAAGCTGGTACATCAGCACCTCATCCCGCGCGCCCCCGCGTGCGATCTCCGCGCTCAAGGCCGCAAGCCGACGCTCGAGCTGCGAGAGGCTGGGAGTAAGGCGTTGCGCGACCGGCAATCCGAGCAGTGCTGCGTTGCGGTAGTTTCCGAGTTCCTGCAGCCGCTGCACCAGGCGGGACGGATCACCATCCCCTGTGAGTGAGCGGTCGCGTATCAGCAGCCTTCCCAGGCCATCCTCATGAACGCGGTAGTTGGACCAGATTCTGGCTTCGCCGCCCAGAACATCACAACTGACCAGCTCGTCAGGCCTGAACCACAAGTCCAGCTCGTGGCTGGCAGGCTCAGGAGAGCTGCGGGACAGCAACGCGATCTGCGTGGCGCGCAGGATGGGACCGGGCAGCTCGGCGAGCCAGGCGACGGGCAGGACCGAATGCAGCGGCTCGGAAAAGGGGTCGGCGAAGGCTCCGGGTACGATCAGCGTGTAGGTGGCGAACTCGCTGTGCTGCTCCCAGAAGAAACGGCGATCGCCGAGCGCCACGCTGGTATAGCGGCCTACCACGGGCGAAGATGCGCCGAAAGCCTCGCACAGCGCGCGCGCATGATGCCGCGATGCTTCTGCCTCCGCTTCGGATATGAGGATGACCAGTTGCAGCACCCGGGCTGGCGCCACAAAAGCGGGGAACTGCCGACCGTGCATCTCCTCCGTCAGGGCCTGACGCTGGGAATGGCTTTGTCTCTTGATGAGTTCCGTCGGGGAACTGGGCACTTCGGGTCTCGCAGGCGTTCAGACGCATCCGTAACTATGATAGCTCAGGTCCCGGTCGCCGCCAGCGGCCTACAGCGCTACGATTCCCTCACGAATGGCATACTTGGTCAGCTCCGCGACGGTGCGCAAACCGAGTTTGCGCATGATATTGCGTCGATGTACTTCGACCGTCGCACTGGTGATCTGCAGCTGGTCGGCTATGGCCGCCGAGCGGGAACCCTCCGCAATGAGGCGCAGGACCTGTATCTCCCGGCGCCCCAGGGGTTGCGCCAACGGGTCGACCGCATTTTGATGGGCGTCGGCCACCAGCGTTGCGGCAATCTCGGGGGAGAAATAGCCCTGTCCGCCCGCCACCGCTCGAATCGCACTCACAAGTTCGGTACCGGCCGCCGACTTGGTCACGTATCCGGAAGCACCTGACCGGAGCATTTCCCGTACGAAGTGCTTGTCGGAAAATGCCGAGAGCGCGAGGATCTTTGCCGTGGAACCCGCCTCGCGTAGGCGTTTGGCAACCTCCATTCCATTGAGGTCCGGGAGGCGGATATCGAGCACGATGACATCCGGAGCAAGGAGTCGTGCGCCCTCCAGGCCATCGCGAGCGTCACCGGCCTCGCCGACGACTTCGATGTCGGTGACCTTGGTGAGAACCTCACGAAGCGCCTCGCGCACCATGCGGTGGTCTTCCACCAGCAACACCCGAATCTTCATCTCGAGACTTCCCGAGTCCCGGCGGATGCATCCGCCGCCAAAGGGACCGTGATTACGCTGCGCGTACCGCTGCCGGGCGCCGTCTCGACTTTCAGACTTCCGCCTATCAGGGAAAGTCGCTCCTTGATGCTGAGCAGCCCGAGTCCGGTGTGCGTCCTGGTGCCGGTCAGCTCCGGGTCGTAGCCACTGCCGGTGTCAGATACGGCGATATGCAGCTGGTCGTCCGAACGCTCCAGAGCCACAACGGCCGAATCCGTCCGCGCATGCTTGGCTACATTGATCAACAGCTCGCGCACCGCGCGATAGACGATGGAGCGCGCATTTTCGGCCAATGGCTTCGCAGTCCCGTCGTCCGTAACCCTGACATGCAGGGAGAACGTTCTTTCCATTTCCTCCCCCAGCCAGTCCAGAGCCGCCGCTATGCCCAGCTCGTTGAGCACCGCGGGAGCGAGCTGCGCGGCAAGCGAGCGGATCGAACTACTGGCGCCATCGATCAGCGCGCCGATCTCCTGGGCCTTGGTCTGCACGTCGGCGCGACGATCCTCACAGAGCGCCGCGAGGCGAATGCGCGCGGCGGCGAGGGTTTGCGCCAGATCGTCGTGCAGGTCCCGCGCGATCTGTTTGCGTTCGCGATCTTCGACTTCCTCCAGATTGGAGGCGAGCACGTGAATCTGGGCGGTCCGTTCGGCCACGCGGCGCTCGAGCTCTTCGGCCATGGCCCGAGTGGCCTTGAGCTCGTTCTCGCGCCGGAGCATGTCGATACTCTGGAGCAGAGCCTCGAGCAGTACGATCCGCAGCGCCTCCGCGGCCTCGATTTCCACCGCCGACCATGGCGCGGAGCGGAATCGGGTCACCTCCAGCCATTCGGCAAACGACCCTCGCGGCGTCAATCGGGCGCCATGGCGCGCGACCTTGATCTGTTCCGAAGGATTGCCTGCCCAACGCACCGTGCGACCGATCTCCGGCCGGAACCACAGCACATAGTCGCGCGGCTCGCGCGAGACGCTGACCGCCAGCAGCCCGCTGGCGATCGCAGCATATGCCGAAGCTGCCGGATAGACCGCCGAGAGCTGATCGGTGGCATAGAGCCCCTGGTTCGTGGTGTTCAGCCAGGCGATCAGCGCGGATATCTCGGCGGGTGAGGGTGTGACGCCGACCGAGCGCGCGACGCCTTCCACGTGCACGACCGCTCCGCTCGCGCCGACATAGGGCATGAGGTCCCAGGCCCAGATCACGTCGGCAATGGCCCTTGCGCCCGCCAGCGAGGCCACGAGGACTTCGCGGCTCCGCTGTGCATTGAGACGCCGCACGGAGGTCTCGGCCTGTGCCTTCGCGTCGACGTGCAGCGAAAAGATCTGCGCGAACGTTTCGCAGGCCACCCGCAGATCCGCCCCGACATAATGCGGTGAGTAGTGATGCAGCACCAGCATGCCCCACAGCCGTTCCCGGCACACGATGGAAGCAGACAGTGAGGCACATACACCCATGTTCCTGAGGTACTCGACATGAATCGGTGAGACGCTCCGCAGGGCACAATGGCTCATGTCGATCGTCGCGCCGGTACGCGGATTCAGGGCGGGGACCAGTGGCGCCGGCACATAGTTGATGTCCGGAATGGTTCTGATCCAGTTGCGCCGGTACAGCTCGCGCGCCTGCTGCGGTATGTCGGAGGCCGGATAGTGCAGACCGAGAAAGGATCCGAGCCCTTCGCGCGCATCCTCTGCGACGACTTCTCCGCTGTCATCCGGCAGGAAGCGATACACCATTGCGCGATCAAAACCGGTGGCCTTCCGCAGCGCGATCGCCGCAGCCGCGCAGCACTCCTCGACACTTGCCGTCATCTGGACAGCGGACAGCAGGTGCTTCAGTCTCGCAATCGGATCGGCAGGCAGACCGGCCTCTGACGCGTACTCCGCTCTTACCGGTTCAAGCTCGACGATGGCGGTGCGGCCGATTGCGTGCAGTGTGAGGTCGAGCGGCCGGTTCGCAGACCGTGCCTGGATGTTCATGCGCATCGCCGGCGCGACATTCTCCGCAGGCGCGGCGAGCTGCGCGGCAACGAAAGTCGCCGCATCGCAGTCCAGGACCGCGGACAGCGGCAATCCCATGAGGGGATGGTCAATCTCGGGGAAGAGGCTCGCGCTGTCCCCGGCACACTGCTCGATGGTCAGTGTCGTGCGATCCATCACCAGCAGGATGCCGTGCGGTTGAATCGATCCCGGGATGTGGATCGGTTCGCGGTCGCAGGTGGTGAGATCCGCCTCACCGAACTTGACACTGTCTGATGTCAACTCGGCTCGCCGCACAGCCACAGTTCCAGCGCTTGGAAGGTTGCCGCAGCCGCCCGTGCCGCACGGTCGCGTTTTTCCCTGGTCGAGCAGCACCGCTCGAGCGCGGCGCCAAATTCACGCCACATGTCCGCCACGGCGTCCCCGTAACTGGCCAGGAAGGCCGCGCCCCGATGGAGGGTCAGCCCGAGGCGCTTATGGACCACTGGCAGGAGAGACTGACCGCCCAGAGTCGCTCCTTCGAGAACGTAGGCGCAGCCAAACGCCGTTTCAGGGTCTGGACAGGGGGGCAGCTGCCTGCAGCAAGGCAGTGCCGCAAACACCGACGGATCCGCGCCGAGTGACAGAATGTCCCGCGCGAGCATCGGTGCTTTGGCACGCACCGTGAAATCCCTGATCCAGGGGTCCAGGACGCCGCAGCACAGCCGCTCCTCCATCGGAACGTAGAATCCCCACAGCCTCTGGATGTGCTCGCGGTAGGTGCCGATCGTTTCAAGCCGCGCCTTGAAGTCGATCCGTTTTTCCAGTTGCTGATGCGAGGCCCATGTGGCCGCCCTCAGCGAGGGCATGGCGCCATCTGCAGCATTCTCGGACCTTGAGCCTGGCATCCGCTTATTATAACTGCGGCGAAAGTAGCGGCCTGCAGATTCCGGTTCCGGCCGTGCCACCGTCCGGAATGAAGGTCCCGGTCAACCGTGCGACGGTTTTTGACGGGAACTCGATGCAACGCGTTCCATGCCGAGAAGGACCGTTAACAGGCGATCCAGGCCGAGCGCGAGCTCGGGTTCGCCGAATTCTCGCTGCTCCCATTGTTCGGCCAGGCGGTGTGCGGTCGGTGCGAGCAGTTCCAGGCAAATTCGATGAGCCGGCACGCCCCGGTGCCGCACGGCCTCGACGAAGGACCAAGCCGTCTCGGGGCCGTGTGCGATGAGCAGCCGCGCCAGTTCATCGATATCCCAGGGGTGAGGAGATGCAGGCATCGGCGGCTGATCCTGCCCCGCAATATGGGTCCGGCACATCAGGAGCAGGCGCGGCACGATATCGCCCTCGATGGTGCTCGTGATGGCGCGGCGGCCATCCGCAGAGTTCAAGGCGGTCGCACTGCCCGGTACGGCTCGATTCGCTGAGAGAATGCCGTTCGTCGCCGTGCGGTTTTCGCCGGCGAAATCGCCGCACTGCGGCGGTTGCTCCGCTGCGGAGCTATCCAAGGGCAGACCAACGACGTTCACGGCAGACTTTTCGGATGTACCCCCTAGGCGGTAGTGGAGAGTACCTGTAAATAGGTAGTAGGGCAACGGTTCACCGGTATGCCTCTCGTGGAATCGCTGGAAGTACCCTCACCATGGCAGATCGGCAAGGTCCCACCGCCTCAGGAGTGGCATCAGGGATGACTCGGGGGCACGTGGACTCGGATGGAGCCCGCGTGTCGGTGCTGGAATGCGGACACTCCGGCCGGCCGCTCCTGTTGGTGCATAGCATCAATGCCGCGGCCTCGGCTGCGGAAGTGGAACCGCTGCGGGTCCATTTCCAGAAAACCCGCCACGTGATTACCGTCGACCTGCCGGGTTTCGGGGAGTCGGACCGCTCCGATCGCCGCTACACTCCCCGGCTGATGACGGATGCGCTGCTGGATGTAGCCCGCTGGATCGTGGCCCGCGACGGCATACCGCTGGATGCACTGGCCCTGTCTCTGTCGTGTGAATTCCTCGCTCGTGCGGCGGCCGAGGCGCCGGCTTTGTTCCGCTCCGTCGCATTCGTCAGCCCGACCGGATTCAATGGACGCCGGTCACTTCGCGGCGCGCCGGGTACGACCCGCGCCATGCCTTGGCTCTACGCCCTGTTGACGGGTCCGGGATGGGGAGCGCAGCTCTTCGGACTGCTCACCCGCCCCGGCGTGATCCGATACTTTCTGGAGCGCACGTGGGGCTCCAGGAACATCGATCCGCAACTCCTGCGGGCCGACATCATGATGTCGAGGTACCCGGGTGCGCACCATGCGCCCTTGTATTTCCTGTCCGCGGCGCTGTTCAGCGCAGATATCCATACCGTCTATGAGTCCATCGCAGTTCCCGTGTGGGCATCACACGGACGGCGCGGTGATTTCACCGACTACCGCCAACTGCGACCGATGGCCGCGAGGCGCTCCTGGCGGGTCACCGGATTTGACACCGGGGCATTACCCTACTTCGAAGACCTCGAGGCCTTTGCAGCCGAGTATGAAGCGTTCATGAGTCACTGCGCCGGTGCCGCAGCAGGCGCCGGATCGTAACGGCCGAAGGCGCGACGGCCCGGGCTTCACGCTCCGGAGCACCCTTGAGCATCCGCACGCCCGGCGGCTTGCCTGAAGGCCTCGGCGATGTTCGCAATCCGCTTCTCCACGAGCACGGCCATTTCGGGATGCGTGAAGGCGTACAGGTGACCCTTTTCCAGGGCGTGCACGAGGGCGTCACTGACCACGCTGGCATCGATCCAGCGCAGCTTCCGGCCCTCCGCGGTTGATTCCAGATCACTGTCGGTGAGAGCGCCGCTGGAATGGCTCGGGCGGTTTCGCTGGCTCGATCCGAGTCGCGATCGCACGGGGCCGGGGCAAAGGATCGTCACGCCCACATTCGAACCGTCCTCCTCGAGTTCCTGCGCCAGGGTCTCGCACAGTGCCACGACCGCGGACTTCGAAACGCAGTAACCACCCAGTCCAGGGGTCGCATGGAACCCGGCTTCCGAGGCGGTGACGGCGAGGTGCGCCCCGTCCGGATTGGCGCTCAGCAGGGGCAGGAACGCCTTGATCCCGTGGATGGCGCCCCACAGGTTCACACCGAGCAGCCAGCTCCAGTCGGCCAGCTGCATGTCCGCGATTCTCGCAAGCGACCCGACGCCGGCGTTGCTGCAGAACAGGTCGACCCTGCCGAAGCGGCGAATGACCTCATCCGCCAGGGCCTTGACGCTGTCGAAGGAGGTCACGTCAGCGGCGATGGCCTCGGCGCCGATCTCGCGGGCCGCCCGCTCCAGCGCCGGGCGTTCGATGTCGGCCACGATGACCGTCATGCCAAGCCCGATGAGCCGGTTCGCGATGGCCTTGCCGATCCCCGAGGCACCGCCCGTCACGACGGCGACCTTGCCGGATGGTTGTCGGATATCGAGCATCGGATGCCTCCAGGATCGTTCGCGGCCGACAGTGGCGTAGCCGGCGGACGATACCTTATCTTTGGCGGGCGGAAAGTCGGGGGGATTGGAGATGAAGCCGGTCAAGCTCGGTCGGATGACCATCAGCAAGGTATTCGAGATGGAGAGTGGCCCGCCGATGACCTTCATCCTGCCCGAGGTCACGGCGCAGGATCTGGCGCGCCTGGCGCAGTGGCACGCCGACGAGACGCTCGGGCCGACACCGGAGGCGTCGAAGTTCACGATGAGCATGCACAGTTATGTGCTGCAGCTCGACGGGGCGACCATCCTGGTGGATGCCTGCAACGGCAATCACAAGCATCGCTCGATACCGGACATCAACCAGGCGCAATCCCCCTTCATCGCCAATCTCGCGGCCCTGGACCTCACTCCTGATGACATCGACCTGGTCCTGTGCACGCATCTGCACTTCGATCATGTCGGCTGGAACACCCGGCTGGAAAACGGCCGCTGGGTGCCCACGTTCGCGAATGCCCGGTACCTGTTCTCGCGTCGCGACTTCGAGTACTTCGGCAAGCAGGATGTCGAGGACGACAATCTGCGCGCCTTCCGGGATTCGGTCCTGCCGGTTTACGAGGCCGGGCGCGCCGAGCTCATCGATGCGGACATCGCCGTGCACCGGGAGATCGGCAACGGGGTCTGGCTCAAACCCGCTTTCGGCCATTCGCCGGGCAATTTCTCGGTGCTCGCGCAAGCCGGAGCCGAGCGGGCGATCTTCTGGGGTGACGTCGTCCATCACCCGGTGCAACTGGTCAACCCGGGACTGATCATGTCGTTCGATGCCGATCCGCAGAAGGCTCGGGAGGTCCGCCTGCGGACCCTGGCCCAGGCGGCGGATGAGGCACTGGTCTGCTTCCCCGCGCATTTTCGCGACCCGTCTGCGGGCCGGGTGCTACGGGACGCGGACCGGTATCGGTATCAATTCGTCCCCTGATGCCGCAAGCGGCAGCGGACATCCTCGCCGGCGGGGTGCGAGAGTGACTAGAGCACTTCACTGCCCTGAGGACGCAGGCCCGGCTTGCGTTCCTCATGGGCGCGTGCCCAGGCGCAGACGTCCGCCGCCGGCATGGCCTTGCCCGTGAGCCACCCCTGCACGAAGGTGCACCCGTACTCCTGCAGCAGCCGCCAGTCCTGCATCGACTCGACGCCTTCGGCCACCGTGTTCAGGCCGAGGCGCATGGCCATTTCGAGCGCCGAGCGCAGCATCACCTGCACGCTTTCGCGCTCGTGGACGCCGTGCACGAAGGAGCGGTCGATCTTCAGTTCCGTGAACGGTATGCGCGCGAGCTGCTGCATCGAGGAGAACCCGGTGCCGTAGTCATCGAGCGAGAGCCCGAAGCCGCGCAGCCGCAGCCGCGTCAGCACCGCGAGCGCCACCGACAGTTCGCGCATCAGCGAGGTTTCGGTGATCTCCAGCACCACCTGTTCCGCGCGCAATCCGTAGCACTGCTGCAGCCCGGAGATCTCCTGCAGCAGCTCGGGGCTTTCGAGCAGCACCGGCGAGAGGTTGATGGCGACGGACAGGTCCATGCCTTCCGCATTCCACATGGAGGTCTGCAGCATGGCCTGGTTCATGACCTGCAGGGTGAGCTTGTGGATCAGCCCGTGCTCTTCGGCCATGGGAATGAAGTGATCCGGGTGCACGACGCCAAGGGTCGGGTGATGCCAGCGTGCGAGGGCCTCCACGCCGTGCAGGTCACCGGAATGCACCGCGATCTGCGGCTGGTAGTGCACCACGATTTCACCGCGGTCGATCCCGGCCCGCAGCGCGTCCGGATCGACGGGCAGCGAGTGCGCCTTGCTCTTGCGCTTCTCCGCGACGCTGTCCCAGTTGCGCAGGATGGCGCTCAGAGTCTCCAGCCGCAGCGGCTTCTGCAGCGCGCCGAGCAGGCACAGGCCCATGCCGCCACCCATGTCCAGGACGGAGTGCAGCAGCGCGCGCTCGCGGGAGGAGGCGACGATGATCGGCGACTCGATGCCGCGCTCGCGCAGGCGGGTCAGGAGTTCCGGCCCGTCCATGGTGGGCATTTCCAGGTCGATGATCAGCAGGTCCGGCGGCGTGGCCATGGCCCCGAGCAACGCCAGGGCCTCGAGGCCGTTGCTGGCTTCGCGTACGTCGGTGATTCCCAGCTCGTGGCATAACGCCACGGCGTAGGCGCGCTGCGCCCCGCTGTCATCCACGACGAGTACGGAACGGATCGTGGGCAGGGTAGCTTGCGAAGGCATCCCTGCGCTCGACTGCGCCTGTTCGGCGTTTAGGGCGAATCCGTCCATCTGGGCCCAGAATATGTCTCAGCGGCGTCCCTTATGGTTCAGAGCTTACCGGCCCGATGCCCTGGACCGGGCGGTCACGGTTCACAGTCCGCACCGACATTGCGCATGGCGCACTGCGGCAACGGCCACAGGCGCCTTGCCTGCCCCGCCCCGAGGCGCGAAGCTTGACGCACGTCAACCACGGCAAGGGGGCCGGGAGAGCATGCAGGACCTGGGCGGAAAGATCGCATTCGTGACCGGCGGCAGCAGCGGCATCGGCCTGGGGCTCGTCAAGGCCTTCGCGGCCGCCGGGATGAGCGTCGCCTTCACCTACCGCCAGGAGCGGCACCGGGACGAGGCCCTCGGGCATTTTCGCGGGCGTCCGGGGCCGCGCGTGCACGCGATCCGGCTGGACGTGACCGACCGTCCGGGATTTGCGGCCGCCGCGGACGAAGCCGAACGCGTGCTGGGGGGGCCCGTGCAGGTCCTGGTCAACAATGCGGGCGTCGGGGTCCTCGGCCCGATGGAGCATGCCACCTATGCCGACTGGGACTGGGTCATGGGCATCAACGTCGGCGGCGTCATCAATGGCGTGCAGACCTTCCTGCCGCGCATGCTGGCCATGGGCCGCCCGGGTCACATCGTCAACGTGGCCTCCATCGGCGGCCTCGCGGCGCTCGGCTCGGCGGGCCTTTACGCGACCTCGAAGTTCGCGGTAGTCGGCCTCAGCGAAGCGCTGCGCACCGAAATGGTGGGCCGGGGCATCGGCGTGTCCGTGTTCTGCCCCGGCCTCGTCAAGTCCAATATCGGCGACAGCGGCCGCAATCGGCCGGCGGAGCTGGCCCGATCCGGCTATGCGCCGCCGCAGACGGATGCGGGCGCCGCCATGCCGCCGTTCATGCTGGACGCCATGGATGCCGACACCGCGGCCGGGTACGTCCTGGATGGCATCCGCCACAACCGGCTGTACATCCTCAGTCACCCGGAATTCAGGGAAGTGCTGGGCGCACGCAGCCGGTTGCTGCTCGGCTCCATTCCCGACGAAGCCGTCGATCAGGCGCGCATCGAATCGGCACGCTGGTTGCTGTCGAACCCGATCTATGACAAGCAGGCCTGAACGAACCCGCACCCCCATGACCTCCGCCATCGGGTCCTCCGCCACCGCCGACATCGTCTTCCTGGTCGATGTCGACAACACGCTGCTCGACAACGATCGGCTCATCAATGACCTGATGGCGCACATCGCCACCGAATACGGCGCGGCGAGCCGCGACCGCTACTCGCAGATCCTCGAGGAGGTCCGCGCGCGGCTCGGCTACGTCGACTACCTCGGGGCCCTGCAGCAGTACCGGCTCGAGCACCTGGACGCACCGGGCCTGCTCGGCATGTCGAGCTTCCTGATCGACTACCCCTTTGCCGAGCGTCTGTATCCGCATGCCCTGCAGGTCCTGACGCACCTGCAGGGCATCGGCAGCACCGTGATCCTCTCCGACGGCGATGTGGTGTTCCAGCCGCGCAAGATCCAGCGCTCCGGCATCTGGGACGCCGTCGAGGGACGGGTGCTCATCTACGTCCACAAGGAGCAGATGCTCGGCGCCGTCGAGCGGCTGTATCCGGCACGGCACTACGTGATGATCGACGACAAGATGCGCATACTCGATTCGCTGCGCAACCAGTGGCAGGACCGGGTCACTACCGTTTTCGCGCGCCAGGGGCACTACGCACACGATCTCGCCGCCATCGCCGGGTTCGCGCCCGCGGACGTCACCGTCCAGCACATCGGGGAACTGCTCGGCTACGACGCCCGCGATCTTCTCGGCAGCTAGATGCGCGACCCCCGCCATGCTGCTTGACGCCGATGAATGGCAGGCCCTGCGCCTGAGCCTCGATGTGGCGCTGTGGAGCCTGCTGTGGAACCTGCCGGTGGCGACGCTCGTGGCGTGGGTGCTGGCCCGGCGGCGTTTCCCCGGACGCACGGTGTTCGACGCCTTCGTCCACCTGCCGCTGGTGCTGCCTCCGGTGCTGACCGGGTACCTCCTGCTGCTGCTCTTCGGCACCCGCGGGCCGATCGGCGGGTGGCTGCTGCGGACCTTCGGCGTGCACCTCGTCTTCACCACCGCCGGCACCGTGCTCGCGGTGACCGTCATGACCTTGCCGCTGATGGTCCGCGCCATCCGCCTCACCCTCGAGGGGATCGATGCCGGGCTCGAGGAGGCGGCCCGCACCCTGGGCGCGGGCCCCGTCGACCGATTCTGCACGATCACGCTGCCACTGATGCTGCCCGGGATCCTGGCCGGCGCCGTCACCGCATTTGCCGCGGGCCTCGGCGAATTCGGCGCCGTGATCACCTTCGTCTCGAACATTCCCGGCGTCACCCGCACGCTGCCGCTGGCACTGTACACGGCGCTGCAGACACCCAACGGTGATGCCACCGCCGCACGCCTCGCCGCGACTTCGTTCGTACTCGGCCTCGGGGGCCTCGTGCTGTCGGAGTGGCTCGCGCGCGGCCTGCGCAGGCGGCTCGGCCGCGGAGCCGCCTGAATGCTCGAGATCGACGTGCGCAAGCAGCGCGGCGCGTTCGCTCTGCACGTCACTTTTGCGGCGGCGACGCCCGGGGCCACCGCCTTGTTCGGTCGCTCCGGCTGCGGCAAGACCACCATCATCCACATGATTGCCGGGCTCTTGCGCCCCGATGCGGGTTGCATCCGCATCGACGGCACGGTGCTGTTCGATGCGGCGCGGGGCATCGACGTTCCGGCCGAGCAACGCGGCGTCGGCTACGTCTTCCAGGACGCCCGGCTGTTCCCGCATCTGTCGGTCCGCGACAATCTGCTCTATGGCTCGCGGCGCGCCCGGGGCCGTCCCCCGCGCCTGAAGTTCGACGACGTGGTGGAACTGCTCGGTATTGCGCCGCTGCTGGGACGCCGGCCTCACGGACTGTCCGGCGGGGAGCGGCAGCGTGTGGCCATCGGCCGGGCGCTGCTGTCACAACCGCGCCTGCTGCTGCTCGATGAGCCGATGGCCGCCCTCGATGAGCCGCGGCGGGCCGAGCTGCTGCCGTACCTGGAGTCCCTGCGCGACCGCTTCAGCCTGCCGATGGTCTTCGTCAGCCATCAATACGCCGAGGTGCTGCGCCTGGCCGATGAAGTCGTCGTGCTGGACCGGGGCACCGTGGCCGCTCATGGCGATACCTGCGCGATGAGCCGCTCCCCGGCGCTGCGTGCCATCGTCGGCCCCGAATCGATCGGCGCCGTCGTGGAGGGGACCGCCGGTGAGGTCGACGCGCCGACGGGACTTGCGCGAATCCAGGTGGGTGCCGGGCAGCTGCTCGTCGAATCCGCGGACCTGCGCCGCGGTCAGCGGGTGCGCATCCAGCTGCTGGCGCGCGACCTGATCATTGCGGTCGCGCCGCCGGCAGGACTGAGCGTGCGCAACAGCCTATCCGGCACCATCGACGGCCTCGCGCCGGATGGCGAGCGGGCCTGGCTGGTGTCGACCGACATCGGCGGCGCGACGCTCATGGTGCGGGTCACCGACGACGCGCGCCAGGCCCTGGAACTGACCGTGGGTCAACGGGTCTGGGTGCTCGTCAAGACCGTTTCGCTGCGCGGCCACGTTTTTGCGGGCGCGAACCGTCCGCCTCGTTAGCGGCCGGCGTCGGCTCGCCTGCGCGCGCCAGCGAGCGCGTCACCGCCCGCCGCGGCGCGACCGGTACCGGGTGCACGGCCTCGCGGTTCTGCAGCAGCCACTGCAACTGCTGGCCCGCGGCCGTGGCCGCGACCCGTTCGACCTCCCGGAACGCTGCCACGACCTGGCGGCCGAACGGCGTGATCCGGGCACCGCCGCCACCGGCACCGCCGACGCTCGCGGTGGTGACGGGTTGACCGAGATTGCGGTTCAGGTCCTCGAGCAACAACCACGCGCGGCGGTAACTCATCTTCAGCATCCTCGCCGCCTTGGACAGCGAACCACTGCGCTCGATCTGCTCGAGCAGGGCGATCTTGCCCGGCCCGATCGAACACTCCGGTGCTATGTCGACCCGGAGGCGGACACCGACAGGCGCGGCGGTATGGCTCATGCCGGCATTCTAGCGGCCATTCGCGGGTGCCGGAGGGGTTGCACTTGCGCTATATTTGACCAGATATAACACCGGCCCAGGAAGTCCTTCATGAATACGAGTCCACCGGATCGGCGCCGGCGACTGCTATGCGGGTTGCTGATCGGCGCGGCACTGCTCGGCGGCCTGCCGGCCGGCAGCAGCGCGCGCAACGCCGGCGATGCGCCGGCGCTCGTCGTTCTGGGGGCTTCGTCCCTGACCGATGCGCTCAACGAGGTCGGCCCGGCCTTCACCGCTGCGACCCACCACGGCGTCACCTTTTCCTATGCCGCGAGCTCCGCGCTCGCCCGGCAGATCGAGGCGGGTGCGCCGGCGGATGTATTCATGTCAGCCGACACGGACTGGATGGACTATCTGCAGATGCACGATCTCATCGACACCCGCACTCGCCGCAATGTGCTGGGGAACCATCTGGTGCTCATCAGTCCGGCCGACAGCACGGCCACCATCAGGGTCGCCCCGCACTTCGCGCTGGCGAAGCTGCTCGGCGATGGGCGTCTCGCGACCGGCAACCCGGATTCGGTGCCCGTGGGCAAGTACGCCAGGGCGGCGCTGAGCCGGCTGGGGGTCTGGACGCAGGTGCAGGACCGGATCGCCGCGGCCGACAATGTTCGGGCCGCCCTCGCCCTCGTTGCCCGTGGCGAGGCGCCCCTGGGCATCGTGTACCGCACCGACGCCTTGACCGAAACGAAGGTGCGCATCGTGGCCGAGTTTCCGGACAGCTCCCACGATCCCATCATCTACCCTGCCGCGGCCACCACCCAGGCCCACGAGGGCGCTGCGGAATTCGTCAAATTCCTGCTCTCGCCGACAGCCCAGGCCATCTTCGCGAAGCACGGCTTCGATCCCGCCCCAAAATAGTGCAACTCGTTGAAATCCGAGTCCCCAGGCTTGCGCTGAGGCTCGTCGCCACACACCCGATCCGCTACACTTGCGGCCCCTTCGCTGCCGATCAGATGGCCATGGCAATCCAACACGCTCGGGTCTGCGGCGCATGCGAGCGCGAATGCCCCTCATGGGCCCATCGCTGTCCGGCATGCGGCAGCACCGCCATTTCCCACCGGCTGGTCATATCTCCGCCGGGTGGCACCAGCATCCACAAGATCACGGACACCACCGCGCGCGTGCGGCGCGGCCGAAAGCGCATCGCGCCGCCGGAGCCGGCGACCGTGCGATCCAGCGCCTGACCTGCGCCAGGGCTTTTTCGAGCAGGCCCCGCCGGATCGACGGGGCCTTTTCATTTCGGGCGCCCCTCGGCCGGGCTGCACGAATTCAATACCGGAGACCTTCAATGCCGACCTCAGCCTCCCTCCACACCGACCCGCCGCGCGCGCCCGGCGTGCCCGCTGCATCTTTCGTCGTCGCCGTCGTCGGCGCCACCGGAGCGGTGGGCGTCGAAATGACCCGCTGCCTGGAGCAGCGCCATTTTCCGGTCCGCGAACTGCGTCTGCTCGCCTCGGCCCGTTCGGCCGGCAAGACGCAGAAGTTCCGGGGCCAGGACCTGGTGGTCCAGGAGCTGACCGAAGCGAGCTTCGCGGGGGTCGACATCGCGCTGTTTTCCGCCGGCAGCGGCATTTCGCGGCACTACGCGCCCATCGCCGTGCGCGCCGGCGCCATCGTCATCGACAACTCCTCGGCGTTTCGCATGCAGGATGACGTGCCGCTCGTGGTACCGGAGATCAATGCCGGGCAGATCCGCCGGCACCACGGCATCATCGCCAACCCGAACTGCGCCGCCATCATTTCCATCCTGCCGCTGTGGCCCATTCACCGGGTCAATCCCATCCGGCGCCTGCAGCTGGCGACCTACCAGGCCGCCTCGGGAGCCGGCGCCGCGGCCATGGAAGAGCTGCGCGAGGCCACGCGGGCTCACCTGGAGGGCCGTGAATACCAGCACAGGGTGCTGCCGCATCCCTACGCCTTCAACGTCTTCAGCCACAATACCCGCATCGATCCGGGCACGGGCTACAACGAGGAGGAGACGAAGGTCATGCAGGAGGCCCGCAAGATCTTCGGCGAGCCGGACTTGAGGGTGAGCGCCACCTGCGTGCGCGTCCCCGTCCTGCGCGCGCACTGCGTCGCCCTCACCTTCGAGTGCCGCGACCCGATCACGCCGGACCAGGTGCGCCGGCTCCTCGCGGATGCCCCGGGAGTGCGGATCGTGGACGATGTGACGAGGAACTACTTTCCGATGCCGAAGGACGCCTCGGGACAGGATGACGTGCTGGTCGGGCGCATCCGCCAGGACGTGAGCGACCCTTCGGGCCGGTCCATCGCGCTGTTCTGCGCCGGCGACCAGTTGCTCAAGGGGGCCGCGCTCAATGCCGTGCAGATCGCCGAGGCGTGGGTGCCGATGCGCTCCGAGGCGGCCTAGGCCGCCTCGGTACCGTCCTCGCCGATGAGGAGCTGCCCGGGACTGGGGTAGTGATAGGGCGGCACCACCAGGTTCACCGAGGCCGGTGAGCCCTTGAACACGCGCCCCGACATGTCGAAACGGGAGCCGTGGCAGGGGCAGGCCCAGCCACCGGGCCAGGTCGCGCCGAGCTGCGGGTCGCCCGCCTCGAAGCGCTGCTTGGGCAGGCATCCGAGGTGCGTGCAGATGCCCCGCAGCACCAGGATTTCCGCATTGCGCGAGCGGCTCGGGTTCTTGCAGTACGCCGGCTGGTCGGAATCCTCCGAGGCGGCATCCTTGAGCTCATCGTCATGATTGACGAGCAGCTTCATCATCTCGGGTGTGCGATGTACCACGTACATCGGCTGCCGGCGCCAGATCGTGATGATCATCTGGCCCGCTTCGATCTTGGAGACATCCACCGCCGTCGGCCCGCCCAACGCACGGGCCCGCTCCGAGGGCAGCCAGGACTCGATGAAGGGCGTCGCCGTGAAGGCGGCGCCGACGACTCCCATGCCGACGGTCGTGCGCAACAGGAACTTGCGCCGGCCGTCGTCAACCTCCCCGTCCGCGGGGCTGAAATCCGTAGAACCGTGAGCCGTCAATTCCGCCATGACCCCTTCTCGATGCTAGCAGCAGCGGTTAATAGTACCCCACTTGCGCTGCTGCTCGTCAACATGGAATGCCCGCCGCGAGAGCACCGGCCCGTCGGGATGGACCGCCGCCTGGTGCCGCAGATAGCGCTCGTAGGCATCATCGCCCGAGAGGGTCCGCAGGCCGCGCCAGCAGGCGCGCCAGGCGGCGAGGACTCCCGCGGCTGCGCCCTTCATGACCGGCTGCCGCCGACGGCCGGCATGCGCGCCACGTGCGGAGCCTCCGAGCTCGCGAGGGTCGGCAACCCGCGCGCCGCGCGGATCGCCACCCGCAGCATGTCGGCGATCACGAGCCAGACGATCACCGAGAACAGAATCGTGAGCCAGCCGTCGAGCTGTTGATTGAAGATGAGCTTCGGCGCGACGGCGGCACGCACCGCCGGGAGTGCGCCGCTCGCGAGCTTCGCCGAGAGGTCCGCCGCCCCCGCGAAGAATCCGAGCTGCGGATCCGGGCTCGTGATCTTCTGCCACGCCGCGACCGTCGTCACGATCGCAAGCCAGGCGAGCGGCCCGCCAGTCACCCAGGAGTACCGCAGCTTGCCGCTCTTGATGAGAATCCCGGTCGCGATGCTGAGCGCGATGGCCGCGAGCATCTGGTTCGCGATGCCGAACAGCGGCCACAGGATGTTGATGCCGCCGTTGGGATCGATGACGCCGACGTAGAGGAAGTAGCCCCAGCCCGCGACGATCAGGGCGCTCGTGAGCAGCACCGACGGGTACCAGGAGGTGCGGCCGAGCGGCTTCCAGAAATGCCCGAGAAAATCCTGCAGCATGAAGCGGCCGACCCGGGTCCCCGCATCGATGGTCGTGAGGATGAATACCGCCTCGAACATCAGGGCGAAGTGGTACCACGCCGCGAGCAGCCTGCTGCCGAAGGTCGAACTGAAGATGCTCGCCATGCCCACCGCCAGCGACGGCGCGCCGCCGGTCCGGGCGAAGAGCGTGCGCTCGCCCATCCGCTGGGCGAGCTGCTGCATCTGCTCGACCGTCACCGGGAACCCCCAGCCGGAAATGGTCGCGACCGCCGTGTGCACATCCGCGCCGACGACGCCCGCTCCGGTGTTGATCGCGAAGTACACGCCCGGATCGAGCAGCGTCGCGGCGATCACCGCCATGATGGCCACGAAGGACTCCAGCGCCATGCTGCCATAGCCGACCAGGCGCACGTCGGCCTCGCTGCCGATGAGCTTCGGCGTCGTGCCGCTCGAGACCAGCGCATGAAAGCCCGACACCGCTCCGCAGGCGATGGTGATGAAGACGAACGGAAACACCTTGCCGGCGAAGATCGGCCCGTTGCCCGCCGTGAAGCGGGTGAGTGCCGGCATCTTCAGCTCCGGATGGATGACGATGATCGAGACGGCGAGCAGCGCGATGACGCCGAGCTTCAGGAACGTCGAGAGGTAGCCACGCGGGGCGAGCAACAGCCACACCGGAATGATGGCCGCGAGCCAGCCGTAGCCGATGACGAATGCGGCGAGCTGCGGGCCGGAATAGTCGAACAGGCCACGCAGTCCCGGGCTCTGGTCGATCCAGCCCCCGCCGGCGACGCCGAGCAGCAGCAGCAGCATGCCGATGATCGAAGCCTCGAGCACCCGGCCCGGCCGCACGCTGCGCACATACAGGCCGATCGCGAGCGCGATCGGAATGGTGGCGAAAACCGAGAAGGTCGCCCAGGGGCTGCCCTTCATCGCATTGACGACCACGAGTGCCAGCACCGCGATCAGGATGATCATGATCATGAGCGTGCCGGCGAGCGCCGCGAAGCCGCCGAAGGGTCCGAGCTCGTCGCGCGCCATCTGGCCGAGGCTGCGCCCGTCCCGGCGGGTCGACATGAACAGGATGGTCATGTCCTGGACGCACCCGCCGAGCACCGAGCCGAACAGGATCCAAAGCGTCCCCGGGAGATAGCCGAACTGCGCCGCGAGGGTAGGTCCGACGAGCGGACCGGGCCCCGCGATGGCCGCGAAGTGATGCCCGAAGACGATCCAGCGATGCGTCGGCACGAAGTCACGCCCGTCATTGAGGCGCTCGGCCGGCGTCGCACGGGTCGCATCCACGCTCAATACCCGGGCGGTGATCCAGGCCGCGTAGAACCGGTAGCCGATGATGTAGACGCACACGCCCGCCGTGACCAGCCACAGCGCATTGATCGGTTCGTTGCGGTGCAATGCAATGCCACCGATCGCGAACGCGCCGATGACCGCCAGGACAATGCCGAGTGCGCCCTTGAGCATGAGGTCCCCCCCGAGACAGTTCTCGGGGGGGATTATGGGGCTTGCGGACTCAGTAGCGGTAGTGATTGGCCTTGTAGGGACCGTTGACCGGAACGCCGATATAGGCGGCCTGCTCCGCCGTGAGCTCGGTCAGCTGGGCATTGAGCGTCGTCAACTGCAGCCGTGCGACCTTCTCGTCCAGGTGCTTCGGCAGGGTGTAGACCCCGACCGGGTACTTGGCCGGATTGCAGTACAGCTCGATCTGGGCGATGGTCTGGTTGGCGAACGAGGAGCTCATCACATAGGACGGATGGCCCGTGCCGCAGCCCAGGTTCACCAGTCGCCCCTTGGCCAGGAGGATGATCCTCTTCCCGTCAGGGAATACCACATGGTCCACCTGCGGTTTGATCTCTTCCCACTTGTAATTTTCCAG
>DATJPN010000160.1:0-16987 GCA_035506335.1 Steroidobacteraceae bacterium | reverse complement strand
CAGTACGTCGACACCCTCACCTGGGCGAAGGGTGTGGATTCGGTGACCGGGCGCCCGCAGGTCAATCCGGAGGCGCTCTACGACCATACGGGCAAGCCGTGGGTCGGCGCGCCCGGACCCGGCGGTGGCCACAACTGGATGCCGATGTCCTTCAGCCCCCAGACCGGGCTGGTGTACATCCCCGTGATCGAGATCGCCTTCCCGTATATCGGCCAGAAGTCCTACCACCCGACGCCGCTCACCTTCAACGTCGGCGTTGACCTGAATGCCGGGAGCCTGCCGCAGGATCCGGTGATCAAGGCCGCGGCGCTGAAGGGTCTGAAGGGGCATCTGGCGGCCTGGGATCCCGTGGCGCAGAAGGAAGTGTGGCGGGTCGAGTCCGGACACCCCTGGAACGGCGGTACGCTCGCCACCGCGGGCCACGTCGTCTACGAGGGCGACGCGATGGGTCGCCTGAACGCCTACCACGATGCCGACGGCAAGCTGTTGTGGAGCGTGCAGACCGGCACGGGCATCCTCGCGCCCCCGATCAGCTATGCGGTGGCCGGCAAGCAGTACATCGCCGTCGAGACCGGCTGGGGCGGCGCGTTTCCGCTATCGGCCGGCGAGCTCGCGCTCAAATCGCAGATCAACCGGGGCAACATCCCGCGCGTCATCGTCCTGAGCCTGGACGGCGGCGATGCGATTCCCTCGCCGCCGCCGGCATCGGCTGCGGTGCTGACGAACCTGCCGGAGCTGGGTACGGCGGCGCAGGTGGCGCAGGGCAAGCTGCTGTATCACACCTACTGCGGAACCTGTCACGGGGATACCGCGGTCAGCAGCGGCGTGCTGCCGGACCTGCGCTTCTCGGCGGCGCTGCGCGACGATGACCTGTTCCAGAAGATCGTGCACGACGGCATCCTGGAGCCCAAGGGCATGGTCGCCTTCGGCAGTCTGCTCGACCCGAAGGCGATCGAGCTCGTCCGGGGCTATGTGACGCACCGGGTCAACGAGAGCGTCGCCGAATCGAAGGCCGCGGCCGCCGTGCCTGCGCCCTAGCGCACGCTGTTCAGGCGATCCGTCCCCATCCGCTCGAGCATCCAGCCCGGATATTCGGGCGCCAGGGCCGAGACCGCATTCAAGGCAGCCAGGTCCTCGCCGGTCAGGCGCACTTCGGTGGCCGCCAGGTTGTCGAGCAGCTGCTCGCGGTTCCTCGCGCCGATGATCACGGAGGTGACCGCGCCCTGGTGCAGCAGCCAGGCGAGCGCCACGCGGGCCACGGAGACGCCGTGCCGCCCGGCGATGGGCCGCATGACATCGATGATGCGGAAGCCCCGGTCGCGATCCACCGGCGGAAAATCGAAGGTGGTGCGCCGCGCACCTTCGGGTCCCTGCGCATCCTTCGCGAACTTGCCCGACAGGAAGCCGCCGGCGAGCGGACTCCAGGGCAGGATGGCCAGCCGCTGGTCCTTCGCGAGCGGCAGGATTTCGCGCTCCAGCTCACGACCCGCCAGGGAGTAATACGCCTGGATGCTCGCGAAGCGGGCGAGGCCCCGGTGCTCGCTGATCCCCAAGGACCTGGCGATCTGCCAGGCGGCGTGATTGCTGACGCCGATGTAGCGCACCTTGCCGCAGCGGACGCAGTCATCGAGCGCCTCGAGCGTTTCCTCGATCGGTGTCAGCGGATCGGTGCCGTGAATCTGGTACAGGTCCACGTGCTCCATCTGCAGGCGCTTCAGGCTCGCATCGAGCGCGGCCATGATGTGGTAGCGCGACAGGCCGAGCTGGTTCACCCCGGGGCCGGTGCGCCCGAGCACCTTGGTGGCCAGCACGAACTGATCGCGGGGAATGCCGAGGTTGCGCAGCGCCTGGCCGAGGATCTCCTCGGAGCGGCCCCCCGAGTAGACATCGGCGGTGTCGAAGAAATTGATGCCGCCCGCGATGGCCGCCTGCACCAGCTCATCGGCGGCGGCCTGGCCGACGCCGGCGATGTGTGCCCAGATGCCTTCGGTGCCGCCGAAGGTCATCGCCCCGAGGCACAGCTCCGATACGACCAGGCCCGTGTTGCCGAACTGTTTCATGCGCATGGTGGTGTCCCGCAGGGCTCAGTGACCGGCGGCCTTGCCCGCGGCAGCCGCGGCGGCCTCGCGCGTCAGCGCATCGAGGTCATCGCCCAGCTCGAGGTACCGGCCCGACAGCGCGCTGTAGCGGCCGCTGGCCAGATCCAGGCAACGCTGCGCGCAGCGCACCAGGTCGGCATTGCGGTGCGGGGACTCGCGCACGGATCGCAGGCGGTCCACCATGCCGGGCAGCCAGCGCTGCGCATCGGGATTGTTCGCGGTGTCCTCGGCCATGCCGGTGAACACGAAACCGGGGTCGATGGAGAACACGTCGACACCGAACTCGCGGCTCTCCGCGGCGGCGACCGCGGCGAGGCGCGTCTGCGCGATCTTGCCGAGGCAGTAGGCGCTCAGGTAGGGGGCGACGATGCGGCTGGCGATGGCCGACACCAGGATCACCGTGCCCGCGCGCCGCTCGACCATGCCCGGCATGACCCGCTGCATGTAGTAGAAGGGTGCGCGGATGTGCACGTACTGGGCGGCCACCCACTGTTCCGGATCCACCGACCAGACCGGACCGAAGGGGCCGGGGACGCCGGCGTTGCTCACCAGCAGGCTGACCGGTCCGAGTTGCGCTTCGGTCGAGGAAACCACCCGGTCGACATCCGCCGGATTGGTGACATCGCCGACGATGGCAATGGCACGCCCGCCGATGCGGCCGATGTCTTCGACGGTGGACTGAAGTTCGTTGAGCGAGCGCGAGGTGACCGCCACGGCCGCACCCTCGCCCGCGTAACGCATCGCGATGGCCCGGCCGAAGCCACGACCGGCTCCGGTAACGATGGCGACCCGACCTTTGAGCATATCTGCCATGACTGCACCTCGATTTTTTCGGCGTGGCTGGCTGCCGGTCCGCTTTTATCCAACGTTCGGCGGTGCCATGCCGTTAAAATAGCTTCATGTACACCACCAGCTCGGCGATCCTTTCGGCCCTGCGCGAAGCGGGCGTGCAATACCTGTTCGTCAACCTCGGCAGCGACCACAGCGCTTTCATGGAAGCTTACGCCCTGGCACGGGCTTCGCGGCAGGATGGGGAGTTCCCCTACCCGCAGGTGATCACCTGCCCGAACGAGATGGTGGCCTTGAGCGCGGCCCATGGCCATGCCGCGGTCAGCGGCCAGGCCCAGGCCGTGCTGGTGCACGTGGAATGTGGCACCCAGGCGCTGGCGGGCGCCGTCCACAATGCGGCCAAGGGGCGCGTGCCGGTGCTGATCATCGCCGGGATGTCGCCGGCGACGCAGGAGGGCGAGGCGCGCGGCAGCCGCAATGAATTCATCCACTGGATCCAGGATGTCTTCGACCAGCGCGGCCTCGTCCGCGGGTACATGCGCTATGACAACGAGATCCGGATCGGGGCGAACGCCGGACAGATCGTGCACCGCGCGCTGCAGGTCGCCAGCAGCGATCCGAAGGGTCCGGTGTACCTGGTCGCGGCGCGCGAAGTGCTCGAGCAGGACGTCGCGCCGCGCCCCGAGGAACTGCGGCTGTGGCCACGCCTCGGGACCGGGGCCCTGGCCCCCGAGGACGCCCTGGAGGTTGCGCGGACGCTGGTCGCGGCCCGGCAGCCGCTCGCCGTCACGACCTACCTGGGGCGCAACCCGGCGGCGGTGGCGGAACTGACGCGCCTGTGCCGGCGGCTCGGGATGGGGGTGCTCGAGTCGGTGCCCTCGACGGTCAATTTCCCCGCGGACGATCCCCTGCACCAGGGCTACCAGTGGAATGAGAAGCGCCAGAATCCGGCCCTCGCGGAGGCCGACACGATCCTGGTCCTGGACAGCGACGTACCCTGGATTCCCCTGATCAACCGGCCCGCCGCCGATGCCCACATCCTGCATATCGACGTGGATCCCCTGAAGGCGCAGATGCCGCTTTGGTATCTGCGCGCCGCGCGCGCCTGGCGGGCGGATGGCGCGACGGCACTGCGCCAGATCAACGCGGCGCTCGACACCCTGCAGGTGGATGCGGCCGCGGTGCGCGAGCGCAGCGCGCGCCTTGCGGCCCGCCACGAGGCCCAGCGCGCGCAACTCGCGCGGCTCGAACAGCCGGGCGAAGTACTGACGGCGGAGTTCCTGACCGCGCAGGTGCGCGAGGCGATCGGCGAGGACGCCCTGGTGTTGAGCGAGGCGGTCACGAACTTCCACGTCGTGACCCAGCACGCCGGACGGCGCAAGCCCGGCACCTACTTCGTCAGCGGCGGGGGTTCGCTCGGCTGGAACGGAGGCGCGGCGATCGGCGCCAAGCTCGCCCGTCCGGATGCGCTGGTGTGCGCCTTCACGGGCGACGGCACCTACATGTTCTCCATTCCCTCTACGGTGCATTGGATCGCGCGTCGCTACGGCACGCCATTCCTGCAGGTGATCTTCAACAACCAGGGGTGGCGCGCACCGAGATTTTCCACCCTGGGCGTGCATCCGGAAGGGTTCGCCAGCCGCGCGGCGGATCTGGACATCAGCTTCGATCCGCCCCCGGATTACTCCGGAATCGCGGCGGCCGCGGGCGGAGCCCACGCGCAGATCGTGCGCACGCCCTCGCAGGTGCGGCCGGCGCTGCAAAGCGCGCTGCAGGCGATCCGCGAGGGCCGCTGCGCGGTCATCGACGCCTGGCTGCCGCGCCTGTAGCCGCGAGATCGCGGCCGGAACCGCTATTTGAGGTGAAAGACCTGCTCGGCGTTGGTCTGGAAGAACTTCTTCCTGTCGGCCGCGCTCATCTCGATGGCGTCGCAGGCGAGCACTTCGCTCGCCACGAACTGGTAGGGATAGTCCATGGCGTAGAGTACGCGATCGGCGCCCAGGACCTGTTGCGCGAAGGTGATCGCGGGGCCCCAGGGCATGCCGCTGCAGGTGACGAAGATGTTCTGCCGCAGGTAGTCGCTCGGCAGGCCCCGCAGCGGCTTCCAGGATGGATAGCGCCCGGAGTTCAGGGTGGCGCGGTACATGTAGTCGAGGCGGAACAGCCAGTAGGGCAGCGCCTCGCCCATGTGGCCGATGACGACCTTCAGCTTCGGAAAGCGGTCGAACACGCCACTGACGATGAGCCGCAGCACGTGCAGCCCGGTTTCCACTCCGAAGCCGAAGATGGCCCCGTCGAGCCCGGCCTCCAGGAACGGGGCGATCATCCGGTCCGAAGGCGTATTGGGGTGGATGTAGATCGCCGCGTCGCAGGCTTCGGCCGCGGCGAAGATGTCCCAGTATTTCTGTGCGTCCAGGTACTCGCCCTGCACGTGCGAGTTCAGGATGACGGCGTTCAGGCCCAGGGTGCGGATGCCGCGCTCGATTTCCCGGGCCGCGGCGGCCGGATCCTGCGGGGCGATGGCGGTCATGCCGGCGAGGCGGTCCGGGTGGGCGGCGATGGCGGCGGCCAGTTCGTCGTTGCTGGCACGGGCCAGGGCCGTGCCGGTCGCCGCATCGAAGACATGGGGGCCGGGGGAGGTCAGCGCCAGCACCTGCACGTCGATGCCGGTGGCATCCATGTCGGCGATGCGCCGTTCGTCGAGCCACTGCAGGCGCTCGATGATCGAGGTGGCGCGCGCGCTCGGGCTGCCGAGGTAGAAGCCCCACATGGAATTGAAGCCGATGTCGTCGATGCTCCGGCGGGCCAGCGCTTCGCGGTACTGGCGCAGCATGTCGGGGGTCGCGAAGGCTTCTTCGGTGGCGATGCGGCGGTATTCGGTCGAACGTGCGACTGACATCGGGGCTCTCTTTCTGGCAGGCAATCCGGCAGGCCCGCATCTTAGCGGACTATACTGTCCGGGTTGCAACGGAGGCTGCTGCGGCGAATCAAGATGTCCAAGTACCAACCCCGAATCGACCTCGACAAGGTCGCGGCAATCGATATCCACACCCACGCGACCATCTCCGGGCGGGCGCCCCGCGACCCCTGCGCCCACGCCTTCGACGAGCAGATGGTGAAGTACTTCCGCTCCGGCAAGGCGCCGACGATCACCGAGGTCGCGCAGTACTACCGGGAGCGCAACCTCGCGGCGGTGATCTTCACCGTGGACGCCGAGGCGGGCGCCGGGCACTGGCGCATCGCGAACGAGGAAGTCGCCGAGGTCGCCGCCGAGAACAGCGATGTGCTGATCCCCTTCGCCAGCATCGATCCGGCGCGCGGCAAGATGGGGGTGCGGGAGGCGCGCCGCCTCATCGAGGAGTACGGCGTGCGCGGGTTCAAGTTCCACCCGTCCATGCAGGCCTTCTACCCCAATGACACGAAGTGCTATCCGCTGTACGAGGAGATCGCCGCGGCGGGTCTGCCGGCCCTGTTCCACACCGGCCAGACCGGCGTCGGCGCCGGGCTGCCGGGCGGCATGGGCGTCAAGCTCAAGTACTCGAATCCGATCTTCCTGGACGACGTGGCCGCGGACATCCCGGGGCTCACCATCGTCATGGCCCACCCTTCGTTTCCCTGGCAGGACGAGGCGCTGGCCATCGCGACGCACAAGCCGAACACCTGGATCGACCTGTCCGGCTGGTCGCCGAAGTATTTCCCGGCGAATCTCGTGCAATATGCCAATTCGCTGCTCAAGGACCGCGTGCTCTTCGGCTCGGATTACCCGGCCATCACGCCGGATCGCTGGATGGCGGATTTCGAAAAGCTGGCGCTGAAGCCCGAAGTGCGGCCCATGATCCTCAAGGAAAATGCCATCCGGCTGCTCGGCCTGCGGGCGCCGGCGCCGCGCACCTGAACGGTGCGGCAGCCATTTGCCCGGCGGATAGCCGGTATCGCGCACATCGCGTTGCGGCACTGCCCCGGCGGGGGGAGAATGGCGACCCGCGGCGGGGGCCTCGGCCAAGCCGGCGGCCGACCGTGGCAATAACCTGAAGTCTTGGACGTCTGTTGAGACAATTCGAAAGCAGAGCTCGCGCAGCGACGGACCAAGCGTTTTTCCCGATCCCGACCTGTTCTGCGACACGCGTCCGGGAAGGCTTAATTTGGATTTTGGGCAGATGAATTTTCAAGAGGTGGGGTAATGAGCCAGCAGAACCTGGAAAGTGTGTTGAAGGCGGCCGGCAATCCGGTCCAGATGTTGCGTAACTCCAAGATCGGCGCGTACGTGTACCCGGTGGTGCCGAGCGAATACACCAACTGGCGCGACGAGCAGCGCGCGTGGCGCGAGAGCGCGGTGCTGTTCGACCAGTCGCACCACATGGCGGAGTTCACGGTCAAGGGCCCCGACGCCCTGAAACTGATGTCCTACTGCACGATCAACAGCTTCAACAACTTCACCGTCGGCAAGGCCAAGCAGATGGTGCCGATCAGTTATGACGGCTACGTCATCGGCGACGGCATCCTGTTCTACGAAGACAAGGAGGAGCTGGTGTTCGTCGGCCGCGCGCCGACCGTGAACTGGCTGCAGTTCCAGGCCGAGACCGGCGGCTTCAAGGTCGATACCATCCGCGACGACCGTTCGCCCTCGGCGCCGCGCGGCAAGGCCGTCACCCGCCGTCACTACCGTTTCCAGATCCAGGGTCCGAACGCCTGGCAGGTGATCGAGAAACTGAACGGCGGGCCGATCGCCGAAATCAAGTTCTTCAACTGGAGCCACATCAATCTGGGAGGCCAGAAGGTCAAGGCGCTGCGTCACGGCATGGCCGGCGCTCCGGGACTGGAGATCTGGGGCCCGTACGCGGATTACGAGCGGGTATTCAATACCTGCATGGAAGCAGGCCAGGAATTCGGCCTGACGGCCGTGGGCTCGCGCGCCTACGCCTCGAACACGCTGGAATCCGGGTGGATCCCGTCCCCGCTGCCGGCCGTGTACAGCGGCGAGAGCATGAAGAAGTACCGCGAATGGCTGCCGGCCAACAGCTACGAGGCCACCGGGTCCATCTGCGGCAGCTTCGTGTCGAACCGGATCGAGGACTACTACACGACCCCGTACGACCTCGGCTATGGCCCGTTCGTCAAGTTCGACCATGAATTCGCCGGCCGCGACGCGCTCGAGAAGCTCTCGAAGCTGCCGCACAAGAACAAGGTGACCTTTGCCTGGAACGGCGATGACATGGGCAAGATCTTCGCCTCGCTGTTCCGTCCGGGGGAGCGCGCCTACAAGTACTTCGAGATCCCGATCGCGAACTACGGCTCCTCCTCCTTCGACGCCGTCATGAAGGGCGATCGGGTGGTCGGCTATTCGATGTTCGGCGGCTACAGCTACAACGAGCGCACGGCGCTGTCGCTGGGTGTCGTGAACCCGGACGTGAAGATCGGCGAGGAGCTGACGCTGATCTGGGGCGAGTCCGACAACGGCACCGCCAAGCCGACCGTCGAGCGGCACAAGCAGCTCGAAGTGCGCGTGCAGGTCGCCTCGGTTCCCTACGGCGAGGAAGCCCGCAAGAACTACGCGGCCGGCTGGCGCACCCGCAGCACCAAGTAAGATCCGCGCAGAGCCTTGAAGAGTGCGGGGTGGGAAGCGATTCCCACCCCGTTTTGCTTTACAGCCTTGCCCGACCGACGATGTCGCTGCCGCCGGCCACGATCGCGGCATGGGTGCGCGCGCGCGGCAGGATATGGGCCGCGTAGAATTCGGCCTGGTCCAGCATCGAGCGCTCCGTGGTGCCCCGGGCCGCGAGCGCCCATTGCCAGCCCCCGGCGACCACGGCGAGCCACTGCAGGAAGGCGTAGGCGACGCTGCCCACGATCTGCTGCTGCCGGCCGCCCGCGGCCAGCAGCTCCTGCACCCACGCGCGCAGCGCGGCGCATTCGCGCAGTAGCGGCGCGCGCAGCGGTGAATCGCCATCCACGGCGCCCGCATCCTGCTCGATCTGCGCCAGCAGCTCGCCGAAGGCGAACGCCTGGTCGCGCAGGATCTTGCGCCCGAGCAGGTCCTGGGCCTGGATGAAATTCGTACCCTCGAACACCGGGCCGATGCGCGCGTCACGATAGATCTGCGAGGCCTCGCAGTCATCGACGTACCCGGTGCCGCCATGCACCTGCACGCCCAGCGAGGCGACTTCGACGGCTGTGTCCGAGGCCCAGGCCTTCACCAGCGGCGTCAGCAGTCCGAGCCGCCGCCCGGCCCGGGCGCGCGTGCTCTCGTCGGTTTCCGGGGCATGCACCAGATCCAGAGCCGCCGCCGCGCAGTACGCGAGGCAGCGTGCGGCGTGGGTGAGGACATTCATGGTGAGCAGCATCCGCCGCACGTCGGCATGCTCGATGATGGGCCGCTGGGCGCCGGATGCGTCCCGGCCCTGGCGTCGCTCCGCGGCGTACCCGAGGGCGAGCTGGCGCGCGCGTTCGGCGACGCCCGTCGAGTGCAGGCCCACGCCGATCCGCATGTGATTCATCATGGTGAACATGCACCCGAGGCCATCGTGCAGCCGCCCGACCAGCCAGCCGCGTGCACCGTGTCGCTCGCCGAGCACCATGGCGCAGGTCGGGCTCGCGCGGATGCCCATCTTGTGTTCCAGCGAGGCGGCGCGCAGGTCATTGTCGACCCAGGCGCCGTCCTCCTGCAGCCGCCGCGGCACCAGGAACAGCGACAGTCCCTTGACGCCGGGCGGAGCATCGGGAGTGCGCGCCAGCACCAGGTGCACGATGTTTTCCGCCATGTCGTGCTCGCCCCAGGAGATGTAGATCTTGTGGCCGGTGAGCCGCCATGCGGCGCCGTCGGGTCGCGCCAGGGTCCGCACGGTCGAGAGGTCCGAGCCCGCCTGGGGCTCGGTGAGGCTCATCGCGGCGGTCCATTCCCCGCTCACCAGCGGCGGCGCATACCTGGCGCGCAATGCCTCGTCGGCGTGGACCCGCAGCACTTCGACGGCACCGACGGCGCTCTCCGGACACATGGCGAAGGCGAGGTTCGCGCCGCCCCAGATCTCGGTCGTGGCCGCGGCGAGCAGCATCGGCAGCGCCTGTCCACCCCAGTCCTGCGGCGCGGACAGTCCGGGCCAGCCATCCGCGCAGAACCTCTGCCAGGCGGCCCTGAAGCCTGCGGCCGTGGTCACGCCCGCCGGCGAAAGGCTCGCGCCCTGCGCGTCGCCGATGCGATTCAAGGGGGAGAGGACCTCGCGGGCCAGGCGCGCGGCCCCGGCCAGCACCGCCGCGGCGGTCTCGCCGAGGAGCTCCTCGTGCTGCGCCGTGGGTTCGAAGCCGCAGCGGCGTGCGGCCTGTTCCTGGGCGGCGGCGATCAGGCCGAGCGGTGCCTCGAAGGGGGCGCTCATGACGGCCGGCCCGGCCGGTCAAGTCTGCAGATCATGCGCGACATCGATGAACAGGGAACGCAGCCATGCATGGCCCGGGTCCTCTTCGTTACGGTGATGCCACAGCAGGATCTCGCGACCATCCAGGGCGTCGAAGGGCAGAGAGTAGATCTTCAGCGGCACCAGCGGCAGCACCAGCCGCGCGACCCGTTCGGGCACGGTGGCCGCGAAGGGCGAGCCCGGCAGCATGAAGAGCATTTCGAGCAGGCTCTGGGTGGTCGCGCGCACATTGAGGTCCATGCCGATCATGCGCCGGACCAGTTCCTCCACCGGCGCCGTATGCCCGTTCGGACGGGCGAATACATGCGGCAGCGACTGGTAGTCCTCCAGCGTCATGCTGTCGCCCGGGATGGCCTCGTCCCGGGACATCACGCACACCCAGCGCACCGGCCGCAGTGCCACGAACTTCAGCGTTTCGGGGAATTCGCCGAGGCCGTAGAGCCGGGTGATGTCCAGCGACAGGCACAGGTCCGCATCCCCGTAGCTCAGGCGGGTGAGGCTCGTCTGCGAGACCTGCTCGATGTGGCACTGGATCTGGGGTGCTTCGCGGGCCAGGCGGCCGAGAACCCGGGGCACCAGTTCCGGCACGGCCTCGTCGGTGGCGATCACGGTGAAGGTGCGCCGGACGGTGGCCGGGTCAAAGGTCGGCTGGGTCCCGAGGGTCGCCTGGATCTTCAGCAAGGCCTCCCGGACCGGTTGCACCAGGGAGCGCGCGCGGGGCGTCAGCTCCATGTCCCGCCCGACGCGCACCAACAGCGGATCCTGGAAGAAATCGCGCAGTTTCTGCAGCGAGGCGCTCATGGCCGGCTGGGAGAGGTAGACCCTCTCGGCGGCCCGGGTGACGTTCTTCTCGTGCAGCAGTGCGTCCAGCGCGATCAGCAGATTCAGGTCGAAGCGGTTCAGCTGCATTGAGTCGTCAAGTCCTTGGCCGGGCGCCTATATTGGACGCGAATAGTGTCAATCCGCAAAACTGATTGCCGAAGGGACAGCCTGGCCTTTAACGTGCGACGGCGCGCGGCTCGTTCCCGCAGTGCAAAAATATGTTACCCGGTCGGAAGTCCCGGGCGGTGTGAGACAATCGTCCGGGAAAAGGCGAACCGGCATGCAAACGAAGGAGGCGGTCAGCGAGGCGGAGACATCCGCCGCCGGGGTCGAGGTGACCGTCGACCGGTGGGTGCGGGGGCATTCCGATCACACCACCGACCGGGTCGCCGAGGAAGCACCGGTCGCGCTCGTGTATAACGGCGAGCCGCACGTGGTGATGCTGGCGACGCCGCATGACCTGGCGGATCTGGCGCGCGGCTTCACCTTGAGCGAGGAGCTGGTGGACCGGCCCGAGGAAATCCGCGGCATCGAGGTGCACGCGGTTCCGGAAGCCATGGAGGTCAGGATCGCCATTGCATGGGAGAGGTTCCCGGAGCTGCTGCGCCGGCGGCGCAATCTCACGGGGCGCACCGGCTGTGGACTGTGCGGCACGCAGACCCTGGAACAGACGGTGCGCGCGCAGGCGGCGGTGGGGAAAGGTCCGAGCGTCAGCATCGAGGGGTTGCATGCCGCCATCGCCGGGCTGCCGGCCCGCCAGGTGCTCAATGCCGGCACCGGCAGCGTGCATGCCGCCGCCTGGGTCGTGCCGGATCGCGGCATCCAGTGCGTGCGCGAGGACGTGGGGCGGCACAACGCCCTGGACAAGACGCTGGGGGCGCTGGTGCTGGCCGGCGTCGACCTGGAGGCGGGCTTCATGCTGGTGACCAGCCGGGCGAGCTACGAGATGGTGCAGAAGGCGGCCGCCCTGGGCGTGACGTTCATGGCGGCGCTCTCGGCGCCGACCTCCTTCGCCATCCGCCATGCGCAGCGCTGCGGCATGACGCTGGTGGCGTTCGCGCGCCCGGAACGGCACGTGGTGTACACCCATGGGCAGCGCCTCCTGGCCTAGCTGGCGCTACAATGCGAAGTTTTCGTGACCGCAACTTGCCAGTCGAATTTTCATAAAGAGCAGAGGGACCCTCCGTCATGACCGCACCGATCGATCTGCACGAGCTCAAGCAGCGCGCCGTCGCCTTCGCACGCCATACCTCGACCGAGATCTCACCGCACGATGAGCCAAAGCTCGAGTCCCTCGTGGGTGTGCTGCCCGCCGGCACGACGATCTATGTGGCGCATACGCCCAAGGCGCAGATGTCCGACGTCGTCCGCGTCGCCGCCAAGGTCCAGTCGCTGGGCTTTCGCGCCTCGCCGCACTGCGTGGCACGGCGCATTCCGAGCGAGGCCGTGCTGCGCGAGGGCCTGAAGCAGGCCCGCGATGCGGGGATCGAGCAGGTGCTGCTCGTCGCCGGTGACCTGACCCCGCCGGCCGGGCCGTTCACGAGCACGCTGGAACTGCTGGACACCGGTGCGATCACGGACGCGGGCATCACCCACGTCGGCGTCGCCGGCCATCCGGAAGGCCATCCGGCCGTTGACACCGAGACGCTGTGGAAGGCGCTGGACTACAAGCAGGCCTTCGCCCGGCGCACCGGAGTGAAGGTGCATATCGCCACCCAGTTCAGCTTCAATCCCGCGGCCGTGGCCGAGTGGGACCGGCAGCTACAGGCCCACGGCATAGACCTGCCGGTGCATATCGGCATCGCCGGGCCCACGCCGCTCGCCAAGCTGCTGAAATTCGCGGCCATGTGCGGCATCGGTGCCTCGCTCGGATCGCTGTGGAAGAACATGGGCAACATGACCAAGCTCGCCACCGGCATGGCGATGGCGCCGGATGAGATGCTGCTGGCGGTGCTGGCCAACGGCGCCGGCCGGGCCCCCAGCCGCCTCGTGCAGCCGCATTACTACGCCTTCGGCGGCGTGATGGAGACGGCGCAGTGGCTGCGCCATCTCATCGACGGAACCTTCACGATGGATCCCGAGGGCGGGAAGTTCACGGTGAACGCCTGATGGCTGCCGGCGGCAAGGCGCTGATCTGCGGCTCGATGGCCTATGACAGCATCATGGTGTTCGGCGGCCGGTTCAGGGACCACATCCTGCCGGACAAGATCCACATGCTGAACGTCTCCTTTCTCGTGCCGCAGCTGCGGCGCGAGTTCGGTGGCTGTGCGGGCAACATCGCCTACAACCTGCGGCTGCTCGGGGATGCCGGCTATCCGATGGCGACGGTCGGACGGGATTTCGCGCCCTACCAGCAGTGGATGCGCGAGACCGACGTGCCGCAGGACTACGTGCGCGTGGTGGATTCCGAGCACACCGCCCAGGCTTTCATCACCACGGACCAGGACGACAACCAGATCACGGCCTTCCATCCCGGTGCCATGCAGCTGTCGCACCTGAACGCGATTCCGGCCGCGGCCGGCTTCACGCTGGGCATCGTCGCGCCCGACGGCCGCGACGGCATGGTGCAGCATTGCGGCGGTTTTGCCGCCGCCGGGATACCCTTCATCTTCGATCCGGGGCAGGGCCTGCCGATGTTCAGCGGCGATGAGCTGCGCGAGCTGATCGGCCAGGCGACGTGGGTGACCGTCAACGATTACGAATGGCAGGTGATCCAGCAACGCACCGGCTGGTCGGCAGTCGATGTGGTGCGCCATGCGCGGGCCCTCGTCGTGACGCGCGGCGCCGCGGGCTCCACGATCTACACCCCGCAGGGGGACATCGTCATACCCCCGGCCGTCCCGGAGGCCGTGGTGGATCCGACCGGTTGCGGGGACGCGTACCGCGCCGGGCTCATCCATGGCCTGCTGCATGGCCTGGACTGGGCCGTCACCGGGCGTGTCGCCTCGCTCCTGGGGGCCCTGAAGGTGGCGAGCCGCGGCACCCAGAACCATCGTTTCAGCATGCCGGAATTCGCGGTGCGGTACCGGCTCGCTTTCGGCAGCGATCTGCCGCGCTGACCTGTATCATAGACGCCCCCACAACAAGGACGAAGAACTCCTTCCATGGCCAACAACTACCTGTTCACCTCCGAGTCGGTGTCGGAGGGTCATCCCGACAAGGTCGCCGACCAGATCAGCGATGCGGTGCTCGATGCCATCCTGGCGCAGGACAAGCGGGGCCGGGTGGCCTGCGAAACCCTGATCAAGACCGGCGTGGTGATCGTGGCGGGCGAAGTGACCACCTCCGCCTGGGTGGATGTGGAGGCGCTGGTCCGCAGGACCGTGCTCGACATCGGCTACAACTCCTCCGAGATGGGCTTCGATGGCGCGAGCTGCGGCGTGCTGAACGTCATCGGCAAGCAGTCGCCCGACATCGCCCAGGGCGTGGATCGCAAGGATGAGCGCAAGCAGGGCGCCGGCGACCAGGGCCTGATGTTCGGCTATGCGACCAACGAGACCGACGTGCTGATGCCGGCCGCGATCACCCTGGCGCATCGGCTGGTGAAGCGCCAGGCCGACGTGCGCAAGAAGGGCAAGCTGCCGTGGCTGCGCCCGGATGCCAAGAGCCAGGTCACCTTGCGCTACGAGAACGACAAGCCGGTGGGCATCGAGGCCGTGGTGCTCTCGACCCAGCACAGCGACGACATCTCGACCCGCTCGCTGCGCGAGGCGGTCATGGAGGAGATCCTGATTCCGGTGCTGCCGAAGAAGTGGATCGACAAGCGCACCAAGTATCACATCAATCCGACCGGCCGCTTCGTGGTCGGTGGACCGGTCGGCGACTGCGGGCTGACCGGCCGCAAGATCATCGTCGACACCTACGGCGGCTTCGCCCGCCATGGCGGCGGCGCCTTCTCCGGCAAGGACCCCTCGAAGGTCGACCGCTCGGCGGCCTACGCGGCCCGCTACGTGGCCAAGAACATCGTCGCGGCGGGCCTCGCCGACCGGTGCGAGGTGCAGGTCTCCTACGCCATCGGCGTGGCGGAGCCCACCTCCATCATGATCGAGACCTTCGGCACCGGCAGGCTCTCGCGCGAGAAGCTCACGCAACTCGTGCGCCGGCACTTCGATCTCACCCCCTATGGGTTGCGGGAGATGCTGGACCTCGTTCGCCCGATCTACCAGCTCACCGCCTCGTACGGCCATTTCGGTCGCACCGAGAAGGAGTTCAGCTGGGAGAGCACCGACAAGGCGCAGGTCCTGGCCGCTGAACTGAAGGGCAGTGCGCGCGCGGCCTAGCCGCCGGGCCGCCACGGCTGTTGCGAGAATTCTGCCGCGCGTTGCGCGCGGCAGCGTCCGGCGCCTGAGGAGCGCTGCGACAGGCATCCGCAAGCCTTCATGAGGCTTGCGGCCGCGCCTGCCAGGCTCAGGAGGCCGGGCGCCTGGTGATGTACACGGCGCTCGTTCTTCAACTGGAGCATTGAACATGAACGCCTCAATCAGGCCCGCTTCGGGCGCGTCCGAATTCAAGGTCGCCGACATGACCCTCGCCGGCTGGGGCCGGCGCGAGATCGCCATCGCCGAAACCGAGATGCCGGCCCTCATGGCCATCCGCGCGGAGTACGCCGGCAGCCAGCCGCTCAAGGGCGCACGCATCAGCGGCTCCCTTCACATGACCATCCAGACCGCGGTGCTGATCGAGACCCTGAAGGCGCTCGGTGCCGACGTGCGCTGGGCCTCCTGCAACATCTTCTCGACCCAGGACCACGCGGCGGCCGCCATCGCCGCCACCGGCACGCCGGTCTTCGCCCACAAGGGCGAGTCGCTCGAGGAGTATTGGGAATACACCCATCGCATCTTCGAATTCGAAGGCGGCGCCGGGCCGAACATGATCCTGGACGACGGCGGCGATGCCACGCTGCTCATGCATCTTGGGGTGCGCGCCGAAAAGGACGCGAGCCTCGTCGCCAAGCCCGGAAGCGAGGAGGAGGCCTTCCTGTTCGCGGCCATCCGCAAGAGGCTCGCCGGCTCCCCCGGCTGGTACACGCGCATGTCCAGGGAGATCCGCGGCGTCACCGAGGAGACCACCACCGGCGTGCACCGCCTCTACCAGATGGCCAAGGAAAACCGCCTGATGTTCCCGGCCATCAACGTCAACGACTCGGTGACCAAGAGCAAGTTCGACAACCTCTACGGTTGCCGCGAGTCGCTGGTGGACGGCATCAAGCGCGCCACCGACGTGATGGTGGCCGGCAAGATCGCCGTCGTCGCCGGGTACGGGGACGTGGGCAAGGGTTCGGCCCAGGCGCTGCGGGCGCTGTCGGCCCAGGTCTGGGTGACCGAGATCGATCCGATCTGCGCGCTGCAGGCCGCCATGGAAGGCTACCGCGTGGTGACCATGGACTACGCCTGCGACAAGGCCGACATCTTCGTGACCTGCACCGGCAACTACCACGTGATCACCGGCTCGCACCTCGCGCGGATGAAGAACAACGCCATCGTCTGCAACATCGGTCACTTCGACAACGAGATCGACGTCGCGTCGCTGGAAGACTACCCCTGGGAGGAGATCAAGCCGCAGGTCGATCACGTCATCTTCCCCGACGGGAAGCGGATCATCCTGCTCGCCAAGGGACGCCTGGTCAACCTGGGCTGCGGCACCGGGCACCCCTCGTACGTGATGAGCTCCTCCTTCGCCAACCAGGTCCTGGCGCAGATCGAGCTGTGGCGGCACAACGAGAAGTACCCTGTCGGCGTCTACGTCCTGCCCAAGAAGCTGGACGAGCACGTGGCCCGCTTGCAGTTGAAGAAGCTCAATGTCGAGTTGACCGAGCTGACGCCGGAGCAGGCCGCTTACATCCACGTTCCCAAGGACGGCCCCTTCAAGTCC
>DATJPN010000159.1:0-6407 GCA_035506335.1 Steroidobacteraceae bacterium | reverse complement strand
ACCTGCCGCCGGAGATCCACGGCTGCTGGTACCAGTCGGTCCCCGATCCGCAATACCCGCCTCGACTCGGCAAGGACACCTACCTGAGCGGCGACGGCATGGTGCGCAGTTTCGCCTTCGACGGCGAAGGGCATGTCGATTTCAAGCAGCGCTACATCCGTACCGAGCGCTGGCTGCTCGAGCACCGGGCGCGCAAGGGGCTGTTCGGCGCCTACCGCAATCCCTACACCGATGATCCGAGCGTCGCCGGCAAGCGCCGCGGCGCGGCCAACACCACGCCGTTCTTCCACGGCGGCCGTCTGCTCGCGTTCAAGGAGGATTCCCCGCCCTGGGAGGTCGATCCGGTGACGCTCGAGACCGTAGGCGAGTGGACCTTCGGCGGCCGGCTGCGCAGCCAGACCGTGACCGCGCATCCGCGGTTCGACCCGGCCACCGGCGAGATGCACTACTTCGGCTACGAGGCGACGGGCCTGGCGACCAACGAGGTGTCCTACTTCGTGGCCAATGCCCGGGGTGAACTCATCCGCGAGGAGATGTTCAAGGTTCCCTACTGCGCCCTGATGCATGATTTCATCGTGACCAAGGAACACGTGGTGTTCCCGGGCTTCCCGATCGTCGCGGACCTCGCGCGCCTGAAGGCCGGCGGTGATCACTGGGCCTGGGATGGCACCCGGGAGTCCTTCATCGGCATCATGCCGCGCCAGGGCAGCGTGAAGGACATGCGCTGGTTCCGCGGCCGCGCCTGTTCGGTGTTCCACTTCATCAACGGCTACACCGAAGGCAGCAAGGTGCACATGGACATGTGCCTGAGCGAGGTGCCGGCGTTCGAATTCATGCGCGAGGCCGGCGGGCTGCACATTCCGCAGTACCAGGTCGGCGGCGGCCTCGTGCGCTGGACGTTCGACATGGCGGGCGACCAGGACTCGCCCGAGGAGACCGCGATCGGCCCCGCGGGGGATTTTCCCCGCTGCGCCGACAAGGATCTGATGCGCGACTACGACGTGACCTACATCGGACAGGTCGACGTGCGTGCCGGGCCGCCGATCCTCTCCGGACCGGTGGGCGCCGGCTTCAATACCCTGACGCGCCTGGAGGTCAAGACCGGTCGCACGGTGAGTTATTTCCCCGGTCCGAACCGTACCATGCAGGAACACGTGCACGTCGCCTCCGGCAAGCCGGGCCACGAGGGGTACCTCATGCACATCATCGACCGGCACGACGAGAACCAGGCCGAAGTGCACGTGCTGGAAGCCGCGCACATCGACTCGGGACCGATCGCGACCATCAGGATCCCGATGCGGCTGCGCTCCGGGGTCCACGGCAACTGGGCCTCGGCCCAGGCGCTCGCCGCTCGGGTGCGCGCATGAGCATCGTCATCACCGGCGCCTCCGGCGCCTATGGCCGCATGGCGGCCGAACGGCTCCTCTCCCGGATCGACCCATCGCAGCTGGTGCTCGTGACGCGCTCGCCCGCCGCGCTCGCGTCCTTCGCCGCGCGCGGCGCGACGGTACGGTTCGGTGACTTCGACCAGCCCGAATCACTGCGCGCGGCCTTTGCGGGTGCGCAGAAGCTGCTGCTGATCAGCACCCTGGACGTAGGCGCGCGGCGCCGCCGGCAGCACCGCACCGCGATCGATGCCGCGGTGGCGGGCGGCGTCGAACACGTCATCTACACCTCCAGCGTCGGCATCCATCCGCACAGTCCGGCGTTCGTCATCGAGGACCACCTGTTCACGGAGGAGGCGCTGCGCGCGAGTGGCCTCAAGTTCACCTTCCTGCGCGATGCCCAGTACGCCGAGGTCATCACCACCATGATCGCGCCCCCGGCCATCGCCAGCGGGGAGTGGGTGTCGAGCGCCGGCGACGGCTGCATGGCCTTCGTGTCGAAGAAGGACTGCGTGGATTCGGCCGTGGCGGTGCTGACGACACCGAATCACGAAGGCGCCGTGTACGAGATCACGGGGCCCGAGCTGCTGAGCTTCGCCGACTGCGCGCGCATCGCCGCCGAAGTCACCGGCAAGCCGATCAGGTTCGTGAACGTCTCGCACGAGGCCATGCAGGCGCGATTCGACGCGGCCGGCGTGCCCCGCCGCCATATCGAGGGCACGTTGCACCAGGCCGCCGGCGCCTGGGGGAGCGAGGAGATGATGTCCTACGAGCGCGGCATCCGCGAGGGCTACTTCGCGGTGGCGTCGCATCACGTGAAGCTGCTCACCGGCCATCAGGCTCTGAGCCTGCGCCAGGTCTACGAGGCCACGCGCAGCGCGCTGCCGGCGTGACGCCCGTGACCGAGAACCCGGCGCGCTCGCGGACTCCCGAAGAGCAACGCAACCTCGATCACGTGCTCGGCCTGTTCCACAACGTGCTGGTGCCGCTCGATGACACCCAGGTCGACCGCTACATCTCGCCGGACTACATCCAGCACAGCCCCATGGCCGCTCCCGGCCGCGACAGCCTGAAGGCGTTCCTGAAGGTCGTGCGCGCCGCGAACCCGAACTCGAGCCAGAGGCTGCTGCGCGCCTTCGTGGACGGCGATCACGTGATCATCCACTACCACGTGAGGAAGAATCCCGAGGACCGGGGCTTCGTGGTCATGGACATCTTCCGGCTCACCGACGGCATGGTGGTCGAGCACTGGGACTGCGTGCAGGACGTGCCGGCCCAGTCGCCGAACCCCATCCCGATGTTCTGAACAAGGAGTCAGCCATGCACTGGATCGCCGCCGTCGTACTGCTCGCCATCGTCGAATTCCTGGTGTTCGGATTCCTGGTCGGCGGCGCCCGCGCCCGCCACAAGATCGAGGCTCCGGCGACGGTCGGAAACCCGGTGTTCGAGCGCACCTTCAGGGTCCACTACAACACCATGGAACACCTCGTGGCCTTCATCCCGGCCATCTGGCTGTTCGGGCTGTACATGGACCCGCGCTGGGGCGCGGGCCTCGGAGCGGTGTTCATTCTGGGTCGGGCGGTGTACGCCGTGGGGTATATCCGTGCGCCGGAGAAGCGCGAAGCCGGCGCGCTGCTGTCCTTCGCCGCCGTGGCCGTCCTGGTGTTCGGCGCCCTCTTCGGAGTCGTGCGGTCGCTGTGGACGTGACGGATCACGCCGCGAGCCACCGCACCGGTGGCGAAGCGCTGGTGGAGGCGCTCACCGCGCACGGGGTCGACACGGTTTTCGGACTGCCGGGGGCGCAGACCTACGGCCTGTTCGATGCCCTGCATCGCGCGCAGGCGCGGGTGCGTACGGTCGGTGCGCGCCATGAGCAGGCCTGCAGCTACATGGCCTTCGGCTATGCGCGTTCGACCGGCCGGCCTTCGGTCTGCACGGTCGTTCCCGGACCGGGCATCCTCAATGCCGGCGCCGGACTGCTCACGGCCTGGGGATGCAACCAGCCGGTCCTGTGCCTGACGGGGCAGGTCCCGAGGGCCTTCCTGGGACAGGGCCGGGGCCATCTGCACGAAATGGCCGACCAGCTCGCGACGGTCGCGGGCTTCAGCAAGTGGGCGGCGCGCATCGAGCATCCGGCGCTCGCCCCCGCTCTCGTGGCGGAGGCCTTCAGGCAGATGCGCCAGGGGCGGCCGGGTCCGGCGATCCTGGAAATGCCCTGGGACGTGTTCACCCAGCGCGCCGCGGTCACGCCCGTCGCACCCTTCACCGGGGCGCTTGCGCCCGCGCCGGATACCGACGCAGCCGAGGCCGCCGCGCGCCTGATCGCCGCCAGCCGCTTCCCGATGATCTTCGTCGGCGGCGGGGCGCAGGCGGCCGCGGAGCCGATTCTCGAGCTCGCGCAGCTGCTGGATGCCCCGGTGGTCGGATTTCGCAGCGGCCGCGGCATCGTCAGCGATGCCCATGAGCTCGGGGTCAACATCGCGGCCGCCTGGCGCCTGTGGCCGAAGATCGACCTGGTGCTGGGCATCGGCACGCGCCTGGAGGTCCCCGGCTGGCGCTGGCCCTGGCGCCCCGCCGGACAGAAGTGCATCCGCCTGGACGTGGACCCGGCCGAATTCCGCCGCGCGCCGGCGGATGTCGCGCTGCTCGCCGATGCGCAGGCCGGTACGCGCGCGCTGCTGGCGGCATTGGGCCGCTTTTCCATAACGCGCGGCGCCCGCCGTGATGCCATCCGCGAAGCGCGCCGGGGTGCCCAGGCCGATATCGAGTCGGTGCAGCCCCAGGCCGCTTACCTGCGCGCGATCCGCGACGTACTGCCGGAGCAGGGTATCGTCACGGATGAGATTTCGCAGATGGGCTTCGCCTCCTGGTTCGCCTATCCGGTGTACAGGCCGCGCACCTTCATCTCATCCGGATACCAGGGCACCCTGGGTTCGGGCTTCCCGACCGCCCTCGGCGTCAAGGTCGCGCACCCGCGCGAGCCGGTGGTGGCCATCTGCGGGGACGGCGGTTTCATGTTCGCGGTGCAGGAACTGGCTACGGCCGTGCAGTATGGGATCGCGGTGGTGACGGTGGTGTTCAACAATGACGCCTTCGGCAACGTGCGCCGTGACCAGCGCGAGCGTTTCGCCGGCCGGGTGCTCGGGGCGGACCTCACGAATCCCGACTTCCCGAAGCTCGCCGATGCCTTCGGCGTCCAGGCCGCACGGGTGAACTCGCCGGACGGGCTGCGCCCGATCCTGTCGCGCGCCCTGTCTTCGGGCGTGCCGTGGCTGATCGAGGTTCCGGTGCCGCGCGACTCCGAGGCCGATCCCTGGCGGCTGCTGCAGCCGCCGGTGCCGGCTGCGCCCTAGGCGCATGCCGCAGGCCCGACGCTTCCGTTATACTTGGCGGCCCGGCCGGCCTTTTGGCAACGGGCGAGAGTGGCGGAACTGGTAGACGCGCTGGATTTAGGTTCCAGTGGGGTAACCCGTGAGGGTTCGAGTCCCTCCTTTCGCACCAGGCCGGTCAGTCAAGACAACAGGATTTCAAGTCGTATGCAGGTATCCTTGACCGCAACCGGTGGGCTCGAGCGCCGCCTGGAAGTCGCCGTTCCCGCCCAGGCGGTGACGAGCGAAATCGAAACCAGGCTGAAGCAGCTCGCGCGCACCGCCCGTCTGAAGGGCTTCCGTCCCGGCAAGGCCCCCCTGCCCGTGGTGCGCCAGCAGTTCGGTGACCAGGTGCGTGCCGAGGTCGTCAGTGACCTGATGCGCAAGTCATTCGCCGAGGCCGTTTCGAAGGAACAGCTGACGCCCGCGGCCGGTCCGCGCATCGAACCCATCGCCGTCGACCCCGGATCGGACCTGAAGTACGCGGCCGTCTTCGAGGTCATGCCCGAGGTGAAGGTCGCGCCGTTCGATGCCATCCGCATCCAGCGCCCCACGGCCGAGGTCACCGAAGCCGATGTGGACGCCATGATCGAGTCCATGCGCCGGCAGCGCCCGCAGTTCACCGCGGTCGATCGCGCCGCCCAGGCCACGGATCGGGTGACGGTCGATTATGACGGCACCCTGGGCGGTGAGCCGTTTGCGGGTGGCGAGGGGCGCGATGTCACCTTCGTCATCGGCGCGGGCCAGGTGTTGCCGCAGTTCGACACGGCGGTCACCGGCGCGAGCGCCGGGGATACCCGGAAGGTCACGGTGGCCTATGCCGAGAACCACGCATCCCAGGCGCTGGCGGGCAAGACGGCCGAGTTCACGCTCACGGTCAAGAAGGTCGAGGAGCAGCAGCTGCCGGCGGTCGATGAGGCCTTCTGCCGCGCCTACGGCGTGGAGGATGGTAGCCTCGAGACGCTGCGGGTCGAGGTGCGCGCCAGCATGGAGCGGGAAATGACCGCGGTGATCCGCGGCCGGATCCGCAGCCAGGTCATGGAAGCCCTGTACCGCAATAATCCGCTGGAGGTGCCGCGTTCGCTCATCGAGGATGCCGCCCAGCAGTTGCAGCTGGATGCCGGCCGCCGCGCGGGCGCGCGCGACGTGAGCCAGCTGCCGCCGCGGGAGCAGTTCGCCGAGGCCGCACGCCAGAGGGTGGCGCTGGGCATGGTCATGAGCGAAATCGTGCGCAGCGAAGCGCTCACCCTGGACCGGACCCGGGTGCACAGCCGCCTGGATGACCTGGTGGCCTCCCTCCCGAACCCGCAGGACACGCGCCGCGCCTACCTGTCCAACCCCGATGCGATGCGCCAGATCGAGTCGGCGGTCCTTGAAGATCAGGCAATTGATGCCATAGTGGCAAAGGCCAGCGTCACCGATCAGCCTTCGTCGTTCCGCGAGCTGACGGGATTCGGCCGCAATGAAGCCACCACCGGGAGTTCCGCGACATGAACGAGCGTGCCCTGAACCTGGTTCCCATGGTCGTCGAGCAGACGGCCCGCGGGGAACGTGCCTACGACATCTATTCCCGACTGCTCAAGGACCGGCTGGTTTTCGTCGTCGGGCCCATCGATGACTACATGGCCAACATCGTGGTGGCCCAGCTGCTGTT
>DATJPN010000158.1:0-10017 GCA_035506335.1 Steroidobacteraceae bacterium | reverse complement strand
CCCGTTCGCACCCGTGTCTCCGGTCGTGCCCAGGAGGACGTCGTCCTTGGTCACGCCGATGTTGGGCGTCGCATAGACGTTCATGCCGATCGAGCCGGCCGTGCCGCTCCCGGTGGAGGGCGCGGGATTGTTGTTCGTGGCGACCGCGTCGTTCTGGAAGGTCCACTGGGTGATCGTGTCTGCCTGGGCCGCGGCGCAGGCGCCGCAGGTCGCCAGGACGATGCCGACGCCGGCCGCAATCTTGAAGCGAGTCATGGTGTTCTTTCCCGAAGTGTATTGAATGACAACGATCGAAGGGTCAGAGGTTCCGGCGGCGGCGGCCGATCAGACCGAGGCCGCCGAGGCCCGACAGCAGCAGCCAGGCGGCCGCCGGCACCGGCACCGGTGCGACCGGCGAGAAGGCAACGCCGCGAATCGAGGTTCCGTCCGGCGCCGAATACAAGGTGGTGAAGCTTTCCGAGCTTGTCTGGGATATCGAGGTATCCCCGAGCGTATCGGTGATCTCGTACAGGTAGCTCGGTGAGAGTTCGTTCAAGCCGTAGCTCGTCGCGAACAGTTCGACCTGCGCCGAGTCACCGGTCCCGACTACCTTGCCCGTGAGCCCGAACAGGCCGGTCACACCAGGATCCGTCGGGCTGCCCGTACCGGTCGTCGCGAAGGCGCTCGCATTGTTGACGAGATTCAATCCGGCGACGAGGTCGTAGTCGAGCTGCCAGGTTCCGTTCGTGAGAACCCACTTCTGCAGGCCGCCTTCGCCCAGGGCGGCGGCGTTGACGTTGCCGTTCTTCGGCTGGCCGCTGTCGGCGACGTACAGCACCGTCGGGCTCGCGAAGAAGTACTGCTCGGGGCTCAGGTAGACGAACTTGCCGATGCGCCCGTTGTTGATGCCATTGGCGAGGCCCGAGGTGAGATTGATGGAGCCGTTGTTGCCGCCGGAAGAGAGCGGCGTGGCGGGCGGCGTGACGTGGGTCGTGACGAGTCCGGTGGCATTGACGGGCAGATTGCCGAATGGGTCGGTGAGGGTCCCGACATTCGTGAAGTTCTGGTTGCCCGAACCGGACGGGTTGAAGTCACGCGATACGTACAGGGTGTTGCCGCCGCCATTGTTCAGGATCGAGACCACGCGGGTGTCCGTCGAATTGTCGATCACCGTGGCCGTGCTCGCACCGCGCAGGGCGTAGAAGACTCCCTGCGTCGGATCTGTCTTGCTCGCGCCCTGTCCGGACACGTAGAACGAGCTGCCGTCGACGGTCGTGACGCTGCGCGGATTGTTCTGGTCGAAGACGCCGGTCAATGCCGTGCTGGTGTCGACGACACCATTCGCGTCGATCAGGGCCACGACCCGCGGGACGACCGTGCTCGAACCGCCCGCAATGCTCGTGGTCTGGCCGAGCGCCGTCGTGCCATAGATGCCGGGAAGCGCGTTGTTGAAGGTGCCGGCATTGACGCCGTAACCCATGATGGTCAGGTAATTGCCATTCAGCGACTGCTGCAGGATGCCTTCCGACGCCGAGCCGTATTCGCCGGAAATCGCTGCGTTCGCCCCGCTTGCGGTCTGCGGCAGGACCAGCGAGCCGTCGGCCGCGGCACTCGTACCGCCGGCTCCCAGCTGAAACGTCTGCAGGGTGATCGGGGAAGCCGTGTCGAGGGCACTCGCGTTCGCGAGGCTGGTGCTGTTGGACACGGTGCTGATGACGAGGTCGCCTGGCGTAAAGGCCTGCGCCTGTGCAACCGATGACCCAACGAGCGCGCCGAGCAGGGCGGCGCCCAGTGCCGCCTCGCGAATCAGTCGCGAAGGCAGCCCCGACCGTGCCTGAGCGGCACGCCGATCCATTCTCATGATTGTCCCCGTCATCCCCAGCAACAGGCATCGGGTCTCCCCAGACCCGTCGCCCTAAGGGACCGTAAGAAACCCAGATAACAGTGGCGTGACAGAAATATGACGCGAAGCGCGATCAGGTGCCGCCGGCTTTCGTCGCGCGCAGGCGGCGCGCCTCGAGCCAGTGCCAGGACAGCAGCGGCGGCACGCCGCAGAGCACCTCGCGCAGGCGCTTCACCGCCGAGACGGCGAGGGCCATTTCGGTGCTGATGCCGAGGGTATGGCCGAAGAACACGAGCGCGGCCTCCTGCACGCCGAGGCCCGCGGGCACGATGAAGGCCAGGTGGCGCGCCGCCTGGGTCATGCCCTCGAGCATGACGGCGGAGGCGATGCTGACCGGATGGTCGAAGAGACGCAGCGCCCACCAGATCTCAAGTGAAGCCGACACCACGGCCACCACCTGCAGCGCACCGGCGAAAGCCAGCGTGCGCCACCGGCCCAGGCAGGCGTGCAGCTGCGCATCCAGCGCCGCCGCCACTTCGGCCCCCGAGGTGAGGCCCACCATAGGGCTCAGGAAGCGCTCCAGGCGCTGGAACACTGCGCCGTGGCGCAACAGCAGCGGTATGCCGACGGGTATCGGCAGCGTGAGCAGCAGCATCAGGATGACCTCGTGATGGTCCCCGGTGGCGCCGGTTCCGAGGAGGATCACCGCCGCCAGCGCCGCGAGCAGGTACATCGCGAACACGGTGAGCAGGATCTCTACGATGATCGTGGCGCTGACCGGCACGGCCCCGAGGTCCCGCCAGCGCATGAGCCGCACGCCCACGACGCCGCCCCCGAGGCTCGCCACCGGTAACAGGCGATCGACCGCCTCGCGCACCGTCGTCACCCACAGCACGTAGCCGAAGCCGGCCCGCCCCTCGGGATCGCCGGGACGCAGCAGCGCGCGCCAGCCCACGGCGTACAGGACGAAGAACATCACCCGCCAGGGGATGAGCCACAGGAGTCCGCCGCCGGCCAGTTTCCAGGTGCGCAGCATGGCCGGCAGGTCGGCGTGAATGAGCAGCGCCGCCAGCAGCGCGAGCCCGAGCAGACCCGCGATATAGGCCGCCGCCTTCAAGTCCCCGTCCTACGCAATGCGGCGCATCACGCCGGTGGCATCGACGATGAACTCGCTGCCGCGCCAGCTCACGCGCCGCGAGAAGAAGCTCTGGAACCACAGCGCGCACGTGAGAAGGTCGCGGGCCGGTACCAGCCACAGGTCTTCGAGCAGCGACCGGCCGCCGCCGACGCGGTGCGCGACATGCAGGCCGGATCGCGCCAGCGCCGTGACGCCGAACAGCGTCCAGGCGAGCGCATGAGCGGGCGCCGCATACGCCAGCCACACGCCGACCGTGGCCAACCCCAGGCTGAAAGTGAGGAAGATCATCCGGAAACTCCACGGACTGAGGATGTGGATCGTCCGCATCCAGCGCAATTCGTGACGAGTCAGGGATTCGAGCGTCGGCTCGTCGCGCGCGGCCACGACCTGGTAGGGCGAAAGCACGATGGAGAGCCCCCGCGCCCGGATCAGCTTGCCGAGCTGATGATCATCGGCGAGGTGATCGACGAAGGCCTGCAGCCCACCGATCGCCTCGAGCGTCGCGCGTCGCAGGCACAGGGTCTGGCCCGAGGCGTAGTCCTGGTAGCCGAACATCCAGGCGAGCATCACCGAGGGGAAGTACCACTCATTCACGTACATCGACCCCAGCCGCGACCACAGGCGCGGCGTGGGCTGGTCACGTGACAGGCAGGTCACCAGGCCGATGCGCTCATCGCGCAGCGGCGCGGTCACGGTCGCCAGGTAGTCCGGACCCACCAGGATGTCGCTGTCCGCGATCAGCAGAATCGGATGACGTGCCACGGTGAGCATGTTGATGAGATTGCTGCTCTTGTTGTTGTGGCCGTGACGGCGCGGATCGGCCACCACATCGATCGGCAGGTCCGGGAACTCGCGCACCAGGCGCGCCACGACGGTGAGGGCCGGATCGGAGGGGTCCAGGGTGCCGAAAACGATCTGGAAGGGGGCGTATTGCTGGGCGCAGAACGAACGCAGCTGCGCGTACAGCCCGGGCTCCTCGCCACACAGGGGTTTGAGGATCGTCACCGGCTGCCCTGATGGCGGAATGTTCCGTGGCCGGGATATGAAGCGGCGCCAGGCGAGCACCGCGACCAGCGCCACCGTCGAATACCCGGCCGCGATGCCGAGGCTGGCATAGCCTAAGGCCGCGACCACCACCTGGGCCGGAATCATGCTCAAGGGCTGGCCGGTGGCCGCGTCAGGCCGTCCTCACGCCTGGTGCGCGCGCAGGAAGCGGAAGAACTCGACGCCCTCGCGCAGCCGCCGCTTCATCATCTCCCAGCTACCGAGCATTTCGCGGACGATTTCCCAGATCTTGCCGGGACGGAAGTAGAAGCGCTTGTAGAACACTTCCATGCTGTGGAAGATCTGTTCCTTCGACAGGTGCGGATAGCTGATCGCGGCCAGCTGCACGCCGCGGTCATTGACCAGGTTGACCGCATCGTTCTCCTGCAGCCAGCCGTTCTCGACCGCCTGCCGGTACAGCGTGGTGCCGGGATAGGGCGCCGCGAGCGACACCTGGATGGTGTGCGGATTGATTTCCTTCGCGAAGGCGATGGTCTTCTCGATGGTCTCGGTCGTCTCGCCCGGCAGCCCGAGAATGAAGGTGCCGTGGATCAGGATGCCGAGCTTGCGGCAGTCCTCGGTGAAGCGCCGCGCGATGTCGGTGCGCAGACCCTTCTTGATGTTGAGCAGGATCTGGTCGTCGCCGGACTCGTAGCCGACGAGCAGCAGGCGCAGGCCATTGTCCTTCATGACCTTCAGCGTCTTGTAGGGAACGTTCGCCTTGGCGTTGCAGCTCCAGGTCATGCCGAGCTCGCCCATGCCCCGGGCAATGGCCTCGACGCGCGGCAGGTTCGAGGTGTCCGTGAAGGTGTCATCATCGAACATGACCTCCTTCACCTCCGGCATGTTCTCCTTGATCCAGCGCACTTCCGCGATCACGTTCTCGGCGGACCGGACCCGGTAGCGGTGGCCGCCGACGGTCTGCGGCCACAGGCAGAACGTGCACTTCGAGCGGCAGCCGCGGCCGGTGTAGAAGCTCACATAGGGGTGCTTCAGGTAGCCGATGAAGTAATTGCGCAAGGTGAGGTCGCGCTGGTAGACGGGGGCCACGAACGGCAGCTCGTCCATGTCCTCGATCATCGGGCGCGGCAGGTTGTGGACGATGCCGCCCGCGGCGTCGCGGTAGGAGAGTCCCTTGATGTCCGCGAGGGGGAGTCCCAGGGCTACGTCCCGGCAGGTGTAATCGAACTCCTCGCGGCAGACGAAGTCGATGGCCGTGGTGGCTTTGAGCGAGCCCTCGGGGTCGACCATGGACTTCGCGCCGACCATGCCGATCAGCACCTGCGGATTGTCTTCCTTCAGCAGTTCGGCGAAGCGCGCGTCCGTCGGAAAGGAGGGCGTGCTGGTGTGCATGATGACCAGGTCGTAGTCCCGGGCGATCCGGCGGGTCTGCTCGACGCTGAGTGCGTCGGCGGGAGCGTCCACCACGCGCGAGCCCGGGACCAGGGCCGCGGGCTGCGCCAGCCAGGTCGGGAACCAGAATGACTTGACCTCGCGCTTGGCCTGGTAGCGCGAGCCGGCGCCGCCATCGAAGCCTTCGAAGGAGGGGGCCTGGAGGAACAATGTCCTCAGGGGTCGCGGATTCTCGGGCTGAGCGGTCATCGGGCCTTCCATGCGCCAAAGTGTCGAGGGTCTGACTATACTTTACCCGGCAAATCAGAGCACGAGGCGCCCGCATGCGACTTCATCCGACCGGAAAATTCGACAACGGCCCAGCCGCTTACAGGTTCATCCGGGTGCGCCCCCTCTCGGCTGCCCTGGGCGCCGAAATCCTCGGGGTGCAGGCCGCCGAAGTCACCGACGAGCAGTTCGGGGAAATCCGCCACGCCCTGTTCCGCCACAAGATGATCTACCTGCGTGACCAGCGCCTTACGCACGAGTCCCATGAAGCCTTCAGCCTGCGCTTCGGGCCTTTCGCGGAGGATGCCTATACCCAGGGGGTACCCGGGCACCGCAACGTGCACCCGCTGATCAAGGAGGCCGATGACCCCTCCAAGATGGTGTTCGGCGAGGGCTGGCACACGGACTCGCCGTTCCTGCCCGAGCCGCCGGCCATCACGATCCTGCGCTCGGTGGAGATTCCGCCCTACGGAGGCGACACCACCTGGGCCAATTCGGCACTGGCCTACGCCCATCTGAGCGACGCTTACCGCGCCATAATCGCGAACCTCAAGGTGCATTTCTCGCTGCGGGACGTGCTGCGGGCGGCGCAGGATGCGGTGCAGGTGGGCGACAGTCCCATCGGACAGCTCGCCGCGACCCGCGGGGCTCAGAAGCTGTCGGACAGCCTTCTGCGCAAGATCGAGGGCAACTGCCACCCCCTCGTGCGCACCCATCCGGTCACCGGGGAGAAGGCGCTGTACGTGGATCCGTCCTACGGCATCGGCATCGAGGGCATGTACGAGGAGGAGTCGGCGCCGATCCTCAAGTACCTGTGCGAGTTCCTCACCCAGCCGGTGTTCGGTTGCCGCCTGCGCTGGGAAACCCGGATGCTGGCCGTGTGGGACAACCGCCTGTGCGTGCACCAGGCCTACAACGACTACCAGGGCTTCCGCCGGGAGCTGTACCGGACCACGGTGCGCGGCGAGAAGCCCTCCTGAGCCTGGACAGCCAGGTGCGAGCTGCGGCTGCTCAGTCGGGAATCGAAGTGACGCCCCTTGACGCCCCTTTAGGAAGCAAAAGGCCCGGTATGCCGGGCCTTGCGCAAGATCCGTAACGCCTGGCGACGGCGCCTACTTGATCTTGGTCTCCTTGTAGGAGACGTGCTTGCGCACCATCGGGTCGAATTTCTTCACCTCGAGCTTGTCCGGGTGCAGACGCTTGTTCTTCGTGGTGACGTAGAAGTGGCCGGTTCCGGCCGACGACAGCAGTTTGATCTTTTCGCGCATGACTGGCTCCCTGCAGGATCCTTAAGGAGAAGGACTCAGATCCTCTCGCCCCGCTCGCGCAGTTCGGCCACGACGACTTCGATGCCCTTCTTCTCGACGGTGCGCAGCCCATGGATGGACAGGCGCAGCGACACCCAGCGCTTCTCCGACTCCAGCCAGAAACGCTGATGGTGCAGGTTCGGCAGGAAGCGGCGCCGGCGGCGATTGTTGGCGTGCGAGACGCGATTGCCCGTGGTCGGGCCCTTGCCGGTAACTTCGCAGACGCGGGACATAGAAATTGGCCTTTACGATCAATTAATTGCGGAACGGCGGAATACCCGGTCGGTGCCGGGGCCGAGCTTTATACCAGCCGCCATGCCTTCCCGCAAGGCGGGCAGCCCGGCCTCGCCGGGCCTGCCCCTGATGCACTTTCGCTACAGGTGCAATGGCATTGCGGCACCAGGTGAAATGTACGCGATGCGCATCGCGAGCGATCGGCACCGCACACCCGCGATGCGGTGAGGGAGCTTGGCCTTGAGAATCTGAACTTGGGTGATATGATCCAGCAAATCAACGATGAATAATTAGTAATATTTCTTCGTTGCAAAATGTCCGACTAAACAAGCGCGTCAGGCGCAATGGGGGGGGAATGAGCCGCAGCACCGGGAATGGAATGAGGGCAGGCGCAGGAGTCCGGAAGGTTCTCGCGTCATTGACAGTGGCCGGGTTCGCAGTGCCTGTGTGCATGTCGGCCTATGCCGCGGACAGCACCACCGCTGACGGCGGCGCCGTCCTGATGGCGCAAAACAACGCCCAGGCTCAGACCCAGGGACCCAAGCAGGGTGCCGGCGCTGCGGAAGAGAAGGGATCACAGCTCGAGGAAGTGGTCGTCACCGGCACGCGCATCGCGCGTGCGGACTACTCGTCCCTCACTCCGATCGTCACGGTGGACGCGGCCTCCATCCAGGCCCGTTCGGACGTTGGCATCGAGAGCGCCCTGCAGCAGCTGCCCCAGTTCCACACGTCGCAAAACGCAAGTTCTCTGACCGGCTCGTCCAATCCATTTCCGTCGCCCACGGCCGCCCCGGGCGCTTCGACCGTGGATCTGCGTGGTCTCGGTACCAACCGTACTCTCATTCTCGTCGATGGCCGCCGCGCGCAGCCGGTCAACGCGTCGCTGACTGTTGACCTCAATACCATTCCGGCAGAGGCCATTGCCAGCGTCGAAACCATCACCGGCGGTGCCGCATCGACCTATGGTGCGGATGCCATCTCGGGCGTCGTGAACTTCAAGCTCAAGCAGAATTTCCAGGGCGTGGAAGTTGACGCACAGCAGGGCATTTCCCAGGCCGGCGATGACAAGCAGACCGACTTCAATGTCCTGATGGGCGGCAATTTCGCCGACAACAAGGGCAACCTGATGGCGATCCTCAACTACAGCAAACGCGGGGACGCCCTGCGCAGGGACCACGCCTGGGCTCGCGCGGGCTGGAATGATCCGGGTACGACGGCCGGGGGTCTCGGATCCTCGGGTCTGGCGGAGTACGTGACCACCGCCGGCAACCTCCCGGCAGCCGGTTTCGCGCTCACGCCCGCGAGTGCCGGAACCTATTACATCGCCCAGGACGGCAGCCTGTTCGATTCCCAGAATCCCAATAGCGCCACGCATCCGTACGACGGACCGATTGGCGGAACTTCCGGTTTCAGGGACAACCCCGACGGTTCACTGGGCTACAACGACCGGACGTATTCAAACCTGGTGGTTCCATTGACCCGCTGGTCGGCGCTGGTCACCGGTCATTACACCATCAACGATCATGTGACCGCATTCATGGAGACGACGTTCTCCAGGAATTCGACCCAGGCCGTCGGCGTCCCGTCCGGGCTGTTCAGCGTGTGGCAGATCTCCGTGCCCTACAATCCGCTGTACGATGACCCGAGTTCGCCGACCTTCGAGAATGGTCCGCTCGGTACCGCCTATCACCCGGTGCCGCAGGCTCTGGCGACGCTGCTGGACTCGCGGCCGAATCCGAATGCGCCGTGGACCTACAACGGCTCCACCGGTTACTTTGGTCCCTACACCACCGATACAACGACGGACCTGTACCAGGTGACCGCCGGTCTGCGCGGCGATCTTCCGGTTGGCGATTCGACCTGGGAAGTCTACGGCTCGCGCGGCGAAACGACCGTGAATGCGCAGCTGAACGGTTTCCCGAATCAGGCCCGGCTGCAGACTCTCTTCAACGCCAGCTATTACGGCAAGGGCTACAGCGTCGGCCAGTCTCCACTCGGCGTCGGCGGCTCCTGCACATCGGGACTGCCGATCTTCAACAGCAACGGCAGCCTGCCGATCGGCGCCCTGGCTTCGGCGGATTGCGGCGACTATGCGGATCCGGCGCTGAACAACATCACGCACATTCTGCAGCAGGTCTATGAAGGCGACATCCAGGGCAGTCTCGTCGAGATACCCTTCCTGAATGCCGGCAAGGTGAAGTACGCGCTGGGTGCCGACTACCGGTCGGAGGGCTTCGATTTCACCCCCGATTCGAACTACACCTTCTTCCAGGACACGCCGAACATCGTCCAGAACATCGCCTTGCCCGGCCCGGTCCAGGGCAACACCAGCGCAACCGAGGTGTACACGGAGTTCTCGATTCCCCTGCTCAAGGATCTGCCTCTCGTCAATTCGCTGGAGATCGATCCCGGTTTCCGCCGCTCGCATTACAACGAGAGCTCGCAGGGGGTCAGCGGCAGTGGCGGGGATGTCGACACCTGGAAGGTCCTCGGCGACTGGAAGGTCGCGAACTGGGTGACCGTCCGTGGCGGCATCGAGGTCGCGAACCGCGCGCCGAACATCGCGGAGCTGTTCACGCCTACCGGTGGCAGTTCGCTCGATTTCTTCTCCCCTGACCCTTGCGCCAACCTTGCCGGCTACACGCCGTCGTGGGGCAACGTTGCGACCAACCCCAACCGCTACAACGTCCAGGCGCTGTGCCAGTACCTGATGGAACGGGACGCGGGCTCGCCCGCGAACGCCGCCGCAGTCGGTGCGTACATGGTGCCGGGAAGCGCGCAGGCCAACAGCTACGCGTACAACGTCTTCGGGGGTACGTTTCCGTTCCCGTACTCGCTGGCGATCACCGGGG
>DATJPN010000157.1:0-24443 GCA_035506335.1 Steroidobacteraceae bacterium | reverse complement strand
CACTTCCTTGTCGCCCTCGGGCGCATCCGGCGGCAATGCGGCCATGACGGCGGCGGCCGGCGCCCGCAGCCGTTCGCCTTCGCGGGCATGCAGCCGCGCGGCGAGCGGGCGGACGTAGTCGCCCCGATAGCCGTTGGACGGGAAGGGCAGCGGCTCGCCGCACAGTTCCAGGTAGCGGATCCAGGTGCTGACGGCGAGGATGTCCATCTGGCGGCCGGCGTCGTTGATGTAGTACTCGCGCGTCACATCGAAGCCGGTGGCGGCGAGGATGTTCGCGAGCGTCGCGCCATAGGCGGCCTGGCGGCCGTGGCCGACGTGCAGCGGACCGGTGGGATTCGCGGAAACGAACTCCACCAGCACCCGCTCGCCGGCGCCGGCGTCGCTGCGCCCGTAGGCCGCGCCGAGTTCGTGGATCTGCTTGAGTTCCCGGGTGCTCGCGGCGGCCTTGAGATGGAAGTTGATGAAGCCGGCGCCGGCGACCTCGGTGCGCGCGATCAGGTCGTTGGCCGGCAGGGCCGCGGCGATCGCCTGCGCCAGCTCGCGCGGATTGCGGCGCGCGGCCTTGGCGAGACGCATGGCGACATTGGTCGCGAAGTCGCCGTGCTGCGCATCGCGGGTGCGCTCGACGGTGATCTGGGAGGCCTCGGGGGCGGTCGGCAGCAGGCCGCCGACAAGCCCGTTCACGGCCTGGTGCAGGAGCTGCTCAAGCTGTCGCTTCAAGGGGAGAACTTCCGCTCATCTGAAACGATCCAGTCTACCGGCGCGAACCGGGCGGCGCCACGCGGCGGCCGCACGATCAGAACAGGTCGATGGGATCCACGTCGAGCGCCCAGCGCACCCGCCGGGCCGCCGGCAGAGCGGCGATTCTTTCGAGCCAGCCGCCGAGCAGGCGCTGCAGCGCGGCCCGATCGGGGCTCTCGAGCAGCAGCTGCGAATGAAAGCGCCCGGCGCGCCGGGCCATGGCGGCGGGCACCGGTCCGAGCAGCCTGACCGCGCGCGGTGATCCGGCCAGGCGGCGCGCCTCGGTGAGGAATTCGAGCGCGCCCGCGGCGCTGGTGGCCGAGGCGCGCACCACCGCGAGGCGGCTGAAGGGCGGCCAGGATGCGGCCTCGCGCTCCGCCAGCGCGGTGCGCGCGAAACCCTCGTACCCTTCGGCGAGCAGGGTCTGCAGCAGCGGATGCTCGGGGTAGGCGGTCTGGATGAGCACCTCGCCGGCGCGGCTGCCGCGGCCGGCCCGGCCTGCGACCTGGACGATGGTCTGCGCGAGGCGTTCGGCGGCGCGAAAGTCGCTGCTGAACAACCCCTGGTCCGCATTGAGCACGATCACCAGCGTCATGTTCCGGAAGTCATGGCCCTTCGTGATCATCTGGGTTCCGACCAGGATGCGGGCCGCGCCGCTCTCGATGCTGTGCATGGCGGTGTCGAGGTCATCCCGGCCGCGCACGACATCCCGGTCGACGCGCACGATGGGCGTCCCGGGAAACAGCTCGCCCAGGCGCTCCTCGACCCGTTCGGTGCCCTGGCCGACCGGGCGCAGCGCGAACCCGCATTGCGGACAGGTCTTCGGCAGCGGGAAGTCCGCGCCGCAGTGGTGACAGCGCAGCCGGCCCGAGCGCTGATGCACGGTCAGCCGTGCGTCGCAGTCCCGGCACGGAGCGACCCAGCCGCAGGCGGTGCACAGCAGCGTCGGCGCGTAGCCGCGGCGATTCAGGAAGACGAGCACCTGGCCCTCGGCCGCGAGGTGCCGTTCGATGGCCTGCACCACCGGGGTCGCGAGTCCCGCGCTGACCGCGTTGGCGCGCAGGTCCACGAGCGCGAGGCGCGGTGCCACGGCCTGGCCGGAGCGTCGCGGCAGATACAGCCGCCGGTAGCGTCCGCTCGCCACGTTCTGCAGGGTCTCGAGCGACGGCGTCGCCGATCCGAGCACCACCGGGGCCTGGGCACGTTGCGCACGCACCAGGGCCAGGTCGCGCGCCGAGTAGTGGAAGCCGCCCTCGTGCTGCTTCAGCGAGGGGTCATGCTCTTCGTCCACGATGATCACGCCGAGATCCGGGACGGGCGCGAACACCGCGGAGCGGGTGCCGATGATGATGCGGGCGCGGCCTGCGGCCGCGGCACGCCAGGCGGTCAGGCGTTCGCCGTCGCTGAGCGCGGAGTGCAGCACCGCCAGCGGCGCGTCGAGGCGCTGTTCGAAGCGCCGCACCAGCTGGGGTGTGAGGCCGATTTCCGGAACCAGCACGAGGGCGCGGCGGCCCTGCGCCAGCACCTGCCGGATCACCTGCAGGTAGACCTCGGTCTTGCCGCTGCCGGTGAGGCCGTGGAGCAGGAAGGTCGAAAAGCCCCCGAGCGCCGCGCCGATGGCGTTCACCGCCTGCGCCTGCTCCGGCGTCAGGTCGGGTCCGGCCGGGGGCCCCGGCACGGGGAGCGTCCGGGCGGGGGCCGCCGACTCCACGTCGGGGACCGATTCGTGCACGGCCCAGCCGCGCTTGAGGAGCGCGGCTGCCGCCGGCCGCCAGTTCGGCAGCAGCGCGGCCAGCGCGGATTGCCGGATCGGGTCGTGCCGGATGAGCAGCTCCAGGAGCGCGCGTTGCGAGCGCGTACGCGCCAGCTCGCCGCGGCTCAAGGCTTCGCGGCCCGGCCCCGTCGGCCGCCAGAGCGTGTGCAGGACGACCGGACTGGCGCCGCCGCGCAGCGCCTTCGGCAACGCACTGGCGATGACCTCGCCGATGGGATGGTGGTAGTAGTCGCTCGCCCAGCGCATCAGGTCCAGCAGGTCCGCGGCGAGCACCGGAACGGCATCGAGGACCTCGGCAATGGGCTTGAGGCGCTCATCCGGCAGGGTCGACCCGGTCGCGAGTTCCATGACGACCCCGACCAGTCTGCGCCGGCCGAAGGGCACCCGGACGCGGGCTCCGGGCACGGGTGCCGCCATGCCCTGACCCAGCAGGTAGTCGAAGAGCCGGCGCAGCGGGACGTCGAGGGCGACACGCGCGATGACGTCCGGCGCTGTTGCCATGCTCATACCGACAGCCTGATAATATTATTCAAATCAATAAGTTATGATATGTCGGCGATTTGCGTCAGGCGGGTCAACCACAGGCGCAGCCCACGCGTTGTAACCTGCATGGGTGCCTTTGCTACGCTCGCGCCGCCTTATAACATGCCCGCCACGGCGGGCGGCGATACCCTATTGAATGACACTTCCGAGGCCCGGGCTCGTGCCCTCAACCGATTCCTGGCGGGCATCGAGCTGAAGGCCTACAAGATCGCGCAGGCCGGCCTGCGGCACGAAGACGATGCACTGGACGCGGTGCAGGACGCCATGTTGCAGCTCGCGCGGGCCTACGCCGACCGGCCGGAGGAGGAGTGGAAGCCGCTCTTCTACCGGATTCTGGAAAATCGCATTCGCGACATGCAGCGCCGGCGGACGGTGCGCGGTCGCGTCATGGCCTGGCTGCCGTTCCGCCGCGATGAGGACGACGAGGACGCCGATCCCATCGCGCAGGCGCCGAGCCACGAGATGCCGGCCGTCGCCCGTCTGGAAATCGACGAGGCGATGACCGCCCTGGATGCCGCGCTCGAGGAACTGCCCCACCGGCAACGCCAGGCGTTCCTGTTGCGCAACCTCGAGGGGCTCGATGTCGCGCAGACTGCGCAGGCCATGGGTTGCTCGGAGGGCAGCGTCAAGACACACTATTTCCGCGCCCTGCAGTCGCTGCGCGTGAAGCTCGGAGATTTCGAACAATGAACGCCGGTGAAGGTGGCAGCGAACGGACCACGCTGCTGCAAAGCGGATTGGAGATCCGGTCGCGCCTGGTGCTCGAGGAAGGACTGTCCCGCATCGATGCGCACACGCGCTCGCGCCTGAATCAGGCGCGCCAGGCCGCGGTGACCGCGGCTGTCGGGCGCTCGAGGCTCGCGTGGCTGCGCGGAGCATGGTTGCGCCAGGCGCTGATGCCGGCGACCGGTGCGACCGCAGCGGCCGCGCTGGTGGCGGCTTTCGTTCTCGGCGGCGGCGGGCACCAGCTGACGACGCAGGTGGCGGACAATCCTGCCAGCACGCTCGATGTGCTGGAGCTGGTGACGGATGACGACGCCATGAACCTCGTCGAGGACTACGACAGCTCCTTTTATGAGTGGGCCGCCGCGCAGACCGACGCCGGCGGGGCGACGACCTGATGACGGCGACCGGCGGGCTGCGGCCCGTCCGTGCCGGGCTGTGCCTGGGTTTGCTGCTCGGTGTGCCCTGGCAGCTCGCCGCCGTGCGCGCCGCGGAGCCGCCGGCGAAAGCCGTGGAGCCGGCCGACGAGAACCTGATCGAGTTCCTGGGATCCGTGGATTCCGACGACGAGGGTTGGAGACAGTATCTGGCGCGCACCGGTGCGCAGAGGCCCGCGGCGAAGAAGCCGCCGCCTCCGCCGCCGAGCAGTGCGCCTGGGAAAGCAGATGCGAACGATGAGCATTGAGCCGGGCCTGTTCAGGGCGCTGCTGCTGGCAGGGTTGCTGTCGGCCAGCGCGTGCCTGCCGGTGCGCGCCCAGGGCATCGGCCCCGCGGCCAGCGCGCCGCAGGGCGCCGCGGTGCCCTGGAGTTCGCTGTCGCCGGATCAGCAGCGGCTGCTGTCGCGGGTCTCGGGGCAGTGGGAGCAGCTCACTCCGCAGCGACAGCAGGCCCTCGCGAGCGGCAGCCAGCGCTGGCTCGGCATGTCGGCCGACGAGCGCAGCCAGGCGCGCGAGCGCTTCAATCAATGGCAGCAGCTGCCGCCGCAGCGCCGCCAGCTGCTGCGCAAGCGCTGGGAGGAGTTCCGCGCCCTGCCGCCCGCGCAGCAGCAGGCAGACCGCGAGAATGTCCGCAAGTTCAGGAGTCTCCCGGAGCAGCGTCGCCAGCAGTTGCGACAGCGCTGGCAGAGCGCCACGCCGTCGCAGCGCCAGGACATGGTCGAGCGGGCGAGGGCGCGCCGCGCGCAACGCGCACCGAAGCTGCGCTAGTCGGCAGGTCGCTCCCGATCGGACGGCGCCGGCAGCTTCCAGCGCCGGTGCGACCACATCCAGTCCGCCGGCGCCGCGAGCACCTGTCGTTCGACGGCGCGCGCGTAGCGTTCGGTGATCTCGCCCGGCGCGAGCCGCTGCCCGGGCGGGGCGAGCTGCTCGCAGAGCACTTCGTAGCGGCCGCGCGCGATCCGGCGCATGCCCGCGAACACCACGGCGAAGCGCGTGGCCTGCGCGATCTTCTCCGGGCCCATGTAGAAGGCGGTGGGCCGATGCAGGAACCGCGTCCAGTGCCGGAATTCGCTGCTGACGGGCACCTGGTCGGCGACGAGGGCGATGGCGCGCGCGTCCCGGCGTTGCAGCAGGCTGCCGAGCAGCGCCTTCGCGGGCACGAGCTCCGCGCCGAACCTCGAGCGCAGGGTCCGCATGAGGCGTTCACCCAAGGCACCCCGCAGGGGCTTGTAGGCGGCCTGCACGGGAACCTGCAGCTGTGCCGAAAGGGCGAGCAGCAGCCACTCCCAGTTGCATTGATGCGCGCACAGCACGAGGGCGCTGTGGCCGGCGCCGATGAGACCGCGGATCAGCTGCGGGTTGCTGAACAGCACGCGTTGCTGCAGTTCGCCACGGCTGAGCGCGCCCATCTTCAGCACCTCGGCCAGAACCTGGGAGAGATTGGCGTAGTAGCCGTTCTCGATCCGGCGCCGCTGCCGCGGCGGCAGGTCCGGAAAGCTGCGCCCGATATTGGTGCGGACGACGGCCACGCGGTGACGCACGACCCGCCGCATCACCCAGGTGGCGACCGCGGCGAGACCATACAGCAGCGGCAGGGGCAGTCGGGCCAGTATCCGCAGCCACCGTGGCAGGGGCGTTACCGTTGGGAGGGACGACCCCGTGGCGTACAATGGTGCTGACATCTCGATGCCGGATTCTAGGACATACCCGTGACCGGGTGACGCCTGCGTCGTATCATTTGCAGCCCGATGAAGGAGACGCCCATGACCCGCTACGTCCTGCCCGACCTTGCCTACGACTACAGCGCCCTCGAGCCGCATGTCTCGGCGCGCATCATGGAGCTGCATCACGGCAAGCATCACAAGGCCTATGTCGACGGTGCCAACAAGACCCTGGAGCAGCTGGCGGAGGCCCGACAGAAGGGCGCGCTGGACGGCGCCGGAGTGCTCGAGCGCACGCTGGCCTTCCACATCTCCGGCCACGTCATGCACAGCATCTTCTGGCAGAACCTGAGCCCGAAGGGCGGTGGCCAGCCCACGGGCGAGCTCGCCGCGGCGATCAACCGGGACTTCGGCAGTTTCGATTCTTTCAAATTGCAACTGAACAAGACGGCCGCGACCATCCAGGGCTCGGGCTGGGCGGCGCTGTACCTGGAGCCGCTGACGCAGCAGCTGATCATCGGCTCGGTCCACGATCACCAGCAAAGCGCGTTCCAGGGATCCCTGCCGCTCATGGTCGTGGACGCCTGGGAACACGCCTTCTACCTGCAGTACGTCAACGAAAAGGTGAAATTCTTCGACGCGCTGTGGAACATCTGGAACTGGGCCGACATCGGCCAGCGGTATGCGGCCGCGAAAGGTGCTTCGCTCGGACTGAAGGGCGCGGCGGCCTGAAGGGCAGGCCGCTCGCCGGGCAGAGCCGCTACAGGATGTAGCGGCTCAGGTCCTCGTCGCGGACCAGGTTGCCGAGATGTCCGTCGACATAGGCGGCATCCACGAGCACGTCGCGGCGCTCGGCGCTGGCCGCCTCGTAGGAGACGCTCTCGAGAAGCTTCTCCATCACGGTGTGCAGCCGCCGCGCACCGATGTTTTCCGTCCTTTCGTTCACGTGAAAGGCGATCTCGGCCAGGCGCCGCACGCCCTCGGCGGAGAAACTCACGGTCACGCCCTCGGTTGCGAGCAGCGCGCGGTACTGCGCCGTCAGCGAGGAATCCGGCTCGGTGAGGATGCGCACGAAGTCATCGACGGTGAGCGAGTCGAGCTCCACGCGGATCGGCAGGCGGCCCTGCAGCTCCGGAATCAGGTCCGAGGGCTTCGAGAGGTGAAAGGCGCCCGAAGCGATGAACAGCACGTGGTCGGTCTTCAGCGGCCCGTACTTCGTGGTCACGGTGGAGCCCTCCACCAGCGGCAGCAGATCCCGCTGCACGCCCTCGCGTGAGACGTCCGCACCGATGGTCTCGCCGCGGCGCGAGACCTTGTCGATTTCGTCGATGAAGACGATGCCGTTCTGCTCCGCGTTGTGGAGCGCGCGCGCCTTCAGCTCCTCCTCGTTGATCATGCGGCCGGCCTCATCCTCGATGAGCAGCTTCAGGGCTTCCTTGACCCGGACCTTGCGCGGGCGGCTGCGCTGGCCCGCGAGGTTGTGGAACATCGACTGCAGCTGCTGCTGCATCTCCTCCATGCCCGGAGGCGCCATGATCTCGACCCCGCCGGGGAGCGAGCGCAGCTCGATCTCGATCTCGCGCTCGTCCAGCTCGCCTTCGCGCAGCCGCTTGCGCAGCTTCTGCCGGGTTTCGGCGTCGCGCGGCTGCGGCGGCTCGTCGGTGGAGAAGCCCATGACGCGCGCCTTCGGCAGCAGCGCATCGAGCACGCGCTCCTCGGCGGCATCGGCGGCGCGCTCGCGCACCTTGCTGACCTCCTGCTCGCGGGTCATCTTGATCGCCGTGTCGGCGAGCTCCTTGATGATGGATTCCACGTCGCGGCCGACGTAGCCGACTTCGGTGAACTTGGTGGCCTCGACCTTCACGAAGGGCGCGTTGACCAGCCGCGCGAGCCGCCGGGCGATCTCGGTCTTGCCGACGCCGGTGGGCCCGATCATCAGGATGTTCTTGGGCGTGATCTCGTGGCGCATCGGCTCGGGGATCTGCATCCGCCGCCAGCGATTGCGCAGGGCGATGGCCACGGCGCGCTTGGCCGCCTGCTGGCCGACGATGTGCTTGTCGAGCTCCTGCACGATCTCCTGGGGAGTCATGGCCTGCGCCGCGGCTGCCGACGGCGCCGCGCCGCTGCCTGGAAGTTCGGTCATTTACTTGATCTCGTCGATGAGCAGATTGCGGTTGGTGTAGATGCAGATGTCGGCGGCGATGTTGAGCGAGCGCTCGACGATGCCGCGCGCATCCAGGTCCGTGGACTCCAGCAGGGCCCGCGCCGCGGCCAGGGCGTAGGAGCCGCCGGAACCGATGGCCGCGACATCGTATTCGGGCTCGATCACATCCCCGTTGCCGGAGACCACGAAGATCTTCTCCCGGTCGCCGACCAGCAGCAGCGCCTCCAGGCGCCGCAGGTAGCGGTCGGTGCGCCAGTCCTTCGCCAGTTCGATGGCGGCCCGGGTGAGGTTACCGTGCTTCTCGAGCTTGCCCTCGAAGCGTTCGAACAGCGTGAAGGCATCGGCCGTGCCGCCGGCGAAGCCCGCGAGCACCTTCTCGCCGAACAGGCGGCGCACCTTCTTGGCGTTGCCCTTCATGACGGTGTTGCCGAGGGTGACCTGGCCATCGCCGCCGATGGCGATGCCGCCGTTGCGGCGAACCGCGAGGATCGTCGTGCCGTGGGGATCGAAGGTGTTGCTCATCAGGCCTTCTTGCGCGCGCGTGGGTGGGTAGCGTCGTAAATGCGGGCCAGGTGCTGGAAATCAAGATGTGTATAGACCTGGGTCGTGGCGATGTCGGCGTGGCCCAGCAGCTCCTGCACGGCGCGTAATTCACCACTGGATTCAAGCAGATGGGAGGCAAAGGAATGCCGGAAGAGGTGCGGATGGACGTGCATCGGAAGGCCCTGGCGCACCGCCCAGAACGCCACCCGCTTCTGGATCGCCCGTGCGCCCAGCCGCCGCCCGGTGCTGCCCACGAAGACGGCCTGGGTGTCGTCCCGCACCAGGCCACGGCGCTCCTTGAGCCAGGCGGCGATCGCGCCCAGGGCCTCGCGGCCCACGGGCAGGACCCGGGTCTTGCGGCCCTTGCCCAGGACCCGCACCGTCCGGTCCGCCGCGTTCAGGTCGGCAAGGTCGAGGCCCACCAGCTCGGCGAGGCGCAGCCCCGAGGAATACAGCAGCTCCATGATCGCCCGATCGCGGATGCCGAGCGCGTCCTGCGCGGGAATGGCCAGCAGCCGGGCCATCGAGTCGGCATCGAGGGTGACGGGCAGCCGCCGCTGGCCCTTCGGGGCCCGCACTTCCAGCGCGCAATTGCGGGTCAGCACGCCTTCGCGGATCAGGAAGTTCAGGAAGCTGCGCACCGCCGACAGGCGCCGCTGGATGCTGCGCGGCGCGAGCCCCCCGGCGTGCGAGCGCGCCGCGAACAGCCGCACCTGTGCATGATCGAGAGCCGGCCAGTCGGCGATGCCCTGCCGGTCGCAGAACCGGGCGAGGGCGTTGAGGTCACGCGTGTAGCTGCTGTCCGTGTGGCCGGACAGTCGCCGCTCCTGGCCCAGGTACCGGCGGAATCGCGCCAGCTGCTCCAGGGCGGCCGGATTCACGACCGGTCACCGGCACTCTCAGGGGCGGGACAGCACATCCGAAATCAGGTCGGCGAGCCTTGCCAGGAAGTCCGTGCTCATGCCCGGATGGAAGCGGTCGCGGTCGGTGCTGCCCAGTGCCAGCAGGCCGAGGGACCCGTGCTCGCCGAGGGGCACGAGCGCCACCGACCCGATGTCCGGGGCGTCGGCGGCAAACAGGAACTCGCGCTGCGAGTCGCGCGCCTGCCCGCAACGGGGCTTGCCGCTCGCGAACAGGGACTCGAAGGACTTGAGGTTCACGTCATCGGGCCGCACCTGGCGCACGAAGCGCTCCGGCAATCCGGCTTCCGGCTCGCCGATCAGCACCAGCACCGAGTGGAAGGCGTCGAAGTCCTCCCGCAGGCTCGCTTCGAGCTGTTCGATGGCGCCCTGGCGCGTGGGTGCGCGCAGCAACCGGCGCGTGAAGCGGTGCAGTTTCTCCGCGACGGCGTCATTGGCCCGCGCCACGGCGACGAAGTCCGCGAGCTTCTGCTCGAGGCTCGCGTGCCGGTCGCGCAGCACCTCGACCTGGCGTTCCACCAGTGAGATCGTCGAGCTGCCGCGTGCATGCGGCAGCCGCAGCCGTGCCAGCAAGGGCAGATGGTTCTCGAAAAAATCCGGATTCTGCTGCAGATAGTGCGCAACAGTCTCCTCCTCACTCTGCGGCGCCTGGATTCCCCGAGCCTCTCTGGTGCTCATGTCGCTGCGACCCTCAAGCGTTGGATGGAATGTTCAGTTCGGAAGTTCAACCTGGCCTTCGAAGGCGACTTCGGCAGGCCCGGTCAACCAGACCGGCTCGCCCGGCCCCGCCCAGTCTACCTGCAACTCGCCGCCGCGCACCTGCACCCGCACGCTCCCGTCGAGCAGGCCGCGCTGCCGGCCGATGATCACCGCGGCGCAGGCGCCGGTGCCGCAGGCCAGCGTTTCGCCGGCGCCGCGCTCGTACACCCGCAGCCGGATGTCCGCGCGGTCCACGACTTCCATGAAACCGACGTTGACCCGGCGCGCGAAGCGTCGATGGCTCTCGATCGCCGGCCCCAGGGTCGCGACCGGCGCCGATTCGACGGATGCGACCTGCAGCACGGCGTGGGGATTGCCGATGCTGACCGCGCCGATCTCGACCTGCTGCCCACCGGCATCGAGCAGGTAGCGCTCCCGGGGTCCGGCGGCATCGAAGGGCAGGGCGGACGGCTCGAACGACGGCACGCCCATCTGCACCGAGACGCGCTGCGGGCCACTGACGCGGGCGCGCACGAGGCCTCCGGGGCTGTCCATCACGAATTCACCGGCCGGTGCGCGGCCCTGGCGGTGCAGCAGGGAGGCGATACAGCGCGCGCCGTTGCCGCACTGCTCGACCTCGGCGCCGTCGCCGTTGAAGATCCGGTAGTAGATGACGGTGCCGGGGCGGCGCGCCGGCTCGAGGACCAGCGCCTGATCGAAGCCGATGCCGGTGTGGCGGTTCGCGAGGCTGCGCAACTGTGCGGGTGTCGGCGCAGGCATGCCAGGCGGCAGGTCGAAGACGATGAAGTCGTTGCCCGTGCCATGCATCTTCGTGAAACTGATGCGCATCGCATTGAAGAATACCGCAATCTAACCCGGCGGACCGAGGCTTGCGCGATCGCGATACAGGCACCGGTCCATGACCGTGAAGATGCCCGCGCCCTGCGCCCGCAGCGCCGCCTCGGCATCGACGACGCCGTCCTGCAGCCACAGCGCCGGCAGTTTGAGCCGGATGCAGTCGGCGACCACGCCGGCCACGTGTTCCGGGCGGCGGAACACATCCACGATGTCGACCGGACCGGTCCGCGCGACCACCTCGCCCAGGTGCTCGAGGTCCGGCACGGCGCGCTCCCCGAGGACCTGCGCCGCGGCCGGGGTGACCGGAATGATGCGGTAACCGAATTCCTGCAGCGCCCGGGCGACCCGATGGCTGGGCCGTCCGGGGTCGGCCGACAGACCGACCACGGCGATCACCCGGGCGCGGCGCAGCAACGCGGCGATGTCCGCAATCGGCGGATTGGTGAACATTGGCACGGTCGGGCCCCTCGCAGAAGGCGTAATCTGCGGCGCAAATGCCGCCAGATCATACCGTACGCATCATGCCTCACGGGCGCAGCGTGAGCGCCCCGGCGGACCTGCCGGTGCTGACGGCCGCGATGCTCGCGGGGTTGCCGCTGCCGCACAGCTGTCGTGCGGGCCGCTGCGGGTCATGCCGCGCCCGGCTGCTGAGCGGGCGCATCGAGTATCCGGACGGGCCGCCGCCGGGGCTGTCGGCGCAGGAGGCCCGCCAGGGGTACGTGCTGCTGTGCCAGGCCCGCGCGCGCACCGACCTGGTCGTGGAGGCGCGCCTCGTCGGCCGCACCGAGGCCGTCGAGATCGGGACCGTGTCGGCCCGCATCGTCCGCCGGGTGCAGATGGCTGCGGATGTCATCCAGCTGGTGCTGCGCGTGCCGGCGGGCGAGTCCATGCGGTTCGAGCCCGGGCAGCACCTGGACGTACTGCTCGAGGGCGGCCCGCGGCGCAGCTACTGGGTGGCCAACGCGGCGCAGGCGGGCAGCTCCCTCGAGCTGCACGTGCGGATCGTCCCCGGCGGCCGCTTCAGCGAAGGGCTGCTCGGCACCCTGCGCGAGGGCGCGACGCTTGCGATCGAAGGTCCAATCGGAGAGTTCGTCTATCGAGGCGATGCGCGGCCCGTGATCTTCATCGCCGGCGGCACCGGCTTCGCGGCCATCAAGGCCATGCTGGGCGCCGCGCTGGCGGAAGGCTCGACTCACGAACTGCACCTGTACCGGGGTGCCGGTGACCTCGCCGACGTGTATGAAGAGGCGCTGGTGCGTGACTGGGCCGGCCGCCATGGGCGGCTCAGGGTCCACCCGCATCGCGCCGGAGCCCTTCACGAGGCCGTCCTCGGGGAGCATGCGAGCCTCGCGCCGTTCGCCGTCTACGCCGCCGGGCCGCCGGCGATGATCGAGGCCATCCGGCAGACCTTCCCGGCGCGCGGCGCGCAACCACAGCAGCTGCACCTGGACGCCTCATGCGCATCCTCGTCGTAGAGGACAACGACCTGGTGGCCGATGCCATCACCATGGGGCTCGGCGCGGCCGGGTTCGCCGTGGACCGCAGCGCGAGCGCGGAAGGTGCCGACACGGCGCTCGCGGCCGAGCACTTCGACCTGCTGGTCGTCGACGTGGGCCTGCCGGGTGAGGACGGACTGTCACTGGTGCGGCGCCTGCGCAGTCGCGGCGCGACCCAGCCGGTGCTCATCCTCACCGCCCGTGACACGCTGGCCATCAAGGTCGAGGCGCTCAATCTCGGCGCGGATGACTTCCTGCTGAAGCCGTTCGAGCAGGACGAACTGATCGCGCGCTGCCGGGCGCTCATACGGCGGGCGAACCTGTATGCCGGCGAGCAGGTGAATCTCGGCCGCCTGCGGCTGGATGTCGCCGGGCGGCTGCTGCGCATCGATGAGACGCCCGTGGACCTGACGGGGCGCGAGTGGCTGGTGCTCGAGTGCCTCGCGCTGAACGCCGGCCGCGTCGTTTCGAAGGAACGCCTGCAGCAGGCCATCGCGACCTTCGATCAGGCGCTCACGCCGAATGCGGTGGAAGTCTACGTGTCGCGCCTGCGCGCGAAGCTCGGCGACGCCGCGGTCATCCGCACCGTCCGTGGCCTGGGATACCGGTTAGATGAACCGCCCGGCTGAACGAGCGCCCTCGATACAGCGGCGCCTGCTGTGGTTCCTGCTGCCGCCGCTCGCGGCGCTGATGCTGGCGGGCGTCTACGCCAATTACCGCGCCGCCACCGCCTTCGTGGAGTCGGCCTACGACCAGCGCCTGGGCGATACCGCCGTGTCCCTCGCCGGGAGCCTGCTGCGCGAAGGGCACCGGTTGCGGGTCGATCCGGGCGCGGTCCCGGCGACGGCCCACCGCGCGGATCACCTCGTGGCCCTGCGCTTCGCCATCGTCGGCGCCGGCGGTGAGCTGCTCGCCGGCAGCCGCGACATACCGGCCGCTGCCGCCTCGGTCACGACGAACCCGACCTTCACCGACGCCACGGTCGGTGGCGAGCGGCTGCGGATCGCGAGCTACCGGGTTAACATCGACCGCGACACGGCGGTCATCAGCGTGGCCGAGTCCGCCGCGCAGCGCGCCGTGCCGGGCCGCTTCATCCTCGCCAGCACCTGGCTGCTCGACTTCATCCAGCTCGACGTGACGCTGCTGATCGTGTGGCTCGGCGTGCACTTCGGCCTGAAGCCCCTGCTGTCGCTGCGCCGCCAGATCGAAGCCGGCTCGCCGCGGGAGCTGAAGCACCTGGATGCCTCGACGGTGCCGGCCGAGGTCAAACCGCTGGTCGAGGCCCTGAACCTGCTGTTCGACGTGCTGGCCGAGGCGGCGCGGTCGCAGCGCCGCTTCGTGGCCGACACGGCGCACCAGCTGCGCACGCCGATCGCGGGCCTGCTCGGCAACCTCGAACTGCTGATGCGCGAGCCGGCCGCGGCGCCGCTGCGCGCGCGGTTGCAGGCGTTGCACGCCGGCATGGAGAACCTGGCGCGCTCGGCGAACCAGTTGCTGGCGCTGGCGCGTGCCGATCCCTCCACGAGTTTCACCGAACAGTTCGACACCGTGGACCTGAAGGCCCTCGCCGGGCGAATCGTTGAAGGCAACGTGGACCGCGCGCTGAACGCAGGACTGGACCTGGGCGTCGAGGCCGCCGCGGTGGCCGTGCGCGGCAACGTGCGGCTGCTCGAGGACCTGCTCGGCAACCTCGTGGACAACGCCATTCACTACACCCCGCGCGGCGGCCACGTGACGGTGCGTGCCGGCGTGCGCGCCGGCCGGCCTTTCCTGGAAGTCGAGGACGACGGACCGGGTATCCCCGAGGACCAGCGGGGCCGGGTGCGCGAGCGGTTTTACCGCATCCCGGGGACCGCGGGTCACGGTTGCGGCCTGGGGCTCGCCATCGTCTCGGAAATCGCCGAGGCGCACGGAGCGCAGTTCACCCTCGAGGCGGGCGCCGCGGGCACCGGGACCTGCGCCCGGGTGCTCTTCAGGAGTGTGATCGGGTTATCAGTTTGAGAGTCTGGGGGCCTGCCGGGGGGCCGGCCGCGGGGTCGTCAGATTCACGCAAGCTTGCCTGCTTAGTGTCGGCAGCATGTGCAATGCCCCTGAAACCGCCCGGTCTCGCCCCCGCTACCCGCGGATGGCCGGCTTCTCGATGCTGGAGCTGCTGGTGGTCCTGGGCGTCGCCGGCATCCTCCTGGGGATCGGCGCCTCTTCCTACCGGAACATCACCGTCTCGTACCGGATTTCCAGTGAGATCAACGGCCTGCTGGGCGACATGCAGTACGCCCGCTCCGAGGCCATCAAGCAGGGCCAGAACGTCGTGATCTGCGTGTCGACCTCCGGCACCGACTGCGCCGCGAACAACACCAACTGGAACCAGGGCTGGATCGTGTTCGTGGACACCAACGGCACGAAGACCACCGGTGGCAATGCGACGCTGGTGCTGCGCCAGCAGCCGGCCTTCACGAGCACTGACACCCTGACCGACGGGGTCACCAGCAACGTTTCCTTCGACCGCGAGGGGCTCGCGCTCGGCCTGCTCACCACCATGAGCGGCGCCGGCGGGGCCGTGATCCGCCTGCACGATGCGACCTCCAATGCCACCCGGACGCGCTGCCTGCAGGTCACGAACATCGGCAACGTGTCCGTACAACAGCCCTCCACCCTCGCGAGCTGCACCTGATGCGCGCCATGAGCCAGCACCCGGACATCCACGCGGTCGAGACCGCATCGGCCGCGCGGCGCATGGGCGGTTTCAGCCTCATCGAGGTCATGGTCGCGCTGATCATCATCGCCGTCGGCATGCTCGGCATCGCCAAGATGCAGGCCCTGGCGCTGTCGACCACCGAATCCTCGGGCACCCGTTCGCTGGTGGCCATCGAGGCCGCGAGTCTTGCGGCCTCGATGCACACCAACCGCGATTACTGGGTGAGTAACCCCCCGCCGCCGAGCTTCACCGTCAACGTCTCGACCACCGGTCCGGGCTCGACCAGCGTCACGATCAGCGATGCCACCCTCGGCGCGACCCAGGACTGCGCCGCATCCGCCTGCTCGCCCTCGCAGGTGGCGGCCTATGACGTCCAGCAGTGGGGTGCGGCGCTGGGCCAGGTCGTGGCCGGCGCGCAGGCCACGATCACCTGCAACAGCGGGGCGGTGCCCCTGAGCTGCACGATCCAGATCGCGTGGCAGGAAAACGTCACCAGCGCCAACAACTCCGCGGCGGCGGCCGGCATCTCCTCCGGTGCCCTCAATCTGCCGCAATACACCCTGTACGTGGAGCCTTGAGAGATGTCGCGCACACCGCAATCCGTTGTTCGCAGGGCCACGCAGCGCGGCTTCAGCATCGTCGAGCTGTCCATCGCGATGCTGATCGCGCTGTTCCTGCTCGGGGGCCTCGTGACCCTGGTCATGGGAACGCGCCGGACCAGCTCGACCCAGACCGCGCTGGAGCAGCTGCAGGACAATGAGCGAATCGCGATGACGCTGATCGCGAACGTCGTGCAGAAGGCCGGCTATTTCCCGAACCCCGTGACCCAGCAGCTGAGCAGCTTCAACGCCGAGACCCTCGCGGGAGTGACGATGGCGTCGAGCCAGGTGCTCGGCGGCACCTACAGCGCCGCGGCCCCCGGCGACCGCTTCGCGGTGCGCTTCTACACCCCGTCGACCGATCCGAACAGTTCCATCATCAACTGCGCCGGACAGAGCAATCCGGCGCCCTCCTCGGCGCCGAATCCGAACCTCTGGTACACGAACGTGTTCAAGGTCGGCACCGTCAACGGCACGAAGTGGCTGCAGTGCCAGGTCCGCTCGAGCGGCGCCGGCACGGTCATCACCGTGAACCTGATCCCGAACGTCACGTCGATCTCGGTGCTCTATGGCGTGTCCTCCGGAGCGGTCGGCACCGACTACAGCGTCGTCCGGTACCTGAACGCGAGCCAGATGACGGCCGCGAACTGGCTGAACGTCACGGCGATGAAGGTCACGCTGACCTTCCTGCTGCCCGCCTACGGCACGACCGGGGGCCAGATGATGTCCTCGAGCGCGCCCAACAGCACGCAGACCTTCCAGCGCGTGATTCCGATCATGAGCCGCGCCGGAGTCGACACATGAGCAGCCGACTCCACCAGGCGCGGGTGCGCGAGCGCGGCATCGTGCTGATCTCGAGCCTGCTGCTGCTGCTCGTCGTCACCATCCTGGCGCTGGCGATGTTCCGCAGCATGGGGCTCGCGGAGAAGATCGCGGGCAACGTGCGCGAGAAGCAGCGCGCCCTGCATTCGGCCATGCTCGCCGAGCAGTACGCGGAGTGGTGGCTGAGCTCGGGCAACGCGTCGCAGTCGCCGGTGGTCTGCAACAACGTCGGCGCCGCGACCGACCAGAACTGGAGCCAGGTCCTGATCTGCTCGAACCCGATCAACCCGGCGCCCGTGACCGGCATCGCGAATCCGGGGGCGGTTCCCTGGACCGATGGCGGCGGCAACCAGCTCGGCTTCACCTACACGCTGCCGACCGGTTCGACGCAGATGAATTTCACGGCCGACAGCAACGGCTCGTATTCGAACTCCTATTACACCGCACCTTACTTCTACATCCAGTACGTGGGCATCGGCGCCGATGGCGGCGGCAGTGTCTTCAAGATCGACGCTCTGGGCTACGGCGGCACTCCCCTATCGGTCGCCGTCGTCGAGAGCATGTACGAAATCGGCTCCCAAGGCAGGGACGCAGGGCAGGAATGATGAACACTTCAACACGATTTCTGGCTTCGGTCGCACTGGTGCTGGGTCTGACCCTCGCGCCGTCCGCATTCGCGCAGACCTTGCTGACCGAGGATTTCACCGGGACGAGCACCAGCGCCGACCCCAACACCGGCGTGGGCAACTGGCTGTTCTTCAACGGCGCGTGTCTCACGGCCGGCAACAGCACCTCGCTCACCTCGCCGGGCACCACGGTCCCGGCGTGTACGGCGGTGCTGAACTCCTACTACGTCAACTCGAAGGATTCCGACCAGTACCTGATGGGCGGCGCCAACGGCTACCTCGGCGGCAGCCTCCCGCCCGCATCCCCGCTGCTGCAGCAGGCCGATCCGGTCGGCAGCGGCGCGCTGCGCTTCACCAACGGCAAGCCCTACGGCAACCAGCAGCGCGGTGCCATCGTCTCCACCAACGCCTACGACACCAGTGCCGGCATCCAGGTGACCTTCAAGACGGTGACCTACGGCGGCACCGGTGCGGACGGCATCAGCTTCTACCTGATGGACGGCTGCGTGCCGGTGTCCGGCGCGATCATGCCGGCCACCTGCGCGCCGAATCCCATCTATCCGAGCGGCTCGGCGAACGTCCCCGCCATCGGCGCGACCGGCGGCAGCCTGGCGTATACCTGCTCGAACACCAATGGTCCTTCGAGCGGCAGCGGGGTGACCTATGACGGTCTCACCGGCGGCTACCTCGGACTGGGCATCGACGAGTACGGCAACTTCCTGAACCAGGGCGACAACACGGCCGCCGGCTACGGGTTCAAGCCCGGACGCATCGGCCTGCGCGGGGCAGGCGCGATCTCCTGGCCGGCCCTGAGCAACGCCTACGGCGTCAATCCCAACGATTCGACCAAGCCCTTCTACCCCCCCTGGCTGCAGGCGACCTGCAGCACCGGCACCTGGGATGCGGCGACCGACACCTGCGGCGTGTGTCCGACGGTGGGCCCGACCAGCAGCACCTCAGGCAATACGACGACGACGTCGACGACGACCACCGTGTACAGCAACGGGATCTGCACCAACACGACCTCGACCACGACGACGACCACCACGGACTCGGGCTGCTCGAGCAGCGGCTACAGCCTCGTGACGGTCAACGGCGGCCCGCTGTGCATCAAGTGTTCCGCGGGCACTTATGTCGCCGCCACCGACGGGACCTATCCCAATGGGCTGTGCTATACGGCGAAGAAGACCGTGGGCCCGCCGCCGACCTGCAACTCCGGGTATTCCTGGGACGCGACGGTCGGCTACTGTGCCAAGGCGCTCACGGGCTACAACAGCAACTTCACGACGACTTCGAGCTCCACCGGGCCCGTGATCACCACGAGCACGAATGCGCCGAGCAGCACGCCGCCGTATACGCCGAACACCTCGGCCATCCAGACGGCGATGCAGAAGACCTGCAGCAGCGGACACCTGTGGAACTATGCGTCCGCGACGCCGACCGATGCGGGTCCTGCGACCCTGCCCGGGGATCCGACCTCGCCGAACGCCAAGAACACGGCGGGCATCCTCGACTACGCGCCGATTCCGAACGCCTACACGGTGCTGCCGAGCGGCCACCCGCTGTACAACGGCGCCGCGACCACCCGCGGTGCGGCCACGACCATCTTCTACAACCTCAAGATCACCAGCGACGGCTTCCTGAGCCTCTCCTACGCCTATAACGGCGGCGCCTACCAGGCCGTGATCACGAACCAGAACATCAAGGCCTCGAACGGCCCGGTGCCCGCCACCGTGCGCTTCGGCTTCGCGGGCTCCACCGGCGGTTCCACCAACGTGCACGAGATCATGTGCTTCAAGTCCGCACCGGTGGACCTGTCCGCGAGCTCCGCCGGCGTGAACGAGAAGGAGTCGGCCAAAGTCGAATCCGGCACGTTCGCCTACTTCGCCTACTACGACCAGAACAACTGGGTCGGGCGGGTCACCGCGCATGGCCTGAACACCGACCTCACCACGGGCAACGTGACCATCGCCTCCGTCCCGACCTGGGATGCGGCGTGCGACCTCACCGGCGTCGCCAGCGGCAAGACCTGCACGACGGGCGTCGCGGGCCCGACGGCGGCAAAGGCCCCGGCGAGTCGCGTCATCCTCACCTACAACGGCGGCGGCGTCCCCTTCGAATGGGCCAGCCTGAGCGGCGACCAGCAAAGCGCGCTCGACCAGGGCGACCCCAGCACCACGCAGTACCGGTTCAACTACCTGCGCGGCGACCGCAGCAATGAGATCGATTCGAACTTCAGCTGCAGCGGCGGCTCCCCGGTGTGCTTCCGGGCGCGCACCAGCGTCCTCGCGGACATCGTGGACTCGAGCCCGACGTGGGTGGGTCCGCCGCAGTCCCCGTACACGGCCACCTGGAAGGACAAGCTGTATCCGTCGGTCTCCGCGGCCGAGAACTCGGGCACGCAGACCTACCTGCAGTTCGTCGCGGCCGAGCAGACCCGGCCGAACGTGGTGTACGTGGGATCCAATGACGGCATGATGCACGGGTTCCGCACCGGCGGTTTCGATTCCTCGAACAACTTCACGACCGCCACGACGCCGAACGACGGCCAGGAAGTGATCGCCTACGTGCCCGGTTCGCTGCTGCTCAGCACCAGCACCGGCGGCGCCTGTGCCTCGCTCGCCTCGACCGGCACCGTGGTGCAGAACATCCACGGTCTGACGCCGGCCTATACGCCGACCAGCGGCAGCACCCAGCCGGCCTGCGTCAACGCGGCGCTGGATTTCGCGAACCCCCAGTACGGCCATGACTTCTTCGTGGACGCTACGCCGGGTACGGGCGACCTGTACTACAACGGCACCTGGCACACCTGGCTGGTGAGCGGTCTCGGTGCCGGCGGTGCCGCCCTCTTTGCCCTGGACATCACCAATCCCACGTCCACCAACTTCGCCGAGTCGAATGCCTCGAGCCTGGTCATCGGCGAGTGGACGCCCGCGAACATCACCTGCGTCGGCAACACCACCTGCGGCCAGAACCTGGGTGCGACCTTCGGCACGCCCATCATCCGCCGCCTGCACGACGGCCGCTGGGCCGTCATCTTCGGCAACGGCTTCGGCAGCGCCTCGGGCGATGCCGGTGTCTTCGTCATGACCGTCGATAACAGCGGCAACAGGCTGTTCTACTACCTGAGCACCGGCAATACCGGCACCGCCCAGAACAACGGCATTGCCTACGTCACGGCCGTCGACCTGGATGGCGACCACATCTCCGACTATCTCTACGCCGGGGACCTGATGGGCAATGTGTGGCGCTTCGACCTGACCAGCAACACCGAGAGCAACTGGGGCGTCAGCACCGGACCGCTGTTCACGACGGCCTCGGGCCAGCCGATCACGACCCTGATCACCGCGTTCGTCGGCTCGACGCCGGCCGGCGGCAACACCCTGGTGCTGTCCTTCGGCACCGGGCGGCGCACCCAGTTCAACAATGCCTCGGCCGTGTCCTTCCCGTCCGCCACCCAGAGCCTCTACGGCGTGTGGGACTGGAACATGACCGGATGGAATGCGACCTCCTCCACGCAGTACGCGGCCCTGTCGCCCACCGGGAGCGGCCTCACCGGGCCGCTGTACACGCTGGCGCCGGGCAACCTGCAGCAGCAGACGTTCACGCTCAATGCGGACGGCGTCACGCGCGATATCGTCAGCCCCACGCCGATCTGCTGGGCCGGCTCGGCCACCTGCACGGGCACGCCGAAGTTCGGCTGGTACCTGAACCTGATCGGCGGCCTGGAGCAGATCATCTACAACCCGCAGCTGCTGCAGGGCGTCTTCACGGTCAATTCGATCGTGCCCGCGAACAACCAGCCGACCTCCTGCGTGGTCAACGCCGATACCGGCTTCACCTACGCCATCTCGGCGCTGACCGGCGCGGCGCCGCCGAACTTCTTCGTCCAGTACCACGATGCGGTCGCGGCGGGCGCGCAGTTCAATGCGGTGGGCACGTCGTTCCCCGTGACCTCCGCGACCGGCAAGCTGTGGCTGATTTCCCAGACGGTCACCAACACTCCGATCAGCGAGAACGTCAATCCCGGCGGCAATGGCAAGGGCCGGCGGCTCACCTGGGTGCAGCTGCGATGAGGTCCCGCATCATGAAACGAAACGGCTTCTCGCTGATCGAGCTGATGGTCGTGGTCACGATCGTCGCGATCCTCGCGAGCATCGCGGTACCGGCCTACACCTCCTCGGTGCGCAAGTCCCGGCGCACCGAGGCGAAGACCGCCATCACGGATCTCGCGGCGCGCGAGGAGCGCTATTTCGCCACGCAGAATGTCTATTCCGCCGATCCGATCGCGCTGCAGTACGCGGCCGCGGGGAGCGGTGCGTCGTGGCCGATCGCGGTCGGCAGCTACTACTCGATCTCGAGCATCACGGTGGGCGCGGCGACGGCCACCACGCCGGGCACCTACACGCTGCAGATCACGCCCTCGGCGGGGAGCCCGCAATTGCAGGACACCTCCTGCCAGGTGTTCCAGGTCGACCAGACCGGCAAGCAGTCCTCGCAGGACAGCGGCGGCAACGATTCGAGCTCGACCTGCTGGCCGTGACGGCCGGAGTCAGTTCTTCCTGAACAGCCGGTCCTTCAACCGGAAGCAGGTCGAGATGTCCTCATCGCCGTGACCCCCGGCGATGAGCTCCCGGTACTGCGCGAGCATGCGCTCGACCACGGGGAGCTCGACGCCGAACGCCGCCGCCATGTCGTGGCAGATCCCGAGGTCCTTGGCATGCAGCCGCACGCGAAATCCGGGCGGATAGGTCTCGCGGATCATGTTCGGGGCGCGGTGGACGAAGTACCAGCTCGACCCCGCGCCCTTGCCGAGCGTCTCCACCAGCTTCGCGAGCGGCAGCCCGTTGGCCTTCGCGAAGGCCATGGCTTCACTCACGGCCTCGATGATGCCGGCGCACATGATCTGGTTGGTGGCCTTCGCGGCCTGGCCGGCGCCCACCGCGCCGAAGTGCGCGTGGGTACGCCCCATCGCCGCCAGCACCGGCTGCGCGAGGGCGAAGCTGGCGGGCGAGCCGCCGCACATGATGGCGAGCGTCGCATCCCGGGCGCCCTCGACGCCGCCGCTGACGGGGCAGTCCATGAAATCCACGCCGGTGCGGCCCAGGCGCTCGGCCACGGTGCGGGCCGTGTCGGCGCTCACCGTCGAACAGTCGATGACCAGCTGTCCCGCGCGCAATCCCGGATGGAGCGCCTCGATGAGCGCCAGCACGTCCTGATCGGCGGAGACGCACAGCACGATGACGTCGGTGTCGCGTGCAAGTTCGGCCGGAGTCGCGGGCGCGGCGCAGTGCAGTTCAGCCGCCAGATCCCGCGCCCGGGTGGCGGTGCGGTTCCAGACGGCCGTGAGCAGGCCGGCCTTGTGGAGATTGCGGGCCATGTGGGCGCCCATCGCGCCCAGGCCCAGGAATCCGACGCGCATCCCTTCTAGCTGCTGGTGCCGCCGGCGCAGGCCTCGTCCATGGCCTGGCGGGTCTTGACGCGCTCGGCATCGGCCTCCGCGTCGCTCATGACCTGCCGCGGCGCGCTCGAATCATCCCCGGGCTGGTAGATGCGGCGGGCGCGGATGACCTTGTCGTACTGTTCCTTCAGCTGCTTGCACTGCTCCGCGCGCAGCGCTTCCATGTCCGACCTGACCTGCTTCGCGGCGGCCGCCTTCGCGGGGTCGGGGGCCAGCGTGTGGTCATTCGGGGGCGAAGTCGTCGGCGCCGGAGTCTCCGCTACCGGGCCCGGCAGGGACCTGGAGCGATCGCCCTTGATGAGTTCGGCGCCCGGCGACCACTGGTCGCTGTAGTGAACCTGGCCTTGCGCATCGATCGACTTGTAGACGTCGGCCCGGGCCGCCGTGACGAAACCGGCAAGCGCGGCCAAGGCGATGGAAATGCGCAGCATGAATCACCCTCCAGGGATCACAGTGTAGCGCCGATCGCTCCTTCCTGAACCTTGAACTCCGTCACATTCACCGGGGAGCGGCCGGCCGGGAGCCCAAAAACAAAACCCCGGTCTCACCTTGAGGGCGGGACCGGGGTTCGGTTGCGCGGGTGTTCGGGTCCCCGCGGCTGCAGCTCAAGGTTCAGTGACCGTAGGCCTTCTCGCCATGGCTGGAGATATCCAGTCCCTCGCGCTCTTCCTCCTCGGTCACGCGGATACCCATGACGAACTTCAGGACACCGAAGCCGATGAGGGCGACCACCGCGGTCCACACGACCACGATGCAGACCGCCTTCAGCTGGATCATGAACTGCGCCCAGATGCCCGGATAGCCGGTCTTCATGGTCACCCAGTCCTGGACGCTGCCCGGGCCACCGAGGCTCGGCGCATTGAAGATGCCGGTCGTCAGGGCGCCGAAGCATCCACCCAGGGCATGGACACCGAAGACATCCAGCGCATCGTCCGCGCGGATCATCTTCTTCAGGCCCGTGACGCCCCAGAAGCAGACGATGCCGACGCCCAGGCCGATGATGAAGGCACCCGGGATACCGACGTTGCCCGCAGCCGGCGTGATCGCCACGAGGCCGGCGACGGCACCGGAGGCGGCACCGAGCATCGAGGGCTTGCCCTTGACCAGCCATTCAATGCCCATCCAGGACAGCACGGCGCAGGCCGTGGCCAGATAGGTGTTCATGAAGGCCAGTGCCGCCGAGCCGTTGGCTTCGAGGGCCGAACCGGCGTTGAAGCCGAACCAGCCGAACCACAGCATCGAGGCGCCGATCATGGTCATCGTGAGGCTGTGGGGAGCCATGGACTCCTTGCCCAGGCCGAGGCGCTTGCCGAGCAGGATCGCGCCCACGAGGCCCGCCACGCCGGAGTTGATGTGCACGACGGTGCCGCCGGCGAAGTCCAGGGCGCCCATCTGCCAGATGTAACCGGCGTGTGCGTTCATCGCATCGGCAACGCCCGCCGCGGAGGTATAGGCGTCGGGGCCTTCCCAGAACCAAACCATGTGCGCGACCGGAAGGTACGCGAAGGTGAACCAGATCACCATGAACAGCAGGGCCGCCGAGAACTTGATGCGCTCGACCAGCGAGCCCAGGATCAGGCAGCAGGTGATCGCGGCGAAGGTCGCCTGGAAGCCGACGTACACCAGCTCGTTGAGCGGCGTGGCCTTGTCGAAGGTGGCCGCCATGCTGAAGCTGCCATCG
>DATJPN010000156.1:0-8812 GCA_035506335.1 Steroidobacteraceae bacterium | reverse complement strand
GTCGTAGGCGAGATTGGCGAAGTGCGCCGAGAGCGCGTAACAGGAAATGCCGTCCAGGACGAGCAGCAGCAGCACCACGGCCAGGACGCGGCGCGTCAGGCCGGATCGCAGCGAGCGCTCAGGCATCGGTTTCCTGTTCGGTCCGGGTCTCCAGCAGGTAGCCGAAGCCGCGAATCGTCTGGACCTTCAGGTCGAAGGGTTCCAGACGCCGTCGCAGCCGGTGTATCGCCACCTCGATGGCGGTGTCCGAGAGCGCCTCTCCGGTGGGCGCCAGGCTGCTGGCGATCTGGTCCTTCTTCACCACCCGGCCGGCGCGCTGCGCGAGCAGTTCCAGCAGCGTGAACTCGCGCGCCGTCAGGTCCACGGGCGTGCCGGACAGCAGGATGCGCGGCTGGCCCATGGTCAGTTCGAGCGGGCCGATCCGGATGGACTGGGCGCGGTCGGCGCGGTGGCGGCGGACCAGTGCGCGCGCACGCGCCTCCAGTTCCGCCATCACGAAGGGCTTCACGAGGTAGTCATCGGCACCCGCGTCGAGTCCGGTCACGCGGTTGTCCACCGCATCGAGGGCGGTCAGCACCAGTATCGGCAGTCCACGCTGGTGTCGCCGCAGCGTTCGGATCACCGACAGCCCGTCGATATCCGGCAGGCCGATGTCGACGATGGCCAGGTCGAAGTCATTGAGCAGCAGCACTTCCTGGGCCTCGCGGCCGCGGCCGCTGGCTTCGACGTGGTAACCCTTCTGGCGCAGCAGATTGACCAGGGCCCCGCGCAGTTCCGCGTCGTCTTCCACGATGTAGGTTCGCATGGGCGGATTATGCGCAATTTCCGGCTCTCTGGCATGCACGTCGAGGTGCAGGCCCGGCGGCTAATTGGACTCCTGGGCGATGCGCGCCAGGCACGCCCGGGCCCGGGCCTGCGCGTCCTGCCAGCTGAGCGCGCCATCGAGACCTTCGAGGAACCCCGCGTCCACGTTCGGGCTCGGCAGGAGGTTGCGCGCGCAACCATCCGAATCGTCGCCACCGGTCAAAGCCATGGCCACGGCGAGCGCGGACAGCGCATCGAGGCCCGCGCTCTTCACGCGCTGCGGCCGGTGGTGATGCGCGACCGCTTCGACCACCGCGTAGGGCAGCCCCCAGACGGCGAGCAGGTAGGCGCCGATCTCGGCGTGGGAGGCGCCCAGGATTTCATACTCGGCCTGCGGCAGGCAGATGCCGGCCGCCAGCGCGAGCTCGACCGCCTGCTCGAGTTCCCGCGGACACTCCTGGATCAGCATCCAGTACCCGATGTCGTGCAGCAGCGCGGCCAGCACCGTGTCGTCCGCGTATTCGGCCCCCGCGTTGATCGCCCGGGCCACGGCCGCGGTGCGCTGGGCGTGCATCTGCAGGTCTTCCAGGTCGACGGCGGCGTGGCGGATGTGGGCCGGCCAGTGCGCGAATACCTCGGCGCACAGCACGAGGTTGCGTACGCTCTGGAACCCCAGGTGCACGACCGCCTGTTCGATGCTGCTGATCCGTCGCGCCCGGCGGAAGAAGGCCGAATTGGCGATCTGCAGCACCCTGGCCGTCACGGCCGCATCCCCGGCGATCACGCCGGCGACGTCGGCCGCCGAGGCATCGGCCCTGGCCATGGTGAGCTGCAGCTTCGCGAACACCTGCGGCCGGGCGGGCAGGTGGCGGATGCGTCCGACGATGGCCCGCACTCCCGGATGGGCGAGCTCTTCGCGCAGCTGCAGGCTGCGCAGCACCGCATCCTCGAGCTGCGCGGCGTGGCAGGGCTTGCTCAGGTACTGATGCGCCAGCGGCAGCAGGCGCAGCCTCTGCTCGCCCTCGGTCATCCCCGACAGCGCGATGCGGATGGTGGCCGGCCAGCGCTCGCTGATGGCATGCAGCAGCTGTGCGCCGTCCATACCGGGCATGCTGATGTCGCTGACGATCACATCGTGCGGGGCGTGTTCAAAGCGCGACAGCGCATCGGCGCCGCTGTCCACGAAGGTCATGCGCCATCGGTCGTTGAGCGGCTGCAGACGCAGGCGAAGCCCCTCCAGGACCTGCGGTTCGTCATCGACGAACAGCACCTGGCGAAGCGGCCCTGCGGAGTCCGGACGCATGCTCATTGCAGGCGCATTTCAGCGAAGATGCCGCGCTCCACGGCGGGGCCACATCACATTATTCGCGCCGCAGGGGCGTCAGCACGCGGGCTGTCGACCCGCGTCACGATCCATTTGTCGCCCATTCGCGCCAGTTCCCCGGTAATATGACAGCAAAACAAACTCAAGGTTTGCTTCCTGCATGCGGTTTCTCGATCTCGTTCTGGCCCTGGCGGTGACGGGCCTTTGCGGTTGCACGGTCGGCCCGGACTTCCACGCCCCCGCGGCGCCCGCCACGGACCGGTATCTTGCCGGCGCCGCGCCGCCGCCCGACCTCGTCGTGGACCAGGATATTCCGGGGCAGTGGTGGAGCCTGTTCCACAGTGCGCCGCTCGATGCCCTGGTGCGTACGGCGCTGCGTGACAGTCCGGGCATCGCGGCCGCGCAGGCGGCGCTGCGCTCGGCGCAGGAGGGCTACGTCGCGCAGCGCGGCGGCAGCCTCTACCCCCAGGCCGATGCGCAGGTTCAGGGCCAGCGCGAAGCGGCCCCGGGCGCGGCCTTCGGCCTGCCGCAGGCCGGGACCAGCACCTTCACGCTGTTCGACGCCGCCGTGAACGTCAGCTACAAGTTCGACCTCGTGGGCGCGACCCGCCGGCAGCTCGAGGCCCTCGCGGCGCAGTCGGATTACCAGCGCTGGCAGCTCGAGGCCGCGCGCCTGACGCTCTGCGGCAACGTGGTGACCACGGTGATCACGGCGGCCGCGCTCAACGACGAGCTCGCCGCGACCCTAGCGATCCTGGACTCCGAACGCGACCAGCTGGCCATCATCGAGCGCCAGCGGGCCGCGGGCGCCGCCTCCCAGGCCGATGTCCTCGCCCAGCAGTCGCAGGTGTTGCAGCTGGAGGCGACGCTCCCGGGACTGCAGAAGTCACTGGCCCAGGCCGGTCACCGCCTGGCCGTGCTCAGTGGCCAGACACCGGACCAGGCCAGCACCGCGACACTGTCGCTCGCCGACCTCACCCTGCCATCGCCGCTGCCGCTGTCCCTGCCGGCGAAACTCGTGCGCCAGCGGCCGGATGTGCTGGCCGCGGAGGCGCAGCTGCACCAGGCGAGCGCCCAGGCGGGGGTCGCGACCGCGAACCTGTACCCGCAGCTGACGCTCTCCGGCAGCGTCGGCTCGGAAACGACCTCGATCAGTGATCTGTTCAATGCCGGGACCACGGCCTGGAACATCGGCGGCTCGCTGATGCAGCCGCTGTTTCACGGTGGACAGCTGCGCGCCCGGCGCCGCCAGGCCTTCGCCGACCTCGACCAGGCGACAGCGCAGTACCGCGGCACGGTGCTGTCGGCGCTGCAGGACGTCGCCGACACCCTGCGCGCCCTGCAGGACGATGCCCGGACGCTGCAGGCGGACACGCAGGCCGAGTCGGCCGCGCGCGACTTCCTCGACATCACCCGCCGCCAGTTCCGGGCCGGCGGCACTTCATACGTCACCGTGCTCGTCGCCCAGCGACAGTATGCGCAGGCGCGCCTGACGCGCATCCAGGGCGAGATGGCGCGGTTGGCGGACTCCGCGGCGCTGCTGCAGTCCCTCGGGGGCGGGTGGTGGAACCGCGACACAGACGGGAGCCGGTAGTGCAGATCTCAGAATTCCACATTCCCCGACATGACCCCGACACGCTGCGGCGGCTGTTCCGACGCCGTCTCATCATCATCGGGGTGACGGTGCTGATACTGGCCACCGGCATCGTCGGTTTCAACCTGGTGAAGGCGCATTTCATCGGGCTCGCGCTCGCGCAGAACGCCGCGCCCCGGCAGACCATCGCCACGGCCGTCGTGAAGTCCGATGCCTGGCAGCCGCAGATCGCGGCGGTGGGCACGCTGCGCGCGGTGCGCGGCGTGGACGTCACGACGGAGGTCGCGGGCCTCGTGCGGGTCATCCACTTCCATTCCGGGCAGGAGGTCGCCTCCGGAGCCACGCTCGTGGAGCTGAACGCGGACGCCGATCTCGCCCAGCAGCGCGCGCTGGCGGCGGCCGCGGATCTGGCCGCCGTGGTCTACAAGCGCGACCAGGAGCAGTTTGCGGCCCAGGCCATCAGCCAGGCGCAGCTGGACAGCGATGCGGCGGACCTGAAGAGCAAGCGCGCGCAGGAGGCGGCGCAGGCGGCGCTGGTGGCCAAGAAGACGCTGCGGGCGCCCTTCGCCGGGCAGCTGGGCGTCACGACCCTGAATCCCGGCCAGTACCTGAACCCCGGCGACAAGGTGGTGACCCTGCAGCAGCTCGATCCGATCCTGGTGGATTTTCGCCTGCCGCAGCAGAGCCTCGCGCGGATCGCGCCGGGACAGTCGGTCACGCTCACCGTCGACACCTGGCCGGGCGCCAGCTTCACCGGACGCATCACCGCGGTGAATCCCCTGGTCGACCCGGCCACCCGCAATGTGCAGGTGGAAGCCTCGCTCGACAATCATTCACGCCGGCTGTTCCCGGGCATGTTCGGCCATCTGCAGGTTGCCGCCGGTGCCCTGGTTCAGGCGCTGACGCTGCCGCAGTCCGCCGTCACCTACAACCCCTACGGAGCGACCGTGTTCCTCGTGATTCCGGGCAAGACCCCGGGCAGTGAGACCGTCCGGCAGACCTTCGTGACGCTCGGGGATACCCGCGGTGACCAGGTGCAGGCGCTCTCGGGTGTGAAGGCGGGCGATGTCGTGGTGACGGCCGGGCAGCTGAAGCTCAGGAACGGCACGCCCGTGGCCATCGACAACACGGTCACGCCCAGCAACGACCCGGATCCGGCGCCCCAGGAACACTAGAAGGGCAAACCCAAGGCGCATGGCATGAAGCTCACGGACCTTTTCATCCGGCGACCGGTGCTCGCGGTCGTCATCAGCCTGTTCATCCTGGTGCTGGGCGTCCGCGCCATATTCAGCCTGTCGATTTCGCAGTATCCGCAGACCGAGTCCGCGAACATCATCATCAGCACCACGTATTACGGCGCCGATGCGGCCACGGTGGCCGGTTTCATCACCCAGCCCCTGGAGGCCGCGATCGCGCAGGCGCAGGGCATCGAGTACCTGTCCTCCTCCAGTTCGACGGGTTCCTCGAGCATCACGGCGACCCTGCGCCTGAACTACGATTCGAACCGGGCGCTCGCCGAAATCAGCGCCAAGGTGAACTCGGTCCGCAACCAGCTGCCGCCCCAGGCCCAGCAGCCGGTCGTCAGCATCGATGTCGGGGATACCACCGCGGCCATGTACATCGGGTTCTTCACCGACACGCTGCCACCGAACGGCGTCACGGACTACCTGATCCGGGTGGTGCAGCCGAAGCTCGACGCCATCCCGGGCGTGCAGTCCGCGAACGTGCAGGGCGCGCGGGTGTATGCGCTGCGGGCCTGGCTCGATCCGCAGCGCATGGCGGCGCGCAACGTGGCGGCCGGCGACGTCTACAACGCGCTTGGCGCCAACAACTACCTGACGGCGGTCGGCAGCACCAAGGGCCAGATGGTGTCCGTCGACCTGAACGCGGACACCGACCTGCACAACCTGGATGGCTTCCGCCGGCTCATCGTGCGCCAGCAGAACAACACCGTGGTGCGCCTCGAGGATGTGGCCACCGTGGAACTGGGATCGGAGGATTACGATGCCGGCGTGACCTGGAATGGCCGTCATTCGGTGTTCATGGCCATCCAGAACGCGCCGAAGGCCAATGCGCTGGAGGTCGCGCAGGCGGTGCGCGACGCGCTGCCGGCGATCCAGGAGCAGCTGCCGAGCGGCATGCGCGCGGAGGTGGTGTACGACACCACGATGTTCGTACGCAGCTCCATCCGCGAGGTCATCAAGACCCTGGGGGAGGCCCTGGGGATCGTGACCCTGGTGATCTTCCTGTTCCTGGGCACGGTGCGCGCCACCGCCGTGCCGATGGTGGCGATGCCCCTGTCCCTGGTGGGCACGTTCTTCATGATGCTGGCGCTGGGCTATTCGATCAATCTGCTCACCCTGCTCGCGCTGGTGCTCGCCATCGGGCTGGTGGTGGATGACGCCATCATCGTGGTCGAGAATTTCGACCGGCACCTGAAGGCCGGGGAATCGCCGCTGGATTCGGCACTGTTCGCGGCCCGCGAACTCGGCGGCCCGATCCTCGCGATGACCGCCGTGCTGGTGGCCGCCTACCTGCCGATCGGCTTCCAGGGCGGGCTGACCGGCGCACTCTTCACCCAGTTCGCCTTCACGCTCGCCGCGGCGGTGAGCGTCTCGGCGGTGATCGCGCTCACCCTCTCGCCGATGCTGTGTTCGCGGCTGTTCCGCGCCAGGGGGGAAGAGGGCCGCTTCGCGAAGCAGCTGGACCGGAACTTCGAGTGGCTGCGGGGCCGCTACCAGCGCGTGCTCGCCGAATGGCTGATGACCTGGCAGGTGCTGGTGGTGCTCGGCGCCGGAATCCTGTGCCTGACCGTCTATCTGTTCGCCACCGCCGATTCGGAACTGGCGCCGAGCGAGGATCAGGGCGTGGTGGTGGCGCAGATCACCGGCGCGCCGAATGCGACCTACCAGCAGATGGAGATGTACAACCGCCAGATGTTCGATGCCGCTGCGTCCCTGCCCGAATATTCCGGCGTATTCCAGCGGATGGGGGGCAATTCCGGATTCGGCGGTGTGCTGTTCACTCCCTGGAGCGAACGCCGGCGCAGCGCCAACGAGCTGCAGCAGGTGCTGCAGGAGCGCTGGAACCGCATCGCCGGCGCGCAGATCGCCGCCTTCCAGCTGCCGGCGCTGCCGGGTTCGGCGGGGTTGCCGGTGCAGTTCGTGGTCACGACCACCGAGCCGCTGCAGAACCTGTACGACGTGACGCAGACCCTGGTGGCGCGCGCCAAGGCGAGCGGCATGTTCTTCTTCATCGACTCGGACATGAAGATCGACAAGCCCCTCGCGACCGTGGGCCTGGATCGCGAGCTCGTGGGCGACATGGGCCTCACCCAGCAGGACGTGGGTGCGAGTCTCGGCGCCGCCTTAGGCGGCGGCTATGTGAATTACTTCTCCATCTCCGGACGCTCCTACAAGGTGATTCCCCAGGTGCTGCAGAAGGAGCGCCTGAATCCCTCGCAGGTGCTGGACTACTACGTCCACGCCGGGGACGGCTCGCTGATCAAGGCCGCCACCGTCGCGCACATCACCTCGAGCACGGTGCCCGAGGCCATCAACCACTTCCAGCAGCTGAACGCCGCCACGATTTCCGGGGCGCCCGGGGTGTCGCAGGACACCGCATTGCGCTTCCTGCGCAATACCCTCAAGGACATCGCGCCCTCCGGCTACACGGCCGACTATGCCGGCCAGTCGCGCCAGTTCATGCTCGGATCCGGCAGCTTCCTGGTGACGCTGCTGTTCGCCCTGGTGATCGTCTACCTGGCGCTCGCCGCGCAGTTCGAGAGCTTCCGCGACCCGACGGTGATTCTGGTGTCCGTGCCCATGGCGCTCTTCGGCGCCATGCTGTTCATCAATACCGGTATCGCGACGCTGAACATCTACACCCAGGTGGGACTGGTCACGCTGCTCGGCCTGATCAGCAAGCACGGCATTCTCATCGTGCAGTTCGCGAACGAGCTGCAGCGCAGCGGCCATGCCAAGATGCAGGCCATCGTCGAGGCTGCCGCCGTGCGCCTGCGCCCCATCCTGATGACCACGGCCGCGATGGTGCTGGGGGTCGTGCCGCTCGTGATCGCCTCCGGCGCGGGCGCCGCGGGGCGCCGCTCGATGGGCATCGTCCTGTTCACGGGGCTCTCGATCGGCACGCTCTTCACGCTGTTCGTGGTGCCGGCCATGTACGTGCTGCTCGGCGCGGACCACGGCCATGATCGGCAGGTGACGTAAAATACAGTTTAATCAAACTGTTATACGTCCTTTCTACAATCATTCTCTTAACCTTGAGTTTCCGCACCCGCTCCCCATATGAAGGCGCGGATGCGGCAGTTCCGTGGTTCCTGCAAGGAGACTTAAACAGATGTTCAAGCTCACCGGGGTTTCACTGGTGGCGGCGCTCGCCCTGTCGGCCGGCGTCGCCTTCGCCGACACCGACCCCACTCCCCATCAGATATACGAGGCCGCACAGTCCGGGCAGGTCGCCGCGGCGCAGCGGATGATCGACCAGGTGCTGCGCGATCATCCGCAGAACGCCAAGGCGCACTTCATCGCGGCGGAGCTGGATGCGCGGATCGGTGACCTGGCGGCCGCGAGGCAGCAGCTGGCCACGGCCCGGCAGATCGATCCCACCGACTCCTTCACCAGCGCCCGCGCGCTCGGTGAGCTGACGCGCCAGCTCACCGGGCTGCGCCCGGCACTGCCGGGGCCGGGCGTGTCGGCCTTTGCGCCGCCGGCGGCGCGTTCATCGGTGCCGTGGGGCCTCATCATCCTGCTCGCCGTCGGCGCCTTCGTGGTCTTGAGCCTGGTGCGCAGCCGCGCCCAGCACGCGTCCCTCAACCAGGCCCCGGGCCTGCTGCCGCCGGGCAGTCCGGGCCTGTCCTCCGGCTATGGCTATGGCCCATCCTATCCGCCGCAGGGCGGCTCGGGCCTCATGGGCAATCTCGCCAGTGGCCTCGCGATCGGCGCGGGGGTCGCGGCCGGCGAGGAACTGGTGCGTCACGTCTTCGACGGCGGCAGCGCCGCCAACGCGGCCCCGCTCACCCCCGAACTGCGCGACGCGCCCGAGAACCAGGACATGGGCGGCACGGACTTCGG
>DATJPN010000155.1:0-3225 GCA_035506335.1 Steroidobacteraceae bacterium | reverse complement strand
CCGGCTTCCCTCGCGCCGAGCAGGTTGCCGCCGACCGAGACCGTGTACAGGCCCCACCGGGTCCTGGTCAGGATCACCTGGAAGATCAGGACCAGGACGGAGGCCCAGATGATCTCCGACCAGGCCTCGAAACCGAACCAGTGACCGAGTCCCAGCGATTCCGGGGGAACGTTCACCTGCTGCGCCGCGGAGATCGTCAGCGTGTAGCCAAAGATTATGTAGCCGGTGGCGAGCGTGGTGATCAGCGACGGGACGCCGAGCACGGTGGTGACAAAGCCGTTGATGAACCCGATGACGGCACCGAGGATCAGCACCGTGATCACGATGGCGAGGAAGGTGGGGACGCCGGAGTCGACGAAGAACCGCATGACGTACGGTGACAGCGTCCAGACGAACCCGACCGACAGGTCGATCTCGAGGCAGATCATGAGCAGCACCAGGCCGATGCCGATGATCACGTACGGGGCCATGTACTGGGCGATGACGACGTAGCTGCCGTGGCTGACGAAGTGCGACGTGGTCGCCGCGAAGTAGATGAACAGGATCACGGCGATGATCAGGACGCTCGCCTCGCGCTGTCTCAGCAAGAAGGCGCCGGCGCGGCTGGCTATGCTTCCGGCGCCATTCCGACGCTGGCCCACAGGGCCGGGGCCGATGGTTTCCGGGCTGCGTTCGGCAGTCTCACTCACGTCGCTCATCCCTATCCTGCTACGTCGCCGGATGCCGGTGTACTCCAGTCATACCCAGGTGCCGTGGCGGCCCACCGCTGCATTCGCCGCCAGTGAGCCGCCACGGGCCCGTACTTCCCAGTGTCGCGCGCTTAGGCGATCAGGTCGAGATCGGCCCGGTGTGCTTGATGTACTTCTGCTGCGTCGTGGAGCCCTCGAACCGGGTCGTCTGCGCGGTGTACGCGCCCACGTTGCCCTTGACGACGAACTTCAGGCCGGTGTTCGTCTCTGGCGGCGCCACCAGGCCGCCGGACAGCTGCCACAGGTACAGGTACAGCGTGGGCAGGAAGCCCTGCAGGTACGGCGACTGGTCGACGGTGAAGTCGATCTGGCCCGCCGAGATCGCCGTCAGCGTCTGCGGCTCGAGGTCGAAACCGCCGGCGTGCACCTTGCCGACCAGGTTGTACTTCGCCAGCGAGGTGCCCAGCAGGGCGGTGTCGCCGCCGTCGACCGCGAAGCAGCCCTGGATCTGTGATCCGTGCGACTGCAGGAACGCGGGTAGCACCTGGGCTTCCTGCGTCGCCGAAGCGCCCGTGTTGACGCCCTTGTTGCCGAACAGCACCTTCATGCCGGCGGCCTGCAGGGCCTGCGTCGCGCCGTCCAGGCGCGGCTGGATGTTCAGCGAGCCGGGCTGGGCGATGAAGCCGACCGCGGTGTCGCCCTTCTTCATCAGCGAGGCGAGCCGCGTTCCGACGGCCTGGCCCGACACGTATAGCTCCTGGCCGATGTAGGCCAGGCCGTTGGTGGGGTTGGAAGTGGCCCCGTTCGCGTTGTAGGTGACCACGGGGATGCCCGCCTGCAGCGCGCTGTTGATGGGGTCGACGAACGAGGTGGCCGAGACCACGGTGGTCGCGATGCCCGGGGAGCCGGCCGTAACCGCGGCGTTGAAGGCCGACAGCATGGTGGGCACGGTCGGCTGGGTGGACAGCGCGCCGGTCCAGGCCGGCACCTCGATGCCGAGCAGGGCGGCCGCGTCCTGGAAGCCGTACTGGGTTGGGGTGAAGAACGAGTTGTCCGTGACGTGGTTGACGAAGGTGAACTTCCACTTGGGCGTGGTGGGGAAGTTGCCCGCGGCTTCCTTCGCCGCCGAAGCCGAACCAGTCGGTGCGGCACTGCTGGAGCTCGATGAGCTGCAGGCCGCAATAAGCGCGGAGGCGGCCGCTGTCGCACTGAACAGGCCGGCCCCCTCGAGCAGCCGGCGGCGACTGGGCCCGTCCTTCATGTTCAGGGTCTCAATCGCTTCGTCGACTACTGGGTCGATCTTTTTCCTCATCTAAGGACCTCCATGGAGTTTTCCCTGGGACGGGGTACTCTCCCGAGCCAAGCCCGCAGCGTGCGCGGCGAGTCCCGTCGACTTCGTCGCGAGAGAGATAACGCGAAGAAACCATTATCCCGATGTCTGGTTCGGCGGATCGCCCAGCGTGATCACTGTGGCCATAATGCGACCAGAATTCAGCGCGACTGGAGGTCCGCCGCCGACGTTAAGTCCGTTCATGATCACCTGTCAAGGCACCACGCAGGCCCGAAAATCGAATGAGCATGTTTTCGATATCGGCGTCAGGACGTGCACATACACGCCCGCGGCGCACAACGAGCAATCGCCGCCGCGAGCCTCCGCCTGCCTCCGTTTGCCCCCTCCCCCCTCGCGCCACAGCCGGACGGTCTGGTACGGATCACTTGCACGGCCGAACGAGATCACGCCTCACTGATAACTCACAGCAACCACAATCTCGCCGGTACCACGGTAATCAAGTCATCACAGAGATGAACATGTGCGACGATGTTAGCGTTAACATGTCACTATACGGCAACGAACACGAAACACCCTCGATACGCTCCCGGACGGTCTTCGAGATCAGTAACTCATCGTGATCACTACGGGCGTTACTGGCTGTGAGAAAAGGTTTGCCGAGAAGCTGAGTGTGGTCGTTGGCCGTGGCGGGGCATCAGGGCGAGCAGTCATACGGCGCCCGTGCGCCGGTGAGGGTGTGTGGCTGGCCGATACGAGGTGCAGGCACGGAGGGCGCTGAATTGGACACGCAAGGTGCAGCAGGAGGGCACGGAACGCGGGGTGCGGGGCGGGACAGAAGGGGCTGAGCGGGCGATGGTGTTATGGGCGAGGCGCGGACTGTGCGTGAGAAAAGTGAGGTCTGAGGGCTGCGCGTGATATAAGGCGAGGTGAGACGGCATCGCGGCGCGGCAGGGAACGGGCATCGCGATGGCGGAGGGAGCGGCGTCGCGGTGGGGCAGGAGCGGTACAGGCTTGGGGGTGGCGGACAGTGAGTGCTTCGAGTCACGAGCCGGCTACTCGGGAGACTTGCGCCGCGCTGGGCGCGCGGGATGACAGAAATCACAGCTGTTCCGACACGCGCGCCCGGAACCGAACACGGTTCGCGAACGTCTCACTTGATACGGATGACGTAACCCGGAGGCGACCGCCCGCCCCCGACGCCATCCGGCGTGAAGGAGGGGAAGCACGCAATGCTTGCCAGACACC
>DATJPN010000154.1:0-5974 GCA_035506335.1 Steroidobacteraceae bacterium | reverse complement strand
GTAGTGGTCATGATCGACGCCGGCGCTGAGGGAGGCACCGTCCTTCAGGGCCGCGACCATCGGCGCGCTCAACTCGAAGCGCAGGAAATGCACCGCGGAGGTCTTCTCCTCGTTCTCGCGCGCGAGGTCCTCGTCGGCGATCGCGAAGACCCGACCGAAGTCCGACACCTGCACCCAGCAGCGCGTCTCGACGCCGCGCAACCTGCCCAGCTGCTCGCGCCGCACGGCCTCGTCCGGGAACTCCAGCAGCAGCGTCGCCTTCCAGTTGGCGCCATCGGGAATCAGCGGATTGTAGGCCGCAAGCTCATCCTGGATGCCCTGCTCCTCGAACACCCTCTCGGCGCGCAGCATCTCCTGGATTTGGTACTGGATGGTGAGGCGATCCTCGAAGCACCAGGTCATGTTCGGCCCCACCGCCAGGCGCCGGTGGCTCTTGTGCTCGAGAACCCGGGTGCGGAACTCGTTGCGCCTGCGCGCGTACTGCTCCAGGCTGAAGAGCTGCTCGACGGTGAGTTTTTCCATGCCCTCTGTGGCTCCTTCAGATGCCGTAGGCGAGCCGCAGCAGCTTCAGGGGATGCTCGGGGCCCGCCCTGCCGCTCACAGCCGCGCTGCCTTCGGGCAGCAGGCTGCCGATCTGGTGGCCCGCCATCGGGCAATCGCTGCTGTAGTGCGCGGGCGAGGCGTTCTGCACCCTCGTTGCGACCGGCGTGCCGATCTTCACCGAGGCGGCGCGGAATTCCGCCTTCACCGCATAGGTGCCGTCGTGCCCGGAACAGCGCTCGATGACATCCACCGTGGTGGCGGGCACCAGGCGCAGCACGTCGCGGGTCTTGAGCCCGATGTTCTGCACCCGCAGATGGCACGGAACGTGATAGCTGACCTTGCCGAGGGAGGTCCTGAAGTCGGTCTTGAGCCTGCCGTTGCGGTGCCAGTACATCAGGTATTCGAACGGGTCATAGATGCGCGCGGCCACCGCCTTCACGTCCGGGTCGTCCGGGAACATCAGCGGCAGCTCCTGCTTGAACATCAGCACGCAGCTGGGAATCGGCGCCACGATGTCGTAGCCGGCGGCGATCACCGCCAGCAGCTGGGGGATGTTCTCCTCCTTGTACGCGGCGACCGTCTCGAGGTCCCCGAGTTCCAGGCGCGGCATGCCGCAGCAGCGCTCCTTGGGCACGAGCCGCACCGCGATGTCATTGTGGCCGAAGACCGCGACCAGGTCGGTGGCGAGATCCGGCTCGTTGCGGTTGCCGTAGCAGGTCGTAAACAGGGCCACCCGGCCCCGCAGCTCCTCGCGGGCGGCCGGCGGCGCACCGGGGGCAGACTCCAGGGGACCATTCAGGGCCGCGAGCCGCCCGCGCGCGGTGCTGGAATGAAACTGCGGCAACGGGGCATCGCGCGCGACCCCGAAGGTCTTCTCGAGCAGCGCACGGGCCGGCTTGAAGCGGTTGACGGCATTGACCGCCTCGGCCACCACCGGAATGCCGGCGATGCGCCCGACCGCCTCGGTGGAGGCGAGCACCCGGTCGCGCAGGCTCGAGCCCTCCTTGACGGTGCGCGTCGCCTTCGCGCGCAGCATCAGGTGAGGAAAATCGATGGCCCAGGCGTGCGGCGGCACGTAGGGGCACTTGGTCATGAAGCACATGTCGCACAGGTAGCAGTGGTCGACGACCTGCCAGTAGGCCCGGCGGTCGACCCCGGCGAGTTCGCCGTCGGCCGTGGCGTCGATGGCATCGAACAGCGTCGGAAAGGACTGGCACAGGCTGAAACAGCGCCGGCAGCCGTGGCAGATGTCGAAAACGCGCTCGAGTTCCCGGGTCAGCGCGGCTTCGTCGTAGAAATCGGGGTTGCGCCAGTCGATCGGGTGACGGGTGGGCGCCTCGAGACTGCCTTCCCGGCCGCCGGTGGGAGCATTGCTCATCGAATTCCTCGGATTTGCGGCAACGGGCGCCGGAACCGGCGTTACGCCGGTTCCGAAGCCCGCCTCAGCTACCGATCAGATCGAATCCAGCGCCTTCTGGAAGCGATTGGCGTGCGAGCGCTCGGCCTTGGCCAGCGTCTCGAACCAGTCGGCGATTTCGGCAAAGCCTTCCTCGCGAGCCGCCTTCGCCATGCCCGGATACATGTCCGAGTACTCATGCGTCTCACCGGCGATGGCGGCCTTGAGGTTCAGCTTGGTGTCGCCGATCGGCAGGCCCGTGGCCGGATCACCCACGGACTCCAGGTATTCGAGGTGGCCGTGCGCATGCCCGGTCTCGCCCTCGGCGGTGGAACGGAACACCGTCGAGACGTCATTGAAGCCCTCGATGTCGGCCTTGTTTGCGAAATACAGGTAGCGGCGATTGGCCTGCGATTCCCCGGCGAATGCCGCCTTCAGATTGCTCTCGGTCTTGCTGCCCTTGAGGTTCACGGTGGTCTCCTGCGAAGGTTGCGATGAATGCCTGGAATAGTGGAAATTAGACTGGGTCTAATGTGCTTAACTTTATTCGCCCGCATCCCCAGCGTCAACGGCTTTGACCGCCCCGGCGACCCCTGTATAAGGTGCAATCATCGAACCTGAGATCGAGAATCACTTGCCGCGCAGCGCCCAACCCGGCGACAAGGCCGCTCCCCCCCCAGACGCCGCGCCGGTGGAGCCGGCAGCGGTCGACTTCGAGCGCTCCCTGGCGGAGCTCGAGGCCCTCGTGGAGCATCTGGAGCACGGCGACCTGGCGCTCGATGAGGCCCTGAAGTCGTTCGAACGCGGCGTGGCCCTGACGCGTCAGTGCCAGAGCGCCCTGAAGGCAGCCCAGCAGAAGGTCGAAATCCTGTTGAATAACAGCGCCGATGCGACACCCGAGCCGTTCACCGACAGCGCGGATGCGGCCCCAGGCCCCTGACACACCCGGCCCGCCAATCTTGAGTCCCGTGCCAAACCGTATCCCTGTTATATAGTTCACCCATGCCCAAGCCTGAAGGCCCCTACCCGCTGCTGAGCAGCATCGAGTCCCCGGCCGACCTGCGAAAACTCCCGGCCAGCAAGCTGCCCGAGCTGGCCGCGGAACTGCGTGAGTTCCTGATCCACAGCGTCAGTACCCGTGGCGGCCACTTTGCCGCCGGCCTCGGCACGGTCGAGCTGACGATCGCACTGCATTACGTGTACGAGACCCCCGTCGACCAGCTCGTCTGGGACGTGGGTCACCAGGCCTATCCGCACAAGGTGCTCACCGGCCGGCGCGACCGGCTGCATACCATCAAGCAGCGCGCCGGCCTTGCACCCTTCCCGACGCCGTCCGAAAGCGAATACGACACCTTCGGCGTCGGTCATTCGAGCACCTCGGTGAGTGCGGCCCTGGGGATGGCGATCGCGGCCGCCCACCAGGGCAGCAGCCGGCGCTGTGTCGCGGTCATCGGTGATGGCGCCATGACGGCCGGCATGGCCTTCGAGGCGCTCTGCCATGCCGGCTCCCTGCCCAATGACCTGCTGGTGGTGCTCAACGACAACGAGATGTCGATTTCCGAAAACGTCGGCGCACTGTCCAACTACCTGGCGCGGGTGTTGTCCGGCCGTTTCTATTCGCACCTGCGCGAGAGCGGCAAGAAGGTGCTGGCGCCGATGCCGCCGGTATGGGAACTGGCGCGCCGCTCCGAGGAGCACATGAAAGGCATGGTGCTGCCCGGCACCATGTTCGAGGAAATGGGGTTCAACTACATCGGCCCCGTCGACGGCCACGACCTGAAGGCCCTCGTCACGACGCTCGGGAACATCAGGAAGCTCAAGGGTCCGCAGTTCCTGCACGTCGTGACGCGCAAGGGCAAAGGCTACGCGCCCGCCGAAGCCGACCCCATCAAGTGGCATGGCCCCGGTCCGTTCGATCCCCTGAGCGGCACGATATTCAAGGAGAAGAGCGCGGGGCCCTCCTACTCGCAGGTATTCGGCCAGTGGCTGTGCGACATCGCCGCGGCCGACCCGAAGATCGTGGCCATCACGCCGGCCATGCGCGAGGGCTCGGGCCTCGTCGAATACTCGAAGCGCTTTCCGACCCGCTATTACGACGTCGCGATCGCCGAGCAGCACGCGGTCACCCTGGCCGCCGGCATGGCGGCCGCGGGCATGAAGCCGGTGGTGGCCATCTACTCGACCTTCCTGCAGCGCGGCTATGACCAGCTGATCCACGATGTCGCCTTGCAGAACCTGCCCGTGACCTTCGCGATCGACCGCGCCGGAATGGTCGGCAGCGACGGCGCGACCCACCAGGGCAGCTTCGACCTGTCCTTCACCCGCTGCATCCCCAATATGGTGATCATGGCGCCTGCCGACGAGGACGAATGCCGGCAGATGCTGTACACCGCCACGACGCTGCAGGGTCCGGCCGCCGTGCGCTACCCGCGCGGCCCGGGGCCCGGCACGGCGCCGGTGGCGCAGATGAGCGCCCTGGCCGTAGGCCGCGCCGAGATCCGCCGCCAGGGCCGCTCTGGCCTCGCGCTGATCGCGGTCGGCTCGATGGTGGCCGCAGCCCAGAAGATCGCCGAGCGACTGGACGCGACGGTGGTGAACCTGAGGTTCATCAAACCCCTGGACGAGGACCTGCTGCTCGACATCGCCGCACGCCACAGTGCCCTGGTGACCATCGAGGAGAATGTCGTCGCCGGCGGGGCCGGCAGCGCCGTCGGTGAATTGCTGGCCGCCCAGGACATCCAGCTCTCGCTGCTGCAGATCGGAATTCCGGACCGCTTCGTCGAGCACGGCTCGCGCGAGGAGTGCCTGGTTCTGGCGGGGCTCGACCCGGCCTCCCTCAGTGCCACGATCGAACGCTGGTGGGCGCGTCATGCGGCCATCCGCGCCCGCTCGGTCGGCGGCCTCTAGGGCCGGACCATGAACCCGACAGCCGTGGCGCAGGCCCAGGACCCGGACAGGGCGCAGAAGAGCGTCGGCGTGGAGGACGTGCAGGGTCGCGCCGACACGCGGCGCCTGCCGATCAACCGGGTCGGCATCAAGGACATCACCCATCCGGTGCGGGTCAAGGACCGCGCCAGCGGGGAACAGCACACCATCGCGACCTTCAACATGTACGTGAACCTGCCCCATGACTTCAAGGGCACGCACATGTCGCGCTTCGTCAGCATCCTGAACCAGCACGAGCGCGAGATCTCGGTCGAGTCCTTCCAGCGCATGCTCGAGGAGATGACCGTGCGGCTGGAGGCCGATGCCGGCCACATCGAGATGTCGTTCCCGTTCTTCATGACCAAGCGCGCACCCGTCTCCGGCGTCGCCAGCGTCATGGACTATCGCGCGAGCCTCATCGGCGAACAGCAGGACGGCCGGTCCTGCACCTGGATCAGGGTCGTCGTGCCGGTCACGAGCCTGTGTCCGTGCTCGCGCGACATCTCCCGGTACGGCGCGCACAACCAGCGTTCGCACGTGACGATCACCGCGAAGCTGCGACAGCACATCTGGATCGAGGAACTCATCGGCATCGCCGAAGCGGAGGCCTCGAGCGAGCTCTACGGCATCCTCAAGCGCACCGACGAGAAGTTCGTCACCGAGCGCGCGTATGAAAATCCGAAGTTCGTCGAGGACATCGTGCGTGACGTCGCCGCGCGGCTCAACGCCGATGAGCGGGTGTCAGCATACGAGGTGTCGGCGGAGAACTTCGAGTCCATCCACAATCATTCCGCCTACGCGCTGATCGAGCGCGACAAGGAAGCGGAAGAGCCCTAGTGGGGCGCGAGCCGCGGGAAGGTCGCGGTGGTCGAATCCATGTCGCTCGCCTGCAGCCGGGTGATCATGGTGCGCAGGAACACGCGGTTGAAGCGCAGCTGGCAGGACGCCGACACCTGCTCGAGCAGCGTCGAACTCACCTTCAGCACGGTCACGCCCTCGAGGGCGCGGATGGTCGCGGTGCGCTTGGCGCCCGGCACGTAGCTCGCCTCGCCGAAGCATTCGCCGGTCTCGATCGCCCCGAGGCGCACGCTGTGCCGCTCCACGGTGCAG
>DATJPN010000153.1:0-24765 GCA_035506335.1 Steroidobacteraceae bacterium | reverse complement strand
GAATAAAATCGCCTCTCCATTGCGCCCCGCACGGCCGGTGCGACCAATCCGGTGAACATAGGTCTGCGAGTCGTACGGAATGTCGTAGTTGACGACGTGCGAGATGCGCTCGACATCGATGCCGCGGGCGGCCACGTCGGTGGCGACCAGGATATCCAGCTGCCGGTTCTTGAGCCTCGAAATGGTGCGCTCGCGCTGTGCCTGCGGGATGTCGCCGTTCAGCTCCGCGGCATTGAAGCCGCGGGCGCACAGCTTCTCGGCCAGCTCCGTGGTCTCGAGTTTGGTGCGCACGAACACCAGCATGGCGTCGAAGGGTTCGGCCTCGAGCATGCGGGTCAGCGCATCGAGCTTGTGCAGGCCGCTGACCAGCCAGTAGCGCTGGCGGATGAGCGGTGCGGTGCCCGTGGGCTGCCGGATGGTGATCTCGGCGGGGTTGCGCATGTGCTTTTGCGCGATCCGCCGGATGGCAGGCGGCATGGTGGCCGAGAACAGCGCGATCTGCCGGCCCGCCGGGGTCTGCGTCAGGATCCACTCGATGTCATCGACGAAGCCCATCTGCAGCATCTCGTCACCTTCATCGAGCACCACGAAGCGCAGCGTCGAGAGGTCCAGCGAACCGCGCTTCATGTGGTCCATGACGCGACCCGGGGTGGCGACGATGACCTGGGCGCCGCGCTTCAGGCCCTTCAGCTGCGGGGTGTAGCTCTGGCCGCCGTAGATCGGCAGCACATGAAAGCCCGGCATGCGGGCGGCGTATTTCTGGAAGGCCTCGGACACCTGGATGGCGAGTTCCCGCGTCGGCACCATCACCAGCGCCTGCGGAGTGTTCTGCGACACATCGATGCGCGCCAGCAGCGGCAGGGCGAAGGCCGCGGTCTTGCCGGTGCCCGTCTGGGCCTGTCCGAGCACATCCTCGCCCTGGAGCATCCGCGGGATCGTTTCGCGCTGGATCGGCGAGGGGGTCTCATAGCCCACCGCGGCCAGTGCCTCGAGCAGGGAATCCGGAAGGCCCAGCTCGCGGAAGCCGGTCAGGGTGAGGTCATCGGTCACGGGGTGCGGGTGCTCGGGGGCGAAGGGGGGCGGGATTGTACGCCGATGTGGGCTCAGTGGTGTACGGGCAGGTCGAAATAGGTTCCGCCGGCCCAGCGGATCCGCAGGGGTATCCGGCCGTCCGCGAGGGACTCACTGCTCACATCCTTGCCGGTACCGTAATTGACCTGCCGGTCGGGCCGCTTGATGACCCCGATGGCGATCACGATCCGGCTGCCGGCCTGGATGCGGCGGCCGAGGACCCGCGGCACCGTGACCTCCAGCTGTTGCTCGACCCCGACCTTCAGCAGGTGACGATGGCTGAGGTCCCGTGCGTAGCTCGCCCGGAATTCGAACGGGGGGGCGAACAGCTGGACGTAATCGCCGCCGGCGAGCTGTTCGTACATCATGATGGACAGGTCCAGGTCGAACTTGTTCGGCGTGAAGTCCAGGTGCAGCACCGGTGTGCCGAGCACGTCCGTCGCACGACTCAACGGGTCGCTGACCATGACGAGGGTGTTGCGCTCGCTGACATGATTGCTCACGAGGCTCGTCGGGGCTTGCGGCCAATCCTCATCCGCGCGGTCCGCGAGCTTCACCACCTGGGTCGCGGGCGCCTTGCGGGCGCTACGACGCAGCACCAGGCGGTAGCGGCCGCCGCTCGCGGGCGCTGCTTTGCCGGTGGCCCCGCGGGCCAGGCCCGAACCGGCCGGATCCAGGCCTGCAGGATCCAGAAAATAGCGCATGCTGCCATTGGCGAGCGCATCGAGGCTTGCGGCGTGCAACCAGTCATTGGCCCCGGCCAGCTGGACGTTGACCCGGCCCTTGATGAAGGCGGGCCAGGGCCCGCCCCGGAAGATCTGGTCGAACCACTCGTAGCGCAGGTCATCGAGGTCCATCTGCGCGACGGGGTCGACGCCCAGTCCGCGCTGCTGGGGCAGCGGGCCGTTGTCGATGCTGCCATCGGTCCACGGACCGATGACCAGAGTATGATTCGCCTTCGGATTGGCTTTGAGCTGCTGGCGGAAATAGTAGAACGACCCGAGCTCGCCGGAGGCGTAGTAGCCGGTGATGCTCAGCACCGGAATGCCTATACGCGCAAACTGCGCGCCGGAGGGCACCATGCCGGACCAGAAGGCATCGTAGCTCGGATGGCTCAGCCAGCGCTGGAAGACCGGACTCGGGCGGCCCGCGAGGCGGTCCAGGTTGCGGTAAGGCGCGCCACTCGAATACCAGCGCTGCTCGAGTTGACGCCAGGACGCGTCCTCGCTCTCGCTTGCGTAATCGGGCACTTCGGAGTTGGTCGCATCCTGGATCCAGCGATAGGCCTGTGAACGGAAGATGCCGTTGCGCATCGGAAAGTCCACGCCCGGCGCGGTCGCATCGGCGGTCGCGACCGCCTTCAGCGCCGCCGGCAGTTCACGCAGCGCGGCCCAGGCCGTGAAGCCGCTGTAGCGCATGCCGAACATGCCGACCCGGCCGTCGCTCCAGGCCTGGTGGGTGATCCAGTTGATGACCGCCGTGGCATCGGCGGCATCGTGCTCGAACACCAGCACCTCGCGGGCGGCGGGGCTGCGAACATAGGCCACGACACCCGCATAGCCATGCGCCGCGGTCTCGCGCAGGTCACTGTTGGGATCATCCCCCAGCGTGAACTCGAGCAACGTCGGCCAGGCCGCGGCCCCCTCCCGCGGCCGTATCACCCGGGCGGCGAGCTGCGCGCCGTCGGGCGTCACGATGGTCAGCCTGTCATCCATCACGTAGCGGCGCTGGTCATCGGCGCGGATCGACGCCGTCGCCGCCGTGGAGAAGCTGCGGTAGGCGTCGAACGTCAGATAGTCCCACACCAGCGCGATGGCCTGGTCGGTGCTCAGGCGCGGCTGCTGCCGGGCCTGGTCCAGTGATCGCTGCAGGACGTCGCGGAAGCGGTACACGGGACGGGCGAGCCACTCATTGAGCGTGAAGGCGTCCAGGTCCGACAGCGGCGGGACGGTCTGCTGGTACGCGCGCGCATAGGCTTCGGCGAAGGGCAGCGAGGCTTGCGCCGCGATCGAACGTGCGCGCAGATACAGGTCGATGATCACCGCCTGCCGCACGGGCTTGCCGCTGTCCTGGGCGCGGCGCCGCTCGAGCAGCGACTGGCGGGTGCTCCAGGCCGAATCGATGCTCCCGGCCACGAGCTGCAGCGCGGAGAGATTGTTCAGGTACCGGGTGTCATCGGACTCCTGGTAGACCGGCAGGATCCTCACGGCCAGATCCCGCATGGCGGCGGCGAGGCCGGGATCGCGGGTGTTCAGCGGTGCGCGAAAGTCCAGTTGCTGCGCGGGCGAGGCCGTCATCCACAGCCACAGGGCGAGCAGCGCCGGCACGCCGCGCGGCAACCAGGCGGACCTGCGCGGCGCTCGGGAGTCACTGCGCATGCGTGGCCTCCGGCTTCAGAACCTCGGTTTCGACGGTCGGCGGCGGCCCGGTATCGGTGAGCTTGATGAGGTGCAGGACGCGTCGGAACAGCGGGTCGACGATCGGCGCCACCGGCCCGATGTGGACCACGCCCGTGTATCGCAGCTCGTTCTCGAAGGCCTCGACCACCCGTTCGAGCAGCTCATCCGGCATGGACGAGAGCGTGCCGTCCATCAGCAGCCAGGGAGGTGAATGCACGATGACCCGGGCGAGGGCGAGCGCGGTCTGCTCCTCCTGGGCGAGCTCCCGGTCCCAGCGATGCACCTCATCGATGAGGGGCACCAGGCGCTTCAGGCGCATCCGGCGCAGTGCCTGCTCGAAAGTCTCGGCGCTGAAGTGCGTGACCTTCAGCGGATACGCCAGCACTTCGCGCAAGGTGCCGCGCGGCAGGTAGGGTGTGCCGCGCGGCAGGTACAGCACCGGTTCATCCCGCGGCCGGGCCACCCGGCCATGACCCCAGGGCCACAGGCCCGCGAGGGCGCGGAACAGCTGGGTGCGGTTCGTGCCGGGCGCGGCTTCGACGATCACGCGCTCGCCGGCATGCACGACGACGTGCGGCTCCTGGATGCCGTCCTGGCCGGCGCTCGATTCAATGACGAGATCATCCACCACCACCGTGCCGGGGGCGCCGTTCTCGTACTGTATCCGCGACTCGAAGAGTTGCTGCACCCGCGGATGCACGAGCGCGTCACGGAAGCTCGCCACGCGCAGCAGCGTGGCCCGCCAGTCGGCGATGGTGCCGAAGTTGTCGACGAACCAGCGCAGTGATGACTGGGCCTGGGTGAAGGCCGCCGCGGCCATCATCAGGCCGCCGAAGGAGATCTTGCCCGAGAAATACAGGGGCACCGCCACCAGGATGGGCGCGACGTTCGTCACCCAGCCAAAGCCCGCCGAAACCCAGGTGAGATGGGTGAGGCCGGAGACGATCTTGCGCGTCGCGGCGAGGACATTGGCGAGGTGGGTCTCGACCCGGCGCAGCTCGTCGGCTTCGCCGGCGGCCAGCGTGATGTCGTCCACATGTTCGTTCACGCGCACCAGGGCGACCCGCAGATCCGCCTCGCGCGCGTAGCGGGTGGCATTGCGCGCCACGAGGCTCCGGCCGACCCAGTAGCTCAGCAGCGAGCCCGTCAGCGCATAGATGATCGCCGCCCAGAGCATGAATCCCGGCACGGCGTACTCGTGCTCCCCGATCTGGAACACGAAGGCGCTGGAGAGCACCCACAACACGCCCGAGAATGACACCAGCAGGATGGTCGACTGCAGCAGCGCCATGCCCAGGTCGGCGGTGAGCTCGCACAGGTGCCGGGCATCCTCGTGCATGCGCTGGTCCGGGTTCTCGCCCATCGCTCCGGCGTTGGCCAGCCAGAACGCCCGCCGCGGCTGCATCCAGTGCCCGAGCAGGTCCTGGGCGAGCCCTTCGCGCATCTTCAGTTTCAGCATCTCTCCGACCCAGCGCTGGACCACGTTGAGGACGGTGAGCCAGGCCGCGAGCATGAAGAACACACCCAGCTGCACCATGAAGTCGTGCAGGTCGCGCCGCGAGAGGGCATCGTAGAAGGGCTTGTTCCACAGGTTCAGGCGGATCTGGACGTAGGCCGTCGCGCCGATGACGAGGAAGGCGGCGGCCATCAGCGCGATGATGGACCTGCCGGTGCGGCTCGCGAAATTGGCGCGCGTCAGGGTGAGCAGCTGCAGCACCATGCCGGCGTTGGCGTCTGCGGGGTCCTTGTCGGTGTCCTGCGGTGGGTCCATCCCTTCTCATCCGCTCGCGTGGCCGGGTCGGTTGCCTGGGCCGTATAATGCATCAGTCGATATTATTCAGGAGAGTCCCGTGGGGTTATTCGACGGTATCTTGGGTGGCGTCATCGGCGCGGAGATGACCCAGGTCGTGAGCGGCCTGATCGAGAAGCACGGCGGCGTTCAGGGCGTGGTCTCGCAGCTCGAGAGCCAGGGTCTGGGTGAGACGGTGCGCTCCTGGGTGGGCACGGGTGGCAACCTGCCGATCAGCGCGGAGCAGCTGCAACAGGCTTTCGGCAACGGTACGCTGCAGGAACTGGCGACCAAGTTCGGCGTGGACCCGCAGGTGCTCGCGCAGAAGCTCTCGCAGGTGCTGCCCCATGCGATCGATCACCTGACGCCGGGCGGCGCGGTTCCGAAATCGTAAGCGGCCCCGAGGCCCGCTGTGAGCGGGCCTCGGCAGGCCGATCGATCATCCGGATCAGCGCCGGACCCAGGCGCCACCGGCCAGGTGCCAGCCGTCGCCGCGGCGTTCCCAGTGGTGCGGCGCCCAGCGGTAGCCGGGGCGCGGCGCCGACCAGTGGCCCGCCACCCAGACATGGCGGCCGCCCACCCAGTTCCAGAAGCCGCCGATCCAGATATAGCCGGCGGCGGGGGGCGGACCATACACCTCCACCTGGGGTTCGGGCGGTGCGACGGCCACGGCGCCGGTGTAGTACCCGCCGCCGGCATAGTAGCCGCGCGCCGGAACCACGACGCAGGCGCTCAGCGTCAGTGCCACGGCCGCGGCCATCAGCAGATTGCGCACACTAGTGTCGATGTTTCGCATGGGAGACCTCAATGTGACCTGACGCACACCCGGCGCGCCTCGTAGGGGATTAAACGCCCATCCGGTGCCCTCGTGCACGGGCAAGGTTCAAGAATTCGTAACCTTCCCGCCCGGCAGGGCGCGGCGGGCGGCGGCGGCGCTGATGAAGGCGGCATAGCTCCACGTCAGGTGTCGCGCCGACGTCTGGATTCCGGTCCTGCCGTCGAACTGTTCGGACAGGTCGCCGCTTTCGGGCGTGTAGGCGCGCACCGTGGCGATGAATGCGTCGCCACGCCGCATCCACGCCTGTGCCGCGGTGCCACCGAGCCGGCCGGCGGCGAGATAGCACAGCTGCGCGGCGCCCAGGGTGGAGAAGTAATAGGCGCCCCCGGAGTAATAGGCATCGCCGGCATAGCGCCCCATGGCCGGACCGGCACCGGCGGGACGGTGCTCGTTGATCGGATACTCTCCCGCAAACAGCGCCTCCAGGTGCGCCAGCGTCGCGTGCACGCGCGGGTCTTCCGGGGAATGGCGCAATCCCGGCAGATCCGCGTGCACGACGGCGAGAATCACGGCGATGTCCAGTTGTTTGGTGGTCGCGGCGCCATCGTGCAGCACCCGGGAGTGATAGTAGCCATCATGGCTGTCCCAGAAGCCATCGAGCAGGCGATGGATCGCGGCGCACGCCGCATCCCCGGCCAGGGCCGCCGCCGCGGTGCACAGCGTGTAGTAGTGCAGCCCGAACTCCTCCTCCCAGATGTCGAACGACGGCTCCGGCCAGTGCCGCCGTGTGTACTGCTGGTCGGCCCCGAGCAGGCGCGAGGCGGCCTCGCGCACCGCCGGGTCGAGCGCCGGCAGTGCCAGCCAGCGCCGCAGAGTCAGGGCCCGGGTCGCGATCCCGTCGTGCTGCGGGCGCGGCCAGCTCGAGATGTCCAGGGTGCCATCGGCATTGACGCGCGTTTCGCCGCGAATGCGCTCGCCATGAAGCTGCGACAGCTCCGCGTCGTCGCGCAGGAAGCGGACGAAGTCCGGCTGCACGCGTGCGCGCCACTGCCGGTTCTCGACGAGGGTGCGGCCATCCAGGGCATCGAGCCCGAGGCTGAAGTGCACGAACTGCGCGAACAGCTCCAGGGCCTCATCGCCCAGCGTGCCGTCCTCGTAGAGGACGCGCAGGGCGTCCATCACGACGGCCGAGTCGCGGTACCAGTGGAAGAAGTAATCCGGATCCGGGTCGTAGGCGGCGAGCACCGGCGAGGCCACCACCGAACCGACCTGGGCCTGGATGCTCTGGCCGAATCCCGGACGTGGCTTGATGATGTCGGTGGCGGAGATCGCGCGCAGCATCTGCCGGGCGCAGTGGTGATACTGGGCATGGATCCACTCGTCAAGGTCATCGCCCGGCGGCGCGCTGTCCGCCCCGGTGTTCAACGGCGTGCCCGCAGGCGCGGGCTGCTGAAACCCAGTTTCCGCAGGCCGGCGCGGATCTCGGGCACGGACATGAACAGCCGCCAGAGCAACCCGGAGCGATGGTTCTCGATCATGATGATGATCGGTCCCTGATCGATGGCGAGGAAGGTATCCGCGTACCAGCCGCGGCGTTCACAGAAGGCATCCACGAAGCCGTAGCGACCCCACACCCGGCTGCCGTAGCGGCGCAGGAAATGGCGGATCGCCGCGAGGGACTCCGATGGCGTGTAGGGCAGGCTGGACAGCGCCGCGGTCGGGGATAGGGTGCCGTTGTCGTGGGCCGGATCGTGCGCGGCATACCCGTCGGGGTCATCGCTCGCGGTCAGTCCCCAGCATTCGCTGCCGTATCCCGGATGGCCGTGCGGATTGGCCGTGCAGTGCGCATGGTTGATGCGCGCGTGGGCGAGGTTCTGCTGCCAGTAGTCCGCGTAGCGGTCCTTCAGGCCGCGCGGATCGAGGCCGCAGAAGGAATAGTGGCTGAAGAACAGCGGGCCGCCGAAGGGCACCCCCAGGGGCAGCCTGATGCCGTGGTAGGTCTTGCCGTTCAGGAAATCGCGCCCGGCGGCGAAGCCGCGGTGATACACGAGCGGATCGACCGGGTAGCGCGGTGCGGCCGCGGCCAGCAGATAGGTGATCAGGCATTCATTCCAGCCGTGGATTTCGTGATCCATGGCCCAGCCGTTGTTGGGACTCCAGTGCCAGTACAGGAGCTCGCGCCGATCCTGGGTGAACCAGTTCCACTCGACCTCTTCCCACAGCCCGCTCGCCCGCGCACGCAGTCGTGCTTCCGCCGGCAGATCGGCGGTGAAGTACTCCCGCGCGCACAGCAGTCCCATGCACAGGAAGGACGTTTCGACCAGGTCCGCCGCGTCGTCCTTGCGGCCGAAGGGGATGGTCGCTCCGGTGCGTCCGTTCATGAAGTGCGGGAAGGCCCCGTGGTAGCAGGGAGCGCGGGTGAGGACATCGAGCATGGCGTTCACGCGGGTCACGGCGGCCTCGCGCGCGATCCAGCCACGCTCCACCGCGACGATGATGCACATCAGCCCGAAGCCGCTGCCGCCGATGGCGGCAAGGTCATCGACGGGACCGGCCGCCTTGCGGCGCCGGTCGGGGGCGAGGCCACTGACGGGATGACCGCCCTCCCAGAAGAAGCGGAAGGTCTGCCGCTGCACCGCCTCGAGCAGTTCCTCATCGGGCAGGGCGGCGAGCTGCGCCGGGCCGAGGCGGCGGGGCGTACGTGCGGGGCCGGGGGCTCGGGGCTTGGGCACGGCGGACATCCTGTATCCTGATGGCGTATTTTACTGCATGCGATGGGGCGCAACCCATGAGCCGGATCGAAAGCCTGATTGCCCGCATGACCCTGGCCGAAAAGCTCGGCCAGCTGACCATGACGGCCTCCTCGTTCACGGTCACCGGGCCCGTCATCGCCGGGGATTCCACCGAGTCCATCCGCAGCGGCGCGATCGGCAATCTGCTCAACATGGTCGGGGCGGGCCCGGTACGGGAGATGCAACGGCTCGCCGTCGAGGAGTCGCGGCTGAAGATCCCGCTGCTGATCGGACTGGACATCATCCACGGTCACCGTTCGCTGTTTCCCGTGCCTCTGGCCGAGGCGGGGGTATTCGATGCGGCCGTGTGGGAGGCCACGGCCCGCGAAGCGGCCATCGAAGGGGCCGCCGACGGCCTCGCGATGACCTTCGCGCCGATGCTGGACGTGTCGCGTGATCCACGCTGGGGCCGCACCGTGGAAGGGGCGGGCGAGGATGCGTGGCTGACGATGCAGATGGCCGTCGCCAAGGTGCGCGGGTTCCAGGGACGGGACCTCGCCGCGCCGGATGCTCTGGCGGCCTGCGCGAAGCACTTCTGCGCCTATGCCCCCGTGATGGCGGGGCGCGAGTATGCCTCGGTGGACATCTCCGAGCGCACGCTGCACGAGGTCCACCTGCCGCCCTTCGCGGCCGCGGTGCGCGCCGGCGTCGCAACCGTCATGCCGGCCTTCACGGACCTCGCGGGCATCCCGATGACGGCGCACACCGCGTTGCTGCGCGACTGGCTGCGGGTGAGGATGGGCTTCGAAGGCGTGGTCGTCAGCGATTACAACGCCATTCGCGAGTTGCTCAACCACGGTGTCGCGGCGGATCTGGCCGAGGCGGCGGCTCTGGCGCTGAACGCCGGCGTGGACATCGACATGATGTCCGAGGCCTATCGGCACGGGCTGCCCGTGGCCCTCGAACGCGGCCTGGTGAGGCTCGAGCAGATCGACACCGCCGTGCGGCGGGTGCTGCGCCTGAAGGAGCGGCTCGGGCTCTTCGACGACCCCTACGGCCGCTGCGCCACGCAGGAGTCCGCCGCGGCCATCGCCCGGCGCCGGACGCTGGCGCGGCGCGTGGCGGCACAGTCGCTGGTGCTCCTGAAGAACGAGCAGCAGGTATTGCCGTTCAAGGCCTCGCCGCGCAGCCTCCTCGTGGTCGGGCCGCTGGCCGACGCCGCCCAGGAGATGCGCGGCCCCTGGTGGGCAGCCGGAGTCGCGGAGAACCACGTGAGCGTATTCTCGGGCCTGCGGACGGCGCTGCCCGATACGCTGATGCTGTACGCGCAGGGCGTGGGCATCGAAAACGACGACACCTCGGGTATCGAGGCCGCCGTGGCCCTGTGCGAGCAGGCCGAATGCATCCTGCTGTGTCTCGGGGAAGCCGCGGTCATGAGCGGCGAGGCGGCCAGCCGCACGCACCCGGGACTGCCGGGCCGGCAGGACGCGCTGGCCGAGGCCGTGCTCGCGCGCGCCCGGGAACTCGCCAGGCCCTGCGCGGTGGTGTTGTTCTCGGGACGGCCGCTGACCGTGCCGGCGCTGGTCGCGGCCAGCGATGCCCTGGTCGCGGCGTGGTTTCCGGGTTGCGAGGCCGGACATGCCGTGGCCGACGTGGTGCTGGGCAAGGTTTCACCGAGCGGGCGCACGGCGATGTCCTGGCCGCGCTCGGTCGGGCAGATTCCGATCTTCCACTCCGAGAGGCGCAGCGGCCGCCCCGCCGATCCGGCCGACAAGTTCACGAGCAAGTACCTGGACTCGCCCAACGAGCCCCTGTTTGCCTTCGGACACGGGCTCACCTACGGGCGGTTCGGCTATTCGAACCTGCGGGTGTCACCGGAGGCGGTGACGCTGAACGATACGCTGCAGGTGCGGGTGGATCTCACCAACGAGGGGGCCCGCACGGCCTGCGAGACCGTGTTCGTGTTCACGCATGACGTGGTCGCGAGCGTGTCCCGGCCCCTGCTGCAGCTGGCCGGATTTACCCGGCTCGAGCTCGCGCCCGGTCAAACCGGTACGGCGCTGCTCGAGGTGCCGGCATCGCAGCTGCAGTTCCTGGGCCCGGACCTCGCGTGCGTATTCGAACCCGGGACCGTGGAGATTCTGGTCGGACCCCGTGCCGACCGTGCCGACCTGCTGGTCGCGACGGTGCGGCTGCGCGGCGGGTAGCCTTCCGGACTACTTCGGAAACTTCAGGAAGATCGCATCCACCGCCGCGCGGATGCGCGCCGTCGCGGCATCCCCGCTCAGGCCCGTGAGGCTCTGCTCGGCCGAGGCATGCCACATGGGCTTGCGCGACGCCGCGTCGTACAGGTCCACGGTGATGAAGCTCTGGTGGTAGACGTAGGGAACCCCCCAGCCCCAGCCCGGCCCCCACCAACCCGGGCCCCAGAAGCCCGGGCCATACCCCCAGTCCTCCGGGTACACGGTATCGATCTGGCGCTCGATGCCGATGCCGTAACCGACCAGGCACTGCGCGCCGGAATTCGCGCCGCTTCCTTCCACGATGGCGATGCCCGCCGCCTGCAGATTGGCGGTGATCGCATCGCGCAGCCGGGCCTCGTTCAGGGGATTCGCGATGGTGTTGCGCAGCGGGCTCGCGCCCTTGAATCCGCCGGCCCAGGCGACCGTGTGGCAATGGACGCTGGCAACGAGCTGGGCGTTCTGGTCGGTCCTGACCGGAATCCCCGTGCAGCCCGCCAGCGCCAGGGTAGCCGCCGCGGCCGCGAGCGAAACGATCTGTCTGTCCATGATCCACTCCTGCCCATCCCGGGGCACCACCACAGCATAACGTGCCGGCGCTGCGGCGGTTGACCGCCGCGCCGTCCGGCTCCTCATCCCCGCGCAGCCTCCTGATATGCTGCCCGCGGAGGGGCTCACCCGCATCTTATGATCCAGACGCTGCAATTGCTCGTGGTGCTGCTGGCGGTCATCGCCGGGGTCGAGGCGCTCGCCATCCGGCTGCAGATCCCTTCCGCCATTCTCCTCGTCCTCACCGGCGTCGTTCTCGCCCTGATTCCGGGGCTCCCGGCCGTGAGTCTCGCGCCGGAGCTGGTGCTGCTGGTGATTCTGCCGCTGTTCATCTACCAGGCATCGTTCTCGATGAGCTGGAAGGACTTCCGGGCCAATCTTGGAAGCATTTCCCTGCTGGCGGTCGGTTGCGTCGTGTTCACCACGGTGCTCGTGGCCGCGGCCTGCCACCTGTGGTTGAAGCTGTCCTGGCCCGTCGGGTTCACGGTCGGTGCCATCGTCTCCCCGCCGGATGCGGTGGCGCCGCTGTCGATCGCCCGGCGGCTGCAGATCCCGCGGCGCATCCTCACCATCCTCGAGGGCGAGGGCCTCGCCAATGACGCCACCGCCCTCGTGCTGTACCGGTTTGCCGTGGTGGCCGTGAGCGCCGGCAGCATCTCGATCGCCCACGCCTCGGCCCTGTTTTCGCTGATCATCGTGGGTGAGGTGCTGTGGGGCATCGCGGTGGGCTGGGTGATGCTGCATCTGCGTCACTGGGCCCGCGATACCCATATAGAAGTGACCTTGTCGCTGCTGACGCCCTTTGTCGCATTCTGGCCGCCCCAGCACCTCGGCGGTTCCGGTGTCCTCGCGACCGTGGCCTGCGGCCTGTACGTGAGCTGGAACGGCCAGCGTCTGATCAGTTCGGCGACCCGCCTGCAGGGCGTGTTCTTCTGGGACTTCCTCATCTACGTCGTCGAGGGCCTCGTGTTCCTGGTCACCGGTCTGCAGGCGCGAACCGTCATCGGCGGCATCGCCGGCTACTCGACCTCGGAACTGGCCATCGCCGCGGCGCTCGTCAGCGTGGTCGTGATCGGTGCGCGTTTTGCGTGGATCTTCCCGGCGGCCTACCTGGCCGTCCTCGGCCATCAGCCGGACGGTGCCGGCGAGGAGCGAATCTCCTGGCAGCGCGCCTTCACCCTGGCGTTCACGGGCATACGTGGCGTGGTCTCGCTGGCCGCGGCGCTGTCGTTGCCGGTGCTGCTCGACAATGGCGCGCCATTCCCGGCGCGCAATTTCATCCTGTATCTCACCTTTGCCGTGATCCTGGTGACCCTGGTCGGTCAGGGACTCGCCTTCGCGCGCGTGGTGACCTGGCTCGGACTCGCTCATGCGGGCCGCCGGGAGCGCTTCCGCGACCGGGCGGTGGAATTCAAGGCGCGCCGCGCGGCGATCGAGGCGGCGCTGGCGAAGCTCGAGGACATGACGCGGGCGGACAAGCTCGCCGAGGAGGTGCTCGCTCCGGTGCGCCGGCTGTATCGCGAACGGCTGCGCCACGTGGAGCACCGCGGCGACGGCGACGCATCCCACTCGGCGCTGATGCATGACCGGGATGCCGTCGAGTACCGCCTGATCGCCACCGAACGGGAGCACATCAACGCGACCTATCGCAATGGGGAACTCAAGGACGATGCGCGCCGCCGCATCGAGCGCGAGTTCGACCTGCGTGAGGCGCATCTGGCGAGCGTCGGCGGGAGCGAGCCGTCGGTTCGCGATTGAGCTACGGCACGTCGTTGGGCCGGGGCGTCGCCTCCCGGTCATCGAGTGCGCGGGCCTCGTTCCTGAACAGGTCGTCGTGGATCTCGATGTGCCCGATGGCGCAGGCCGGGATGATGAAGAGAACCAGCACGCACCGATCGTTCACGTGCAGCACCGGAATCGGGCTGCGCGTGTCGATGCGGTGAATGCCCGCGCCGTACCAGCGAAAGTCCTGGAGCGGCGCGCGTCCGGGGTCGCGCGGGTCGGCCTCGATCACGAACTTGCGGGTCAATGCGCCCAGCTGGTCGCGGGCCGCTTTTTCGTTTCTCAGCGTGGCATCGGCGGCCGCGCCGAGCTGGGCGGACCAGTCGACACCCGCGCCGGGAACCGGTGGCGGCGTGATCCCGCTGCCCGCTGCGGCTTCGGGCGGCGCCGCAGCGGCGTGAGGGGCGGACCGTAGGGTGCCGACCCGGGAGGAGGGGAGCCGCGGCACGACCGAGTGCCCGGATTTCTCCGGCAGGAAGAACAGCACCGAGGCGAAGGTCTCGGTCTCATCGGGCCGAGGTGCCTGCACACGCCAGATGCTCCACAGCACCAGGACATGTCCCGCTGCCACCGCCAGCAGCGTGATCGTGCGTGATCGGATACGCATGGAAGGGACCGCTCTGGCTTCCCCGGCAGGTACTGCACTGATCTGACTGCGCGCGCCCGGGCCGGTTCCCCGGCCTGGCTGCGTTGCGGCACCGCGCTATATATGATCCAATACAACGACTGATTTCGGTGAATGAGGAATGGCCATGAAGCTGGGTGCCACGCTGTGTGCTTTCGGATTGGGCTTGTCGGTGGCCGCGGCCGCGCGGGCGGCCGATCCGGATCCGGTGCCCCAACTCGAAGAGGTCACGGTCACGGCGGCTGTCGTCGATGGCAATGGCGGATCCCTCGGCGGCCTGCAGATTTCACACCAGGACCTCCTGCAGTTCAATCGCGACACCCTCGATACGGCGATCGCGCTCGCTCCGGGCGCCTCGGTCAGCACGGTCGGCGCGCGCAACGAGACCGATGTCTGGATCCGCGGCTTTGACCGGTGGCGGGTGCCCCTGTACCAGGACGGCATCCCGGTCTACCTGCCCGTCGACAACCGCATCGACTTCTCGCGCTTCAGCACCGTCGACATCGCGCAGATCCAGGTTTCGAAGGGCTTCGCCTCGGTGATCGATGGACCGGGCGCCATGGGAGGTTCCATCAATCTGGTGAGCCGGATAGCCGAAAAGCCGCTGGACCTCGACGTGCGCGCCGGCGAGCAGTTCGATTCGACCGGATCGCCGCAGGCCACGATCACCGATCTGTTCATCGGCACGCGGCAGAACGGATGGTTTGCCCAGGCCTCGGGCTCCTATGACCGGCAGACCCGATTTCGCCTGTCGGATGACTTCATGCCCGGAACGCTGCAGGGCGCTGGCGATCGCATCGACTCGTATCACCGCGATTACAAGATCAACCTGAAGGCGGGTTACGCACCCGACGAGAACGCCTCCTACAGCATCAATTACATCGACCAGATGGGTACCAAGGACAACCCGCCCCCCGACAGCATCATCCCGGCGAACCTGATGAATTCGGTCAAGTACTGGACCTGGCCGCAATGGGACAAGCGCAGCCTCTACTGGCTTTCGAAGAACGTGATCGACGCCGCGGGATCCTTCGTCAAGGTGCGTCTGTACTACGACAAGTTCTACAACGAGCTCGATTCGTACGACAACATCCACTACAACACGCAGAACACCCCGAAGTCCTTCAACAGCGTGTACAACGACCAGGCCGCCGGCGGCAGCATCGAACTGGACGAGAACCTGTTCGGGACGGCCGACACGGTGCGTGTGTCGGGCACCTATCGCTGGGACGAACACCGCGAGACGGAGAGCACGCGGAATATTCCCTTCGGCGTGTTCTACCAGCAGCCCTGGGAGGACGCGCAGGAGTCCACTTACTCGGTGGCGCTGGAGAACATCTACCGTCCGGCCAGCGCCTGGCAGCTGATTGCCGGAGCGAGCTACGATGTGCGCAACATGGTAGGCGACGCCCAGTGGGTCGCGAGCGGCAACGTGCCGCCATTCGGCAGCTCGTTCGCCTATCCGGTGGAGGACAAGCACGCCCTGAACGGTGAGCTCGCGGCCGTCTACACCTACGGCGGGGACGGATCCGTGCACCTGACCTACGCGGACCGGGCCCGCTTTCCGACCCTCTTCGAGATGTACAGCACCCGCTTCGGCACCTTCATGAACAACCCGGATCTGCAGCCGGAGCGATCTCATTATCTGCAGGCCGGTGTCGGCGATACCTGGTTCGGCACCCACGTCACGGCCGACGTGTTCCTGGCGCGGATTTCCAATGAAATCACGGCCGTGGCCCTGTCGCCGACGCTGAGCACCAACCGTAACGTCGGGACCGGACGCAATACCGGCTTTGAAATCGACCTGAAGCGCTCCCTCATCGGCGATGAGCTCGAGGCCGGCGCCAACTACAGCTACCTGGTCCGCAACTTCCTCTCCGGTGGCGGCGTGCCCACCGACACGCCGGCACAGCGCTTCTTCGCCTACGCGAGCTGGCACCCGCTGCCGGCGTTCTCGGTGACGCCGACGCTCGACGTTGAAGGCCGCCGCTGGCTGCAGAATGCCGTGAATGCCACGGTCTACTACCGCTCGGGCGCCTATGCCCTGGTGGGTCTCAAGGCCGGGTGGCAGCCCACCCGGCAACTGAACGCCGAACTGGGCGTCAGGAACCTCGCCGACCGGGATTACCTCATCGAGAACGGTTACAACGGGCCTGGCCGGGAGTACTTTGTGAACCTGCGCTACACGTTGTAGCGGGAGATCGTGATGACTGGAGCGAAACGGGCGGCGCTGGGCGCCCTTGCGGTCGGCGCGTTCATCGGGGTACCCGTTCACGCGGCCGATCCGTGCGACGGCTTCACCTGGAACGTGACGCACGAGCGCGCCGTGTTTGCGACCCCGGCCGTCGCGGTCACCGCCGCGGCGGCCGCAGGCGCCGCGCCGGTGCTCGAGGTCGACAGGCTCTACGACATTTCCCTCACGCCGCAGGAAAAGGTCGGGTTCGTCCTCGCGCCCGCCAAGAAGGCGCTGGCCGATGGGGCCTTCGCGGGCCTGGTCACGCTGCACATACCCACCGCCGGCAAGTACCGCGTATCGATGAGCGAGGGGTTCTGGATAGACGTCATCGCGGATGGCAAGTTCGCGCCGACCGATGACTTCACCGGCCTGCGCGAGTGCCGTGCACCGCGCAAGATCGTCCAGTATCCCCTGCCGGCGGGCGACCTCGTCCTGCAGTTCAGCAATACGAACAGTGCCGCCGTTCGCGTCACGGTCACCGCGGCCCCGAAGTAGGTCCGGCGCGGCGCGGGCGGGGCGCAGCGTGGGCGTCTCGGCTTTGTGTGGACTGCTGTGGGCGGCCGTGCCGGCACTCGCGGCCACCGCGATCGGCTCGATGCCCTACGTCAATCACCGCGACCCGCCGCCGTACGCGCCCCTGGCCGGACCCGCGGCCGATGCCTATGCGCTGGGACACGCGCTCTTCAATACCGAGTTCCTGCCCGCCGGCACGCCCGGCGCCGGCCGACGGTCGGGATTGGGCCCGTTGTTCAATTCGGCATCCTGCGATGAATGCCACAACGAGGGCGCCCACGGCCGCGGCCCGCTCACCGACGGGCCGATGCCGAACTCGATGGTGATACAGCTGCAGGCGAGCGCCGATGGCGCAGGGGCGGGCGCCGCCGAGCCGGATCCACCGGGAGACCCGGTGTACGGCCGGGTCCTGAGTCCCGCCGCGACGGAAGGCTTCGCGCCCGAAGGGCAGGTCGTCATCCACTATCACGTGCTGCAGCGAGCCTACCCGGACGGCAGCCTGTGGACGCTGCGCCAGCCCGAGTACGAGCTGACCCATCTGAATTACGGACCGCTGGCGCCGGACATCATCCTCAAGCCGCGCATCGCGCCGGCGCTGTTCGGTCTCGGGCTACTCGAAGCGGTTCCGGCGCCTGCCGCCCGGGCGGGCCCGGGCCGCTTCGGCTGGCAGGCCGGTGCGCTCTCCTTGCGCGATCAGACCACGCGCGCCCTGTCGCGCGAGATGGGGGTGACGAACACGGATCGTCCGGCGGATGATTGCACGTCCGCGCAGACCCGGTGCCTGCAACAGCGCCACCTCGATGCACCGGAACTCAAGGACGAGCTGCTGGAGGCGCTGCTGGTCTTCCAGAAGTGGTTGTCCGTGCCGGACAGTCCCTTGCCGTCGCAGCCAGCGCAGCAGGAGATCGGCCGGAAACTGTTCGCTTCCACCGGCTGTTCGGGTTGCCATGAACCGGAGCTTCCGGTCGCACTGGCGCAGCCGGACGGCCAGAATCTGAAGGGCATCATTGCGCCGTATACCGATCTGTCCGTGCATGATCTCGGGCCGGGACTTGCGGACCATGAGCTCTCGGGCGCCGTACATCCCACGCGCTGGCGCACCGCGCCGCTGTGGGGCATGGGCTATCGCCTGAGCCGCGAGAGTCGGCCAACCTTCCTGCACGACGGACGGGCACGGTCGGTAGAGGAGGCCGTGCTGTGGCATGACGGCGAGGCGGCCGTGGTGCGCGAACGCTTCATGCATCTGTCGCGGCAGAAACGTGAGCGGCTGCTGAGGTTCGTCGAGGCCCTGTAGCGCCGCAGTGGGCCGACCGCTCGGCGTGCCCGCGTTTCTGCTCGTTCACATCGCTAAGTGCTCTGGTCCGTGATCCGGGCCTCTGATGACATGGGACCCACACCTCGTCACGGAGTCCGCCGATCATGATGCCGACCGTACGCTTCAGTCAGATCATCCCCGGCACGCGCTGGTGGTCCGCCGCACTACTGGCCGTTCCTGCCTTGGGCCGGGCGCAGGAATCCCCCTTCATGACCGGCGCCACCGCGCTTCAGGCCAATATCCTTGCCTGGATGACTCCCGTGGCCATCATCCTCATCATGGTCCTCGGGGGCATGGCGTTGGCGAACAGGCTTTCATGGGCCTGGTGCCTGTGCGCGATCCTCGGAGTGGCCATCATATTCGGCGCACCGCAGATCGTGACCTGGGTGCGCTCGATGTTCGGCGTATGACCTCGAGTATGTCGCAGGTTCATGCCGCCTTGACCGTGGACACCCTGTTCGTCGGTGCCACGCGGCCCCCGATGCGCTGGGGCGTGACCTATGCGGCGCTGATCTTCAACCTGGTGTTCACGCTCGAGCTGTTCCTGGCGACCCGCAACCTGCTGTGCCTGCTGCTCGCGGTGCCGGTTCACGGGATCTGTGCGCTGCTGTGCGCGCACGATGCGCGATTCTTCGATCTGCTGCTGCTGTGGGCGCGCACCCGGCTGCCGGTGCTGCTCGGCAATGGCTTCTACTGGAAGGCCGCCAGCTACAGCCCGCTGTGTCTGTCGGTCGGCCGGCGCCGGCGGCAGGATCCCACGCCGTACACGGCGGTGACGGCCGGTGGGGAGCACGCCTGATGAAGCTGCGCAGCGACGCGCGGATCCGACGCGAAGCCCACGCTGCAGGCCGCGTGCCGTACCTCGCGCAGGTCTCCGAGCACGTGGTCAGCACCGTGGCGGGCGACTACGTCCAGGTGTTCCGCCTCGGGGGTGTCGGATTCGAGACCGCCGATTACGCGCGGCTCAACACCTGGCATGAACGCCTGAACGTGCTGTGGCGCAATCTCGCGAGTCCCCATGTGGCCCTGTGGACCCACGTCGTGCGCCGGCGCGAATGGATCCGCTCCGCGGCACCGGAGCCGGGCTTTGCCGGTGCCTTGAGCCGCCGATACCGGGAAAGGGTCGCGGCCGAGAAGCTCATGCTCAATGAGCTCTACCTCAGCGTGGTGTTCCGACCGGTTGTCGGCGCGGCGCCGGGTCTGCTCGCGCGGCTGCTGGCGCGCTCTGCGGTCCCCGATGGTGCCGGTGTCCGCGAAGCGGTCGATGCCTGCGACAAGCTCGCCCAGACCATCGGTGCGTCCCTGCAGGATTGCGACCCGGAGCGCCTGGGCCTGCGTGGCGCCGGGCCCGCAGCCCATTCCCGGGTGCTCGAGTTCCTGAGCCTGCTGCTGGATGGCGAAATCCAGGCGATGCCGTTACCGCGTGCTCCGCTGGCGCAGGTGCTGGCGACGGCCCGGTGCCTGATCGGCACCGAGGTCATCGAGTATCGCCAGAGCGCGGGCACTCGCGTTGCCGCCGTACTGGGCGTGAAGGAGTATCCGACCCCGACGGTCGCGGGCATGTATGACCGCCTGCTGTCGGCGCCATTCTGCTTCGTGCTGACGCAGTCGTTCGCGTTCCTTTCCCGGCCCGCCGCACAGGGACTGCTGCAGCGCCAGTACAACCGGATGGTGAACGCCGGGGATTTTTCGCTCTCCCAGGCGCAGGAGCTGAAGGTGGCGCTCGATGCCCTCACCAGCGGTGAGTTCGTCATGGGCGATCATCACCTGACTCTGCAGGTGTTCGCCGATGCCGCAGAGGATGGCAGCCAGTCGATGCTGCGGCGCCGATTCCGCCTGCTCAACGACCACGTGGCGCTGGCGCGCAGCCTGCTCGCGGATTCGGGCATGGTGGTGGCGCGCGAAGACCTGGGCCTGGAGGCGGCCTACTGGGCGCAGTTGCCGGGTCAGTTCGGCCTGCGGCCGCGCAAGGCGCCGATCACCTCGCGCAACTTCTGCGCCATGGCACCGTTCCACAATCACCCGGTGGGCCGCGAATCGGGCAATCATTGGGGCGAGGCGCTGGCGCTGTTCGTGACCAGCGCCGGGTCGCCCTATCACTTCTCACTGCACGCGAGCGACCCGAAGGATCCGGACGGCGGCAGCCGCAAGGACACCGGCCACACGCTCATCTGTGGTCCGACCGGATCGGGCAAGACCGTACTGATCGGCTTCCTGCTCACCATGCTGACCCGCCAGGGCGCGACCCAGATCGTCTTCGACAAGGATCAGGGGCTGGAGATCCTGGTCAGGGCCCTGGGTGGGCGATACCTGCCCCTGCGCACCGGACGGATGACGGGCTGCAATCCGCTGCAATTGCCGCCCGACGCCGCCAACGAGGCGTTCCTGAAGAGTTGGCTGCGCGTGCTTGCCCGGCCGGCCTCCGGACGGGCGCTCACTACCCGGGAGGAGACCGACCTCGATCAGGCGCTGCAGGGCACGCTCAGCCTCGCCGCGCCGGCGCGCGGCCTGTCGCGGCTGGTGGAATTCCTGGATCCGACGGATCCGGAGGGCATTCACGCGCGCCTGTCCCGCTGGTGCCGGGGCACCGGCGGGGACCTCGCGTGGGTCTTCGACAATCCCGAGGATTGCGTGGCGCCCCTGCTGGTGGGCACCCCGATCGTCGGATTCGATGTCACCGACTTCCTGGACCAGGACGGCATCCGTGCGCCGCTCACGTTGTATCTGTTCCACCTGGTGCGCCGGATGCTGGACGGGCGGCGGCTGGTTTGCTGGATGGATGAGTTCTGGAGACTGCTCGCGGATCCGGCATTCGAGGGCTTTGCCACCGACGGGCCGAGAACCTGGCGCAAGTTGAACGCCGCGATGTGCCTGGCGACGCAGAGCGTCAGTGACGTCCTCGCGGCCTCCATCAGCCGCACGCTCATCGAGCAGACGCCGACCAAGATCTTCTTTCCGAATCCCGAGGCGTCGCACGCCGAGTACGTCGCGGGACTCGGACTCTCGGAGCGCGAGTTCCGCCTCATCCGGGAGGAGATGACGGTGGGTTCGCGTCAGTTTCTGATCCGCCAGGGCCATCACAGCGTGGTGTGCCAGCTGGACCTGAAGGGTCTTGACGGCGAACTGGCCGTGATATCCGGCCGGGCGCAGTCCCTCGAACGGGTACGTGCGCTCATCGATGAGCTTGGATCAGACCCCGAGCGGTGGCTGCCGGCCTTCATGGCGCAGGTCACCGAATCACTCTCGTGTGTTGCATGAAGGAGGAGGCTCGACATGAAGACGTTCCGCACAACGGTGTCCGCCGTCTTGCTGCTGCTGCTGGCCGGAATCGCGCCACGGGCGCAGGCCCAATGGGCGGTGATCGACGTGAGGGCCATCGCCCAGCTGATGCAGCAGGTCCAGACCTTGAACCAGGCCCTGAGTACCGCGCGTGGACAACTGTCTCAGGCGCAGCAGGAGTTCCAGGCGATGACGGGCGGTCGCGGCATGCAGAACCTGCTCGCCGGAACGGTGCGCAATTACCTGCCGGCCAACCTGGCCGATCTCACCGCGGCCGTGGCGCAGGTGAATTCGGGATTCTCGGACCTGTCCTCCGCCGTCCAGGCCGCAGTGCAGGCGAATGCCGTCCTGACGCCGCAGCAGATGGCCGCCCTGCCGCAGGAGCAGCAGGCCCGGATCGCCGCCTGGCGATCGACGGTGGCGATGTTGCAGGGAATCACCAGCGGCGCCTTGAGCAATTCGAGCGGCCGCTTCGCGGCCCTTCAGCAGCTGATCGGTGCCATCGGCAGCGCCACCGACCAGAAGGCGGCGCTCGACCTGCAGGCACGCATCGAGGCCGAGTCCGGGATGCTGCAGAACGAACAGACCAAGCTCCAGTCGCTCTATGAAGTGGCGCAGGCCCAGCAATGGGTTCATGCACAGCAGGACCGGGAGGCCGTGATCGCCGGTCACGGGCGGTTCTCGGGACGCTTCGAGCCCGCACCCTGATCCGAATGCACCGGGCGGAGGGCGACATGGGATTCTTCGCGACGTTTTCGACCTGGCTGGATGCGCAGCTGGCCAGCTACATCGGCAACAACACCGCGCGCCTGTCGGCGGCCCTGGAGCCGGCCATCGTGACGTTCGGTACCGTGTACGTGATGTTCTGGGGCTATCTGCAGCTGACGGGCAGGATCGAGGAGCCGTTCATCACGGGGTTGCGGAAGATCATCCTGCTGGTCATCGTCCTGGGTGCCGCCCTGCAGCTGTGGCTCTACAACTCGCTGATCGTGGACACCTTCTACAGCGCGCCGGCGCAACTCGCAGCGGTCGTGGCGGGAGCCGCCTCGCCCGTCGCCACGCTCGATGTCGTCTGGCAGGCGGGCGGGGCGGTGGCGAGTGAACTGTGGGACCGGGGCGGACTCTTCAGCGGCGACTTCGGGTTCTATATCGCCGGTGTGCTGGTGTGGATCGTCATGGGGCTGGTGTGCTGCTACGCCATGTTCCTGATCGCCCTGTCGAAGATCGCCCTCGCGATACTGCTGGCGCTGGGGCCGCTGTTCATCGCCCTGCGGTTGTTCGAGGGAACCCGGCGCCTGTTCGATGCCTGGCTGATGCAGCTGGCCAATTACGGCTTCATCACGGTGCTGACGGTGCTGGTCGGCGCCCTGCTGCTCGATCTCATCCAAAGCTACGCCACCCAGACCGCGGCGCGGGGTGCCGCGCTGGCGACGGTCGACGCGCTCGACATGCTCCTGGCCGCCGTCATCGTGCTGCTCGTGTTGCGGCAGATCATGCCTATCGCGGCGAGTCTCACGGGAGGGGCCGCGTTGAGCACGATGGGCGCCTGGAGCCGGGGCGTCGGCGGTTTCCTGCGCGGCCTTCCCGGCCGGATCATCCGATGAGGAGTGACTCGTGACCAGACGATGCAAAGCGATCATCACCGCGACCTTGCCCGGTCTCGCCTTGGCCGCGCTCGGCGCCTGTGCGGCCGCGCCGGCGCCGAAGGTGGCCTGCGATTCGAACCTCCGGCCCATCAATCCGGGCATCCCGGAGCAGACCGGAGCGGCGGTGCCGCAGCGTCAGATACGATGAACGGCACGGCGGAACTGGCCAGTTACTGGCAGGAGAGCGCCTCGTGGGAGGCGGACCGCATCCGCCAGTGGCGCGATACGGCCCGGATCTGGCGCTGGGCGGCGGCGGCCGGATGGACCTGCGCGCTGGGCGTCGCGACCGCCATCGCCGTGATGATGCCGCTGAAACGCGTCGAGCCCTACCTGATCCGCGTCGACAATTCCACGGGCGTCGTCGATGTGGTGCCCGAATACGACGGCCGTGCGCCGGCATCGCAGGTGCTCACGCGGTATCTGCTGTCCCACTACGTGGACGTGTGCCAGCGGTTCGATCTCGCGATGGCGCCGAGTGACTACAACGAGTGCGGTGCCTTCCACACGGCGCAGCGCAATCAGCTCTGGTACGCCGAATGGAAGCGCAGCAACCCGGATTCGCCGCTCAACCTGTACAGGGACGGAACGGTCGTGCAGGCCACGGTCACATCGGTGACCTTCCTGAAGGATGCCGATCATGATCCGGGACTGGCGCAGGTCCGATACCTGAAGCGCGTGCAGCCCGCAGGCGATGCGGCCGCGCAGAGCAGTCACTGGATCGCCTCGATCCGGTTCCAGTACGGTCCGCCGCCACGGGATGCGCGGCAGCGGACGCTCAATCCCCTGGGGTTCCGGATCGTGGACTTTCACGCGGAGCAGGAGGCAACCCCGTGAGGCGGGCCACGCGCTGCAGATGGCTTCCGGCCCGCTGTGCCGGGCTCGCGATCGTGATCGGGGGCGGGGCCGCCGCTGCCGCGGTGGTTCCGCAAGGCGCCGCGGAAGATTCGCGAATCCGTTCGGCCGATTACGATCCCGGGCAGGTGTACGTGCTCAAAGGGCGTGTCGGCTACCAGATCGACCTGCAGTTCGAGGCTGCGGAGTCCTTTGTCGGCCTCGCGGCCGGTGACATCGAGGGACTGGCGTTCGTGGCGCAGGGCAGCCATCTGTTCCTGAAGCCGAAGGCTGCCGGCGTCGTGACGAATCTGACCGTGCTGACCTCGAAGCGTGAATATCAGTTCGACTACTCGGTCGAGGATGCGGCCCGCGGTGCCGCTGCGGTCATGTATGTCGGGCGCTTCCGCTATCCGCGAAGCGCCGCGGCGACAGCCGCAGCCGGCACCGCCGCGCGCAATCTCGAGCGCCACCTGGAGCAGGCGCCGGAGGATCGCAGTCACAACACGGACTACTGGTTCTGCGGCACGGAGCTGCTGCGTCCGGCGGCGGCCTGGGACGACGGAGTGCAAACCCACCTGCTGTTCGGTCAGCGTTCCGAGCAGCCGGCCATCTTCGTGCGCAATGACGACGGCACCGAGTCGCTGCTCAACTTCAGCATCGAATCCGGAGAAGTCGTCATCCATCGCATCGCCCGACGTCTGATCCTCAGGCGCGGGGCGTTGACCGCCTGCATCGTCAACAAGGGATTCTCGGGGACCGGGGAGCGCCTGCCCTCCGGAACGATCGCTCCGGAGGTCACGCGTGCGCCGAGGCTGGAGCCATGAGCGGCCTGATGCGACGTGACGGCGCGGGCGCCGGCGATGAGGCGGTCGCCGAGCGCGGCGTCGCCTCGATGGCACAGGCGCGGTCGCTGCAGGCGCGGATGAGCGGCATCCTGGCGCTGCTGCTGTGCGGCGGCCTGGCCGCGGGGCTGCTGA